>DATMDQ010000001.1:0-26562 GCA_035557715.1 Gemmatimonadales bacterium
TCGTTCGCCCCTTCGCACTGCTCATGCTCTTCGGCGTGATCGTCGGTACCTTCTCCTCGATCTTCATTGCGGCTCCGGCATTGCTTGAGATCGAGAAGCGCTGGCCCGGACCAGCAGCCCGCGGGCACATGGCGCCGAAGGCCCCCGCGACTCCCGCTCGTAAACCGCAGCCAGCGGGTAGGTAGCGGAAAGGACGAGAAAGACGGGAAGGCGTCATTGTCGGGGTCCTTCCCGCTTCTTGCCTTCCCGACCTTCCGTCTTTCCCGACCTCTCCGCATGCTCATCGACACCCACTGCCACCTCGCTGACCCGGCCTACGAGCCCGATCGTCAGCAGGTGCTGGATCGGGCCTGGGCCGCTGGGGTTGGCCGGGTGATCGTCATCGGTGAGGCCCCGGGCAGGGCGGTGGCTGCCCTCGAGCTGGCCCGATCCGAGCCTCGGCTCTTTGCGACGGCCGGCATCCATCCGCACGACGCCCGCGACTGGAGCGCCGGCAGCGAAACCTGGCTCCGGGATCTGTTGCGGGATGCGCGGGTGGTGGCCGTGGGGGAGACCGGTCTGGACTTCCACTACGATCATTCGCCCCGTCCCGCCCAGCGTCATGCCTTCGAATCTCAGCTGACCATCGCCGCCGAGACCGGCCGGCCGGTGGTGATCCACGCCCGTGAAGCGGATGACGACGTCGCCGCCATCCTGGCGAACCATCCCGCTGTCACCGCCATCCTTCATTCGTTCAGCAGCGGCATGGGCCTCTTGCGAGCGGGGCTGGTCCACCGCCACTATGTGTCGTTCAGCGGAATGGTGACCTTCAAGAACTGGCGCCTGGACGAGGCGATCCGCGAGACGCCGCTGGATCGGCTGCTGCTCGAAACGGACGGCCCGTACCTGGCGCCGGTTCCCCAGCGCGGCAAGCGAAACGAGCCGGCGTTCGTGACCCACGTTGCCGCGCAGGTGGCAGCGGTGCGTGGGATGCCGGTCGAGGAGCTGATTGCGCAGACCGGCCAGAACGCCATGCGAGTGTTCCAACTGCAGTCAGGAGTCGGGAGTCAGGAGCCAGCGCCGCAGACTCCGACTTTCGACTCCTGACTCCTGACTCCTGACTGGAGCTCCTATTCGTGACCGCCCCCGGAAAGCCGGTCCCGTCCGACATCGCCATCGCGCAGGCCGCCAAGCTCCGGCCCATCGCCGAGGTCGCCGCCGAGGTGGGTCTCGGCCCCGATGAGATCCTTCCCTACGGGCGTCACAAGGCCAAGATCAGCGCCGAGGCGATCGCGCGGCGGAAGCCCAAGGGACGCCTGGTTCTGGTAACCGGGATCAATCCCACGCCCGCGGGTGAAGGCAAGAGCACGGTCACGGTAGGCGTCAGCCAGGCGCTCCGACGCCTCGGCAAAAAGGTGGTGGTGTGTATCCGCGAGCCCAGCCTCGGCCCGGTGTTCGGAGTGAAGGGTGGCGCTGCGGGCGGCGGCTACGCCCAGGTGGTTCCCATGGACGAGATCAACCTCCACTTCACCGGCGACTTCCACGCCATCACGTCGGCGCACAACCTGCTGTCGGCGATGCTCGACAACCACATGCATCACGGAAATGCCCTGGGAATTGACCCGCGGCGAATCACCTGGCCCCGTACGCTCGACATGAATGACCGCGCGCTGCGCTCGATGGTGATCAGCCTCGGCGGCATCAATGCTGGTCCCGTGCGGGAGGAGCGGTTCGTCATCGTGCCCGGAAGCGAGATCATGGCGATCCTGGCGCTCTCCACCGACTTGGCGGACCTCGAGCAGCGGCTCTCGCGCATCATCGTAGGGTTGACGCGAGACCGGAAGCCGATCACCGCAGCCGACCTCAAGGCATCCGGCGCCATGACGCTGCTCCTCAAAGACGCGATCCTTCCCAATCTGGTGCAAACGCTCGAAGGCGGCCCGGCGCTGGTCCACTGCGGGCCCTTCGGCAACATCGCGCACGGCTGCAACTCGATCGTAGCCACCCGGCTCGGCCTGTCGCTGGGAGATATCGTCCTCACCGAGGCAGGCTTCGGCGCCGACTTGGGGGCGGAGAAGTTCTTCGACATCAAGGCCCGCTTCGGCAATCTCAAGCCGGAGGCTGCAGTGCTCGTCGCCACCGTGCGGGCGCTGAAGATGAACGGCGGGGTGAAGAAGGACGCGCTCGCCAAGGCGGACGTGGCTGCCCTCAAACGGGGGATCGTGAACCTCGAGGCCCATGTGAAGAACGTGCAGAAGTTCGGAGTGCCGGTGGTGGTGGCACTCAACCGCTTTACCTCGGATACCGACGAAGAGCTCAAGACCGTGCTCGACGCGGCCAAGGGCTGGGGAGCACGGGCGGCACTCAGCGAGGTGTGGGAGAAGGGTGGGGCGGGGGGAGAGGCCGTGGCGAAGGAAATCCTCGCGCTCCTGGACGAGAAGAAGGCTGCATTCAAGCCGCTCTACGACGCCACCAAGCCGATCAAGGAGAAGATCGAGATCATCGCCCGTGAGATCTACGGGGCTGGCGGCGTGGATTACACCGCCACCGCCGAGAAGAACATCGCCCAGTGTGAAGCCATGGGTCTGGGCAATACCCCGGTATGTATCGCCAAGACCCAGTATTCCTTCTCCGACGATCCGACTAAGCTGGGGCGGCCGACGGGGTTTCGTATTACCATCCGGGACGTCTACCCTTCGGCCGGTGCCGGGTTCGTCGTAGCGCTCGCGGGGGATATCATGACCATGCCGGGACTCCCCAAGGTACCGGCGGCCGAATCGATCCGGGTCCTCCCGGACGGTACCATTGAGGGACTCTTCTAATGGCCTTGGACTTCGTTTCGACCGGCCGCGCCCCCAAGGCCATCGGGCCGTACAGCCAGGCGGTACGGGCCAACGGTTTTCTGTTTACCGCAGGCCAGGTGGCGCTCGATCCTGACAAGGGCGAGTTGGTGCCGGGCGGCATCACTGAGCAGACGGCCCGTGCGCTGGAAAACCTGCGGGCCATCCTCACCGCGGCGCACAGCGACTTCTCCCAGGTGGTTAAGACCACGGTGTTTCTGGTGGACATGGCCGACTTCACCGCCATGAACGAGGTGTACGCCCGGGCCTTCGGCGATCATCGCCCGGCCCGTTCCACCGTTGCCGTCGCCGCGTTGCCGCGGGGCGCACGGGTGGAGATCGAGGTGATCGCAGCGGTGAAGGGTGAGCGGTAAGCGGTCAGCGGTGCCTCTCAGGCCGGTGGAGCGACCCGCTCACCGCTCACCGCTCACCGCTTACCTTTCAGACGGGGGCGGATCGGGCCTGGTGGTCTGGCCGGTCTTCAAAACCGCGATGGAGGCGCCTCCGGCGGCTCCGGTGGGTTCGATTCCCACACGCTCCCGCCACCTCCGCTCAGCTGCCCGGTTTTTTCTCGTCATCCTGATCACCGCCCTGATCGCGTTCGGTTCGGCCACCAATCTTGCCGCTCAAGCTGCCCCGCGGCCCAGTCTCCCCGCTGCCACCACCGACACGCTGGGCCGCCAGCCGATCAGTCCGCTCGGTGCCTTCTGGCGCTCGTTCCTCATCCCCGGCTGGGGTCAGGCACGGCTGAACCGGAAGTTGGTGGGAGGGATCTTCGTCGCGTGGGAAGGCGTCACGCTGGGCATGAGTCTGAAGACCCGGCGGGAACTGGACTATCTCCGGCGAACCGGTTCGGGCCGGGCCGATGACAAGCGGCAGGAGCACGAGGACTGGATGGTGCTGCTGGGCTTCAACCATCTGTTCGCCGGCCTCGAGGCGTACGTATCGGCCCATCTGGTGGACTTCCCCGGCGACCTTCGAGTCGAGGCGGTGCCCGGCGGAGTGGGTGCGGCGGTGTCCCTGCCCATTCGCCTGCGATGAATCAGGCCCCTATCGGCATCTTCGATTCAGGGATTGGGGGCCTCACCGTCACACGTGCCATCTACGAGCGGCTGCCGCACGAGTCCACCATTTACTTTGGCGACACCGCCCGGGTGCCGTACGGGCCCAAGTCGCCCGAGACCGTCCGTCGGTATAGCCTCGAGATTCTCCACTGGCTGCTGGCCCAGGGCGTGAAGGCGGTCGTGATCGCGTGCAATACCAGCACTGCTCACGCCCTCCGCGCGCTCCAGGAGGCCACGCCGGTGCCGGTTCTGGGCGTGATCAAGCCGGGGGCGAGAGCGGCCACTGAATCTGGGGGCGGAGGCCCCATCGGCGTCATTGGCACGGCGGGCACGATCGCCAGCGACGCCTATGGCCGGGCCATCCAGGCGCTCGCGCCCGGGATTCCGGTGATTCAGCGCGCCTGCCCGCTCTTCGTTCCCCTAGTGGAGGAAGGATGGTTTGAGCATGCCGCGACCGAGCTGGTGGCTGCGGATTATCTCCGGGAGCTGCGCGAAGCGCGCGTCCGGTCCCTGGTCCTGGGCTGCACCCATTACCCGCTGCTGAAGCCTCTGCTGCAGCGAGTCATGGGGCCGGATGTCAGGTTGATTGACAGCGGACAGGCGACCGCCGGGGCCCTCGAGACCATACTGGTCGACCGGGCTCTACAGGCTCCGCCTGACTCGAAGGCGCACCACCGTTTCGTCGTGAGCGACGACGAGGCGAGATTCCGGCAGGTTGGGTCGCGGTTTATCGGGGAGCGGCTGGGAAGCGCCGAGGTGGTACCGTTAGGATGAGCCTGGCTCCCAGCGCCGCAGCTCGGCCCCCGACTCCGTCGCCACCGCGTAGCGAAAGCCGTCGAACCAGGCTCCTGGGTTCAAATACTGGCGCCCGGGGCCAGCTTCCTCGACGACAGCGCGATGGGTATGGCCCATGATCACCAGCCCCAGCGATGGCTCGTCGCGCAGCACGCGCTCGGCCCACTCTCGCTGGCGCGCCGCTGCTCTGGTTAAGGTGGCTTCGTCGTTGGTATGGTCGCCAAGAGCCGGACTGAGGAGATCCACTATGCGGAATCCGAGCTCGGGGTGCAGGATTCGGTAAACGGCCGCCGTCGCTGGGTGCTGGATGAGCTTGTGTATGAGCTTCGCCTGCCATCGGGTATCGGTCAGCCCGTCTCCATGAATGGCCATCACCCTGCGGCGCCCGATCTCGAACGTTGCCTGGAGCGCGTGGAACCGCAGATTCAGGTCTCGCTCCCAGAACTGGTTGTCCCACCGGTCATGGTTTCCCCCCACCATTACTATTGGCAGGAGACGCCGGAGCCTGGCGAGCGCCGCCGCGACGTGAAAGCCTCGCCGCGGAATGACGCGGGAGTAAGTGAACCAGAAGTCGAAGAGATCGCCGTTGATCAGCAGGCAGTCGCCCAGGGAGGGCACGGCGTCCAGAAACTCGAGCAGCGCCTCCTCCGCAGCAGGCGAGGCTACGCCGAGATGAGCATCGGACATGACGACGAGGGTGTGGCCCAGCACGGCGCCAAAGATGGGCTTGCCCTTCCGTGATCGCAACCGCGGACGAGGCCGTGTCACCCCGGACGTTCCGAGCGTCTACAACCCCATGAGGCCTACATGGCGACCGAGTGCTCCCCCATCTCGGAGACCCTGGTCCGGGTCAACTATTCGGAGACCGACCAGATGGGCGTGGTCTACCACGCCCGCTATCTGGTATGGCTCGATGTTGCCCGCACGGAGCATCTTCGCCGGAGCGGCATGAGCTATCGAGAGCTCGAGGCCTCCGGGCTGCGGCTGGCCGTCAGCGAGGTGGCGATGCGGTATCGGCAGCCGGCCCATTACGACGATCCCATCCGCATCCGCTGCTGGGTACGAGACGTGGCCTCCCGCCGGGTGGACTTCGGCTATGCGGTCGAGCATGCCAACGACGGCCGACTGCTCGCTACCGCCTCGACCAGCCTGCTGGCACTGGACTCATCGATGGCGCTGACCCGGCTGCCCGAACGAGTGCGTCAGGCGCTGCAGCCGATTCCAGACCCGGTCAGGTTGGGATCATGAGACTCCTCGCAGTGATTTGTGCCGGGCTCCTCCTCCCGGCTGTCGCCCGGGCGCAGGGTGAGTTGGTGGTCGAGCAGCTGGCATCGGTGCTCGCCGCCGAGGATGCCCGGGAGTGGCAGCCGGAGCTGTTTCAGCGGAGCCTGCTGGCGTCCGACTCAGTGGTGCGACGGGTATCCGCTCTGGCCGCAGGACGCATTGGTGACCCGCGTGCAACCCCACTGCTGCTGCGCACCCTTGATGAGGCCGACTCCACGGTGCGAACTGCGGCGGCATTTGCCCTCGGCCTGCTGCGTGACTCGGCTGCGGTCCAGCCGCTCATTCAGCACCTGACCGGCCTCCCGCCGCTCGATGCCGCCACCGCGGCGGAGGCGGTCACCGCGCTCGCCAAGATCGGGGGACGGCGCAGCGCCGACTTCTTTGCCTCCGTGCTTCAGGGCAAGGTGGCACTCTCCCAAGCCGACCCCGCTCCCGCCATCAGTCAGATGCTGCTGGAGACCTGGCGGCTCGGGCGGGATGCGCCGGCGGATGCGCTGCTTCCGTTCACCTCGGACTCGGTTAACGCCCAACGCTGGCGCGCGGTGTATTCGCTGGGCCGCCTGCGGGCTCCGGCCGCGGTCAATCAAATGATTGCCGCACTGGGGGACAACGATCCGGCTACCCGGGCGGTGGCCGCCCGCGCGCTCATCCGAAGCTACGTCGAGGCCTCCAAGCTCGACCCGACGACGATCGGCCGCGTGCTGCTCAAGGCGGTGGACGATAAGGATCCCGGGGTCAGGATCAACGCGCTTCGCTCCCTGGGTACCTATGGCGACTCCACGTTCGTGCCCAGGATCGCCTGGAGAGTGGACGATCCGGTGGCAAACGTCCGGGTGCAGGCCGCGGCCACACTGGGCGAGCTCGGCGGTTCGGCTGCGGCCTCGGCGCTGCAGCGGGCCATTTCTGGAAAGGGAACCTTTGCCCTTCGGCGGGAGGCGCTGCTGGGTCTGGCCCGCGTCGACTCCACCCGGTTCGCCAGCCTCGCCGCCGGGTGGCGGACCGCCCAGGACTGGCGGGATCGCGCCACTGCCGCCGAAGGCTGGGCACTCGCGGGAGCCGCAGGTACCCCGTGGTTCAGCTCCGATCGGGACGGTCGTGTGGTGGCGGCCGGGCTCCAGGCCTGGGTCAGCGCGATCGACGGGCCGGACCGACGTCTGATCGAGACCGGCCGGCGGTTACTCACCCACGCCGATGCGGGAGTCCGGAGCGTTGCCGCCGACATCGTGACCCGGGCCGCCGATCCGTCAGACCTGGCGGCGCTGACGGCCATGTACGGTCGGGCGGCCCGCGACTCTTTTCCCGAAGCCGCCATCTCGGCGCTCAACGCCGTTGCGGCCATTGGCGCCACCGGATCCTCGGCGCAGGCACGGGTCGACCGCGAGTTTCTCGGCGCGGTACCCCGGCCGTCCAACTATCTCCTGCGCCGCTGGGCGGAAGCGAACTGGCCTGAGGCGGCCGCACGGTGGGGTCCCGCGGAGCCGATCGCAACCGGCCGCTCGCTGCAGGACTATCGGGACCTGGTTCGCCGGTTCATCGTGGCCCCGGACTCGGTGGCACGGCCCCACGTGTTCATCGAGACCGATCAGCGCGGGGTCCTCGAGGTGGAGCTCTTCGGTCCGGAGGCGCCCCTCACCGTGGCCAACTTCCTTCGATTGGTCGATCGACGATTTTTCGACGGCAACCGCTGGCACCGGGTAGTACCCAACTTCGTGGTTCAGGATGGAGATCCCCGAGGCGATGGGTTCGGCGGCCCTGGAGGCGCCATCCGGGATGAAATCAACCGGACGAGATACGACATCAAGCCGATGCTGGGTATGGCCCTGTCGGGGCCGGACACGGGCTCGAGCCAATGGTTCATCACCCTGAGCCCGCAGCCTCATCTGGACGGCACCTTCACCGTGTTTGGCCGGGCGGTAGGGAACACCAGTGCGCTGACCCGGATCACCCAGGGCGATCTGATTCGGACGGTTCGTAGGTAGGACGGAGAGGACGGCGCTGACGGAGAGGGTCCTATGATGAATCTCATCAACAAATACACTATGGTGGGTCTCAGGCGACGGCTGGCGCGGTGCCTCTCCGTGCTCTCCGTCTTCTCCGTCCTCTCCGTCCTTCCTCTGCACGCTCAGTTCTTCGCCTTTGGCCAGAACAAGATTCAGTACCGCAAGCTGGACTGGAAGATCATCCGGGGGCCGCACGTCGATCTTTACTACTATCCCGCAGCGGGGGAGCTGGCCCAAGGCGCCCTGGCTTACGCGGAGGCGAGTTACGACACCCTGGCGCTGCAGTTCGGCCACGAGGTCGGCGCGCGCATCCCCCTGATCGTGTACGCCTCGCATACCGATTTCGAGCAGACCAACATCCTGCCGTTCACTCCTCCCGAAGGGCTGCTCGGGGTCACCGACTTCCTCAAGCGCAGAGTCGCGCTGCCGTTTCGGGGGAATTTCTCCGAGTTTCGGCACACGCTGCGGCACGAGATGGTGCACGCGTTCCAGCTCGATCTCCAGTCGGAGAGTTACAACCAGGCTCCGCGGTCGGGGCGGTTCGCGTTCCCTCTCTGGTGGAGCGAGGGGCTGGCGGAGCTCTGGTCCGGCGGTGAGGACGCCAGAGACATGATGGTGCTGCGCGACATCACCTTTACCGGACGCCTGCCGCCGTTGCGCCAGCTCGCCTACGTCACCAGCGGGATCGTGTATCCACTGGGCGGCCGCATCCATCGCTGGCTGGCGGATACCTACGGCGACTGGCGGGTGGCGCTGATGTACAAGGAGCTCAACCGCTACGACACCTTTGAGGCCGCGATTCTCGCCACCTACGGGCGCTCGCTCGACCAGCTGAGTGAGGAGTTCCAGCTGGCCATGCGTCGCGACTTCTACCCCTCGATCGACAGCTTGGCACCGCTTGCCGTCCTGGGACGGGAAATTACCCGGCTCGCGGTCAAGCCCGCATTCCTGCCCGATACCGGTGCCGCGAAAACGCAGACCGGGCTCTCCGGCGAGGTGCTATTCGTATCACCGGAGACGGGCTACGCCACGATCTACCGCAAGCGACTGGCGGGTGGGAAGCCACAGAAGGTTGTGGTCGGTGGCCGCACCGCCGACCTGGAGGCCTTTCACCCCTTCGATTCCCGCATGGATGCGTCGCGACCGGGGTTCTTCCTCTTCGCCGCGCGCTACGGCGACAGGGATGCGCTAGTGGTGTGGGATCTGAAGCGGGGAAAGGTCGCGGGCCGCTACCAGTTCGACCGGCTGAACTCGATCCTCTCCCCCATGTGGATGCCGGACCGGCAAAGCATTGTCTTCAGCGGGCTCTCCGAGAGTGGCGTCTCCGACCTCTATCGCGTCCGGCTTCCCGAGGGGACGCTCGAGCCATTGACCCGCGAGCGCTTCCAGGATCTGGATCCCAGTCCCAACCCGGACGGCCGGCGCCTCGTATTCGCCTCCGATCGTACGGCCGGAGGGTTGGAGGGCGCGGTCAACCTCTTCCTGCTGGATCTGGCAAGCGGAAGAATTTCCCAGCTCACCCGGGGCGACTGGGTGGACGAGGCGCCGTCGTGGGGTCCGGACGGCCGCGTCTACTTCACCTCGAACCGCGATGGGGTGCTCAACGTGTTCTCGGTAGACACTTTGGGCGAGGGGCGTCGGGAGACGTCGGCCTGGAGTGGAGCCTTCGACGCCGTACCTCTCCCGGACAGTTCCGGGCTCCTCATCGGCGGCTTCCACGATCTTAGCTGGAATCTCTATCGCTATCCCGTCGACAGCGCGGCCCGGCTGCAACGGTTTTCCATCGATTCCGGCGCTCCTCCCGCCCAGTGGAGCTGGGGCACTCTGGATGACACGGCCGCGGGGTCGAAGGCAGGGGAACCCTATCGGCGCCGCATGACGCTCGATTTTGCAGCCGGGGATGCGATGTTCATACCTGGGTACGGCGGGGCGCAAGGCATCTCCTTCCTGATGAGCGACCTGCTCGGCGACAACCTCATCTTCGGATCCATCGGTTCCTACCAGGGCCGCAATTTCGGGAGTGTCTTCGCGAACATCAGTGCCAGCGCGGTTTACCTGAACCGCCAGCGGCGACTCAACTGGGGAGTGGGCGCGTTCCGCACCAGAAGCCGCAACTTCGAAGGCGATCAAGTCGTGGCTTACACCGAGCTCGCGATGGGTGGTCTCGCGCTGCTGCGCTATCCGTTGAGCCGTTTCAGCCGGATCGAAGGAACCGCGGTGCTGGAGCACTCCGACCGCACCGATTTCACGCTGCAGGTCGATGAGCCTCGACGCGTCGGCTGGCTTGCCTCGCACTACCTGAGCTACGTGCATGACAACTCGCTGTGGGTTCCCTCCGGACCGATCGACGGAACCCGGCTCAGCTTCACGGCGGGAATTACGGGCGACTTCACCAACGCCCGCTTTGACAGCTACCTCCTGAGCGGTGACTGGCGCCGCTACTTCCGGACGGGCCGCCACAGCACCTACGCGGTCCGCATCCTCGGATTCTACAGCGGGGGCGACCGTCCCAAGCGAATCAACATCGGTGGCACCCTGGCGCTGCGCGGCTACCCGGAATTCGGGAACATCCTCGGCTCGCACGCCTTCATGCTGAATCAGGAACTGCGCTTTCCCATCCTCACTCACTTCACCCTGGGCACCCCTTTCGGTGATGTCGGCTTCCCCGAGGTCCAGGGGGGCCTCTTCGTCGACGTGGGTAAGGCCACATTCCCCACCGGCATCGATCGCGCGCTGCTCGGCAGTTATGGTCTGGGTTTTCGTCTCGCACTCGCCCAACTCCTGGTGCTACGGCTCGACCTGGGACGCCGGTTCACCGATGACAACTACCGGGGCTACAGCCTGAGCGGCGAGCAAAGGCAACCCGGCTTTGTGAACTTCTGGTTCGGCTATAACTACTGATGGCACAATATCTTCGGCTTGACCGCCCCGTCCTTCTGGTCTATCTTGGCCTGGTCGGCGGGGCGTGCCGGAGCGCGCCTGGACCAGTCGTTCCTGAGGGTGCGAAACCCGTCAGCCGGGCCCAGGTGGCGGAGTGGGTCGCTGCCACCATCCCGGCTGAAAGCCGGCTGGATCGCTTCAAGTGGCTCTTTCAGGACGAGCGAGGCAGTGCCGGCGGCCGCGGCAGTGCCCGGATCGTGCCGACGGATTCGCTCCGGTTCGACGTAGCCGGTCCGTTCGGAAGCGGCGCCGCCTCCGCTGTCGTGGTCGGAGATCGCGCCGTCTGGACCGAGCCGTCCGACGCCATCGCCAGGCTTGTCCCCAACTATCCGTTGATGTGGGCCATGTTCGGTGTTGCCAGGATGCCCGCGGAAGGGGCGGAGCTGCGTGGGCTAGCGCAGGACTCGCTCATAGCCTGGCAGTATACCCGCGGGTCGGATACCGTCCAGTACGCCCGAACGGAGGGAAATCCGGTGCGATTCCTGGCGGAGGTGCGTCAGGCGGGGAAGCTGATCGGGCGCGCCGAGACGACGCTGCAACCCGACGGGGTTCCTCTCAAAGCGCGCCTGACCGTGCCGAGCGCGCCGGCGAAACTCGACATAACTTTTCTCTCGACCACACGGGCCACCTTTGCGCCTGACATCTGGCTTCCTCGTAGCCCTTAGCTCGCTGGCTCTCGGCGGCTGCTATGGATTCGCCGGCGGCGGCCTTCCCCCCTCGATAAAGACGGTGGCGGTTCTGCCGTTCGACAACCAGACTCCGGAGCCCACGCTCACCCAGGAGATCTCGCGGGCGGTGCGCGAGGCGGTCGAGCGGCGTCTGGGGCTGCGGCAATCGGCGGAGTCACAGGCCGATGCCGTTGTCCGCGGCCAGATCACGCGCTATGAGCCCGATCTGCCCGTAGCCTATCAGGCCGATGAAGACCGGGACGTGAGCGTCACCAAGCGGCAGGTTCAGATCGCGGTCAACGTGGAAATACTGGACCAGAAACAGGGAAAGCCTATCTGGCAACGGAACCTTCTGGTGAAGGGCGACTACGACCCCGGCCGCGAAGCAGACGGTCGCCAGAAGGCGCTCGATGAGCTGGTGGTGAACATCGTGGAGGGGGCCCAATCGCAGTGGTGAGCCGGTTCTCGGCCCCGGCATGAACGACTTTTCCATTCCCAGTCTGTTCCTGGTCCTCGCGGCCATGCTGGTCGCCGCCAAGCTGCTGGGTGAGCTGGCGGAGAGGTTCGGCCAGCCCGCCGTGCTGGGCGAGCTGGTCGCCGGCGTTCTCCTCGGTGGCAGTGTGCTCGGCATCGTACCTGTCGAGGGGACGGGAGCCGAGATCGTTCATCTCCTGGCCGAGCTCGGCGTCGTGCTGCTCCTCTTCGAGATCGGACTGGAGACCGATCTCAAGGAGATGTTCCGGGTCGGCCCCGCTTCCCTTGCGGTGGCCGCAGTGGGAGTAGCATTGCCCTTCGCGCTTGGATTTGCCTACTGGGCGTATCTGCCGCACGCGGCGAGTGGCGGCACCTCTGATCTCACGGTTTCGGCCATCTTCATCGGCGCTACCCTTACAGCCACGTCGGTGGGTATCACCGCCCGGGTCTTATCCGATCTCGGTCAGATGCGCACCCAGGAGGCCAAGATCATCATCGGGGCCGCCATTATCGATGATGTCCTGGGCCTCGTGATTCTCACCGTCGTGTCCGGCCTTGCGGCCGGCGCCTCGGTGGAGGCGCTCGGAATCCTGCGAGTGTTTGCGGTCGCCGTAGGTTTTCTAGTTGTCGCAGTGCTCGTGGGGCGGTTCGCGGCACCCAGGCTGTTCGACCTCGTGGTCCGGATGCGGGTGCGCTACGTGCTGCTCGTTTTTGCCATCGCGTTCGCGCTCGGGCTGGCCGCCACTGCGGCATTGGTTGGATCGGCCCTCATCATCGGCGCCTTTGCCGCCGGGGTCATTCTGTCGGGAACCAACCAATTCGACACCATCGAGCACGAGGTTCGCCCCGTGGCGTCGATCTTCACGCCTATCTTCTTCGTCAGCGTGGGCGCGTCAGTCAATCTCGGGCTGCTCAACCCCGCCCGAGAAGGGGCCGCCGGTATCCTCGGTGTCGCTGCGGCGCTCACCGCGTTGGCGATTCTTGGAAAGATGGCGGCCGGCTGGGCCGCGCCCTGGGTCAAGTTCAGGCGGCTGGTGGTGGGCGTGGGCATGGTACCGCGGGGCGAGGTCGGTCTGATCTTCGCCGATATCGGCCGCCGCGCGGGAGTACTCAACGAGGCGGTGTTCGGGGCCGTCTTGCTCACGGTCATGGCTACGACGTTCGTCGCTCCTCCTGCGTTGAAGGCGCTCTTCGGACCGCCGTCGCCTCGGAAGCAGAACCGGTGATGGATACGGCGGACAAGGTGCGTCCCCTCCCGGAGGCGGTGGCGTGGCGGGCGAGGCAGGCTGGCCCTGTCGTCTTTACTAATGGGGTATTCGATCTGATCCACCCGGGCCATGTCCAGCTGCTCGAGGCAGCCCGGAAGGAAGGCAGTGCGCTGATCGTCGGCATCAACAGCGACGCGTCGGTTCGCCGGCTGGGGAAGGGAAGCGACCGTCCGCTGATGCCCGAGACGGCCCGGGGACGCGTGCTGGCGGCGCTCGCCGCGGTCGATTGCGTCGTCCTGTTCGACGGCGATACTCCACTCGAGCTCATCCAGTCGCTCGCCCCCGACGTGCTCGTCAAGGGTGCCGACTACCCCCGCGCCAACATTGTCGGGGGCGACTGGATCGAGTCCCGTGGCGGCCGGGTCGTGCGGGTGCCGCTCGTCACTGGATTCTCAACCACTTCTCTCCTGGAGCGTCTACGTGCCTCGTCCTGATGGCCGCGCGAATGACCAGCTCAGGTCTGTCGTGCTCGAGCGGCGGGCTAATCCGTACGCCGAGGGGTCCTGCCTCATTCGCATGGGTGGGACGCTGGTCCACTGCACGGCCAGTGTGGAGCCCGGTGTGCCGGGCTTCAAGAAGGGCTCCGGCGAGGGTTGGGTCACTGCCGAATACGCCATGCTCCCCCGCGCCACACTGGCGCGAACCTCTCGCGAGCGGAACGGCCCTGGCGGACGCACCCAGGAGATTCAACGGTTGATCGGGCGGTCGCTCAGGGCGGCCATGCGCACGATGGCCTTCGGTGAGTTCACTATTCGGATCGACTGTGACGTCCTCCAGGCCGATGGCGGCACCAGAACAGCCAGCATCACCGGGGGTTGTGTCGCGCTGGCCGATGCATGCGCCTGGCTGGCAGAGAAGACTGGTCAGCCATCGCCGTTCGGGCGGCTGGTGGCGGCCGTATCGGTGGGTGTGATCGAAGGCGAGGTGCGGCTCGATCTTTCGTACGTGGAAGACAAGGATGCTGCCGTGGACTCCAATATCGTGATGCTCGAGCCCGACCAGTTCGTGGAAGTCCAGGGCACCGGGGAGCATGGATCCTTCTCTCGGGCCCAGCTCGAGACCATTCTCGATCTGGCGGAGCGGGGCATCGCCCAGCTCTTTCAGGCTCAGCGGAAGGCGCTCGGCTGATGAAGCTTCTCGCCGCTACCCGGAGCGCCGGCAAGCAGGGCGAAATCCGGCGGGTCCTGGTCCCTGCGGGGCTCGAGGTCGTGTTCCCCGACGACATCTGGTTGCATGAGTCGTCCGCCGGAGATGCGGTCGAGGACGGCGATAGCTTCGAGGCCAACGCGCGGCACAAGGCCGAGTACTTCGCCCGGCTCAGCTCCATGCCCACCTTTGCCGACGATTCCGGTCTCGAGGTCTTTTCGCTCGGCGGCGCTCCAGGCGTCCACTCGAAACGGTGGGCGGGGGCCTCTGGCAGCCAGGCAGAGATCGACGCCGCCAACAACGCGGAGCTCCTGCGCCGACTCGCCGGCGCGCCGGAGTCGAGGCGGCTGGCTCGTTACCGCTGCGTCCTGTTCTACCTCCCCTCATACGGTGCAGTCCCAACCATCTGCCAGGGCGACTGCACCGGCCGGATTCTCGATGCACCCCGTGGAGAGAACGGCTTTGGCTACGATCCCTTCTTCTTCAGCGATGAGTTGGGAAAGACCTTCGGCGAGGCCACTCCGGAGGAGAAGGATAGGGTAAGCCATCGCGGCCGGGCGCTGAGGGCCCTGGCCGAGCGGCTCAAGAAAAAAGAGCGGCCCTCTGGTTAAGATTCGGTGTTGGACAACGGGGTGTGGCGCAGTCCGGTAGCGCGCCTGCTTTGGGAGCAGGAGGTCCCGGGTTCGAATCCCGGCGCCCCGATTAAACACGCATAGCCGGTTCAATATCTCCGCCCTCGGCGAGGCCTCCATGTCTTACGATCCGCCCAAGCCCTGGTCACCCTCCGGGCCGGACGAGCAGCCCTCAACTTTGCCGAAGGACTCCCGCGGGCAGGCTATCAACGAGGACCGGCGAGAGCGCAAGTCGGAAGAAGCTGCATTTGAGGAGAAGCACGGTCGGAAGATGAGCAAAAAGGACCGCAAGCGGCTCCGTAGGGATCAATAACGCTTTTGCCCCAGTGGCCAGCGCCTTAAAGACGAGAATTGGCCACCCGCCACCCTGAATTGTCCCTGGCCATTCCAGTCTGGGGTAGTCTCATCCGAATTGGGTCTCCTGCTCAGGTTGGTCTGGTTGCCTCCGTCGGCGTTCATGATATAGATCTCGGCATCGTCACGCCCGAACCGGGTAAACACGATTTTAGAGCCCTCGGGCGACCAAGCCGCCTCAAAGTCGAATCCCCCGTTATCCGTTAGACTCCGTCGGTCGCTGCCATCGCGCCCCATGATGGCAATTTCGCTCCCCTCCTCGTTATCGACGCGCACCGTGGTGAAGACAAGCCTGCTGCCATCCGGCGACCAGCTCGGACCTTCATCCTCACCGCGACCCCGCGTCAGGTTTACCTCATCAGTACCATCCGGGTTGATAAGGAAGATGTCCCTCCCGCCCGGGGTAACGAATGCAATCTGGGTACCATCAGGCGACCAGGCTGGCTGAAAGGCCGCCCGGGTTGTCAGCGGTACATCCCCAGTCCCGTCCGCATTGACGATCCGGAGTCGCGGGTCACTCTGATTTGCGGTCGCGTACACTATTCTACGAGCATCCGGTGCCCATGAGGGCTCGGAGGCCTGTTCGTCTAACTTGATCTTCCCCGTTCCGTCCGCCCTGATGACCCACAGATCTGAGACCAGGTCCTCGTCTGCCTCCCTCAAATCCGCGTACGCGATCATCTGGCCGTCGGGAGACCAACGCTGATCGAATATCCCCACATCGCCGTCGACCAGCTTTACCCGGCCACTACCGTCGGCGTTCATGACGTACAGGTCTACATCATTGGTAAAGAGGATTCTGCGCCCGTCAGGCGACCAGACTGGATTGGATTCAGCCTCGTCATTGGGGGTGAGCTGTCTGAGGCCGGAGCCATCAGGGTTGATAGTAAAAACCGCCAGCAGGTCAAACGAGTTAGAGGTAAATGCAATGAGGGCGTCCGGCCCCAAACAGGTCACGTCAAAGGTGACCACCGTCGAGCCCGGCACGACCTCTACGATGCGCGTATCGCCTCCCTCGAGGTGGCAGTTACTGGCCACACCGGAGAGCGCAAGGTCGTGACTCCCCAGTGCAGGCCCTTCAATGGTGAGTGTGGCATTGCTGCCGATCGCTTGTCCTGCGCCACCGTCGAGTTTCACCTCGTAGCCGTCCGGGTCCACCGCCGAGCCCGTCGTAATAGTGGTGACCTTGATCTCCGTCGTTGGGGTGCAGGTTACCACGAAGGTGACACCGGTCGTGGCCCCACCTGTCACGCTGACGTCTCGCGACAAGCCCTCGACTACAGTGCAATTCTCCGCTACTCCCAGGAGAGCAACGACGTGACCGCCGGTGGGGAGGCTGATGGTAATGGCCGAGTTGGCGCCCAATGCTCCGGCAGCGGTCCCATCGATAGTGACCGTGTAGCCGTCTGGGTCAGGTGACGGTCCACTGGTAGCCGCTGTTATCTGGAGCGTCCCCGTGGTTGGACTGCACGTCACACTGAAGCCGACAGCTGTTGTCTCTCCTGCCGTGACGCTGACGATCTGAGGGTTGTCGCCTGAAGACGTACAGTTCGCTGCGATCTCCCCCAACCGTACGGTGTGGATCCCGGGTGTGACTTCAGTGACGGTGAGTCCAGCCGTGCGGGCTATGTGTTGCGGTGGCCCGGCATCGACCTGCACGGAATAGCCGTCAGCGTCGGGCTCGGGGCCGGTAGTTGTGATCGCAATCTCGAGGGTGCCGGAGGCAGGGGGTACCGTGAGATCTTCCCCACCACAGCCCGCGGCGGTGACCGGAAGGGTCAGCGCAAAGGCGAGCCAGGGCAGGGTGTGGCGATGCAACATCTAACAAGACTCCTCTTGCCGGTGGCCCGGCGAGAGAGAGAGAGAGAAAGGTCGATCGCTCTAGTGCCTCAGGACGGCGACCAAAGAAGATAAGCCCGGAGCTGGGGAATCCGCTTGGTCACCCGGGGCTCGGCTCGGTAGGAACTCCGCCGCACCGTCAGGCCCACGTCGCCGCCAACGCTCACCATGCGCATCACCGGGATGGCGGCACTGAACCGCGCCGTTGCCGTCAGATGGTCTGCATCTGCACCATGCAGACTGTGAACCCAGACCGTCCTGGCATCCAGCCGGAGCAGGTCCCGTCGGTCCCGCCGTACGGATCCCATGAATCTACCGCCAAAACCCGGCCCAAGATCATAGTCCCGCCGCCGAACCCCCTGATGCTCGGACGAGACCGCGGCGAGCGGTACTGCCTCGAGATGAAGTCCCAGATCCACATCCGTTCGTGCGCCCGCTTTTCTCCGAAAGAGCAAGGCACCGCTTAGGCTCTGGCTGCTGGCCTTGAAGGCGGGAAGGTCGTCGTAGTCGTAGTGTTGAAATAGTGCCAGAAACAGCTGGTTCCCGGTCGAGCGTACGATCGTGCGGCGCGAGAGCACGCCTGAGACCGCAACATGAGACAGGACGACATTCTCTTCGGGGCTGAGCTGCAGGCTGAACTCGAAGGCATCGTAGGGGCGGGTCACGCCGTCGCCGAACGCACTGCCATATTGAACGGAGACCCCCACGAAGGCATTGCTTCCAGACACGCCACTGGGCGAGGCTCCGCTACTCCTCCGCTGCCCCACGGCGACCAGGGCTGAGCTCGATTCTGGAGCCGGCACGGGGTCGCTGTCGGCCTGGCTCCCGCGCCTCTGCAGGAACGCATGGGTCCGCGCGACCGGGCTGACGACGAAGGCGCCCATCCTCCGGCTGAAGCCTCCCTTCGACAGCAGCGAGCTCATGCGGTAGGCCGCCTCACCCAGCGCGATCCCGCCGAGCGTGGTGTTGATCAGGTCATTGAGGGATGGCCGGACATTCTCGGCGAAGAGTTCCCAGCCCAGGCTCCCCGCGGTGACAAAGGGCGTGGATGACCAGAAATCGTAGCCGCTGGATCGCGCGGCGTTGAAGTAGAGACTGCCGTGGTAGGGGTGCGCCGCCTGGTTTACGCCGAATACATCGTCGTCCCAGGTGAATCCGCCCCGGACATTTGCCCACCAGCTTTGGGTCCCGACATTGGACCAGTGCCAGCGCTGGACGTGCCAGTTGTGGAACCAGAGTAACCCGTTCACCGCTGCCACACCGCCGGCCGCCTGCCAGAAACGGGGTTCCATTCCGCCGTCTGTTCTGGCAGGCTCCTGTGCCTCAACCCCGGCGCACAGCAGCAGCAAACCGGTGAGTACCAGACGAGACCGACGGAAGGTTGGAAGGCTCATAAGGTTCTACAAACCTCAACTGCCTTCCGTTAAAGTGCCGTGATCAGGCCCACCACTTCTGAGGGATGCCGGCCTCCACGGTCACTTGCCGGCTTGGTGCCCGACCCATCCCGGCGCCTTCCAGGCACTCGGATCGAAGATTGCGGGATCCAGCTTCACATTGGCCTTGGGATCGCTGTATTCCTCCTTGACCTGCTGCTTGCCGTTGGCGAGGAACAGCACCTCAGTCTCGATCCACCCACCGGCCAGCGGTTCATACTTGTCGAAGATGGTTTCGTTGATCACAGCCGGGTCTTTCTTGGAGGGCTCCAGGCTGCGAACGAAGTACAGCCGCTCCGCATCGATCCAGAACTGGGGACTGGTGGTATCTCCCGGCATGGCTCCCACAACGTAGGTCGGGCGTCCCCGCCAGGTAGTCTGGTAGAGCTTTGACAGATCGAACCTCAGTTCGCGGAGCTTCTCCACGGTTTCCTTCACCGGCGCCTGGTAGACGTCGAACCCGAGGACCATCAGCGGGTGTACCAGCGGCTGCGACGCCTTCAGCATCTTTTGATCGAAGACGTAAAGGGAGTCGTTACGGAAGAGCAGGGTTTTTCCGCTATCCAGCGGGGCAATGTCGATGCGAAGTTTGCCCGGGAGCTCGAGCGCCTCGTACCAGGTTTCGATCTTGCCATCCGGAAGCGTGGTCTTCTGGGTAAAGGTCAGGGTGCGGTACCATTTACCGGCGTACCGGGCGCGCATGAGGGCGACCAGCTCCTCACCGTTTCTGGGCGCTGGAGTGATCGTGGAGGCCGAGGAAGCGACTGGAAGCACCAGAGCGCTCAGGATGAACGAGAGTCGGAACACTGGCCCTCCTGAATCAAAGCGGAGATGAGAATGTGCTGGCCCTACGCAGGTCCGAGGCGAGGAGTTTCCAACAGCGCCCGCCGTACCATCGGCGGGCGCAGATCTGTCATCGGGCTGGTGCCGAGGCGTCGGTCAGCGGGGCCAGGAAGAAATGAATCGGGCGTACCGCCGTTCCCAGGTGCGGAGTGACTCGAAAGAGAGTTTCTCGAGCTCGAGCGACACGGCCCGTGCTGCAGCGAGGGAGACCGCTTCCCTATCGTCCCGTCCGGTGTCGGCGGCGATGCGGGATTGGACATCCGTAAGGCTCAGCCAGACGGTGAGTCGATTGTTCACCCGGTCCTGCACCATCATCCGCATCCTGTCGACCAGGCCACGGGTTCGGAGCAGGCAGTGGCGATGCACCGCCCAGAGGATGAAGCCCTGAAGCCAGATGAGGAAGATCAGTGCCGTTCCCTGCTCGCCGCGCGACAGCTCGCTCAGTGTGATCAGGATAGCCAGCAGCACACCGACGGTCGTCATGAAAAGCTCGAAATGCTCCACCAAACGGGCCCGAACTGCATGGAGGAGTGGTGAGGGGCGTTTCATCGAGTCCTTGAATCCTTTCACAGATCGGGACACCTGGGTATCGCCAATGGGGTTCCGGGGGCTCCTAGAGTATCTGACATCACGCTGCAAGAGTCCAGACCCAATGGTGGGGTCAGGGGTACAGGTGGTCCCAGGATGAGCCCGGGGGGTAGATGCTTCTCCGCCTCTCACTTCGCCGCTAGGTTATTGTCGCATCTGGTCAGCGCCCGTAGCTCAGTTGGATAGAGCAACAGCCTTCTAAGCTGTGGGTCGCAGGTTCGAGTCCTGCCGGGCGCGTCGTCCCTAGGTGTTCTTAGACCTGTTTTTGCTCGGTCATCCCCGTCAAGTCATCACCCACTCTCTCCCTGACCGGTGATACTTCTTAATATTCGTCAGACCGGAATCCCGGTACGGGACGGTAGACACCGACCGTAAGAGAAAGGATATTGGCAACAACCATCCCTCTCCTGGATGCCTAGATGACGGTATCGGACCTGTCCGGCCTGCCTTCTCCAAAGTCGCGTGGGGTCGCCTTTGCCCTCGCTGCCTTGTTGGGCCCCTTCGGCGCCCATCGGTTCTACGTGGGCAAGACCGGCACCGCCGTCCTCATGCTGTGCACTGTGGGAGGCCTCGGCCTTTGGTACCTCTATGACCTGATCATGGTGGCGGGGGGGTCGTTCCGCGACAGCGACGGCCGCCTCGTCTCCCGCTGGGATCCCGAGGAGGTCTCGAGAGGCGAGGGTCTCCCGGCCGAAGTTCTCGATGAGCTTTCCTACCTTCGCTCCGAGGTCGCCGAGCTCGCCGAACGGCTCGACTTTGCGGAGCGGCTCCTGGCCCAGCCTCGCCCGGCAGAGGATCAGCCGCGGTCCACTCTTCGATCCTGAGTGTCCTTCCGACGTGGACTAGTCGGTCGGGTCCTCCCCCGGCGGGCCGAGCTTCGGCCCATGCTCCGGCTGGCCATTCCCGTGGTCGTCATCCAGGTCGGGATGATGGCCATGGGCGTGGTCGACACCGTCATGGTGGGCCACATCTCTGCCCAGGCCCTGGCGGCCGTCGCGCTGGGCAATCTCTACTTCTTCACCTTGGCCGTGTTCGCGCTGGGCACCCTCATGGTCCTGGACCCGGTGGTGGCCCAGGCTGTGGGTGCTGGAGACCGACCGGCAGTGGCTCGGGCGGTTCAACGTGGCGTGATTATCGCAGCCCTGCTGACCATCCCGGCCGTGGTTCTTCTCACCTCCGCGAGTCACGTCTTCAGCCTGGCTCGCCAGCCCGCCGAGGTCATCCCACTTGCCGCCGCGTACGCCATCCGCACCGCCCCGGGGACGTTGCCATTCCTGTTGTTCGTGGTGTTCCGCCAGACCCTGCAGGCGATGGGGCGCACCGCGCCGATCGTCGGGGCCATCATCGGCGCCAATCTGGTCAATGGACTGTTGAACTGGGTGCTGATCTTTGGCCATTGGGGCTCCCCGGCAATGGGCGTGGTCGGATCGGCCTGGGCCACCACCATCAGCCGGGTTCTCCTGGCGGCGTGGCTGTGGGCCGCGTCGCGACGCGAGATCAACCCGCTGCTTTCACCCATTAGGCCCGAGATTTGGCAGTTGCAGCCGCTGATTCGAATGCTCAGGCTGGGCATCCCCATCGGCGCCCAGCATGTCCTGGAGTTCGGCGCGTTCGCCTTCGTGGCGTTGATGATGGGATGGATGGGTACGCAGGCCATGGCGGGGCACCAGGTGGCGATCAACATGGCGGCCCTCACCTTCATGGTGCCCTTGGGCGTGGGCGATGCCGCGTCGGTGCTCGTCGGTCAGGCGGTAGGGCGGGGGGACCAGGACGGAACCCGAGGGGCAGCTCGGGCGGCCTTTGCCTGCGGGGTGGGCTTCATGGCCATAACCGGCGCGATCTTTCTTTCACTCCCCGAGCCGCTGGCGCGACTCTACAGTCGCGATGCCGGGGTCATCGCGGTGGCCGCACTGTTGATTCCAATTGCGGGGGTGTTTCAGATTTTCGATGGGATTCAGGTAGTCGCCTCGGGCGTGCTGCGGGGCCTCGGAGACACCCGGGCGCCGATGGTGGCCAACCTTCTGGGATATTGGCTGGTAGGTATTCCGGTCAGCATCTACCTGGGCTTCGTTGCGAAACTCGGTCCCGCTGGCCTCTGGTGGGGGCTGGTTCTGGGGCTGGGCCTGGTGGGAACGTCACTGCTTCTTCGGGTGCGAGCCCGGCTCGCACGCCGGCAGCTGCGGGTGGTGATCGATACCCCGCAGCTGTCGGGCGCCGAGCCCCGCCCCACGGATCCGGTCTAAGCGGACCTACCGTGACGCCTCCTCCTCCTCGGTGTCGTCGGCTGCCTCTGCCTCCGCGTTGATCACGCTCTCGGCGAGAACCGTGAGCTTCTCGTCCGTGGTCTCCTCCTCCTCCAGGTTCTGGCCCAGGAGGTCATGGACCTGCTCGTACCCCAGCATCTCGGCATAGGTGCAGACACAGCCGTAGCTGGCGATCTCGTAGTGCTCGACCTTCTGAGCGGCGGCGATGAGGGCCGCGTCCATCACCGAGGGCTCCGCATCCTCTTCCATCATCTTCTTGCCTTCTTCGATCAGGCCCGCCATGCCGTCGCACTTCTTGCCTTTGGCAGGCAAGCCCAGAAGCTTGAAGGCCTGGTCCAACCTTTCGACCTGGCCCTGGGTCTGCTGGAGATGCTCCTCCAACGCAGCCTGCAGCTCCGGGTGGTTCGCGGCCTTGATCATCTTGGGCAGCGCCTTCAGGATCTGTCCTTCGGCATGGTAGATGTCCTGCAGTTCGTGGACGAGCAGGTCGTCTAGCGACTTGAGCTTCGCCATTGTGGGGGTCTCCTTACGCGTCTTGAGAAGGGCGGCGTGCATTTCCGAGTTTTTTCTTGGGCCCGGCCAGAGTGAGTGCAGACTGTAGCAGTGGGGCACAACCTACGAATCGGACGACACGTCACCGTGTCCTGCATCACCATCTGGTAATCACTTTCGAGCGGAGTACGATGGGTCCATGCAGACCACATTGACGGCCCTGGCGGTCATCGCCGTCGGCTACATCCTCGCCTATCTCGTCTTCGACCGGCTGCGCGACAGCTTCGGGTATGTCGGCGGTGCCGAGTACATCGTCATCGGGTTTCTGCTGGGGCCCAGAGTGACCGGCCTGCTCGGGGCGGGGCAGGTCCAGGACCTCACTCCTATCGTGAGCCTGGCGCTCGGCTGGCTCGGCATGCTCCTGGGGACCTATTTCCGTCTGCCGACGATGGCGCTGATCGAGGCCGATCATCTCCGCGTTGCCTTTGCCGAAGCGTGCACCACGTTCGGGACCGCTCTGGCCGCCCTGATCGGGATCTTTCATTATGTGGTCGGCTACCCCTGGCCGGAGGCCACGGTTCAGGCGGTTACACTGGCCGCGGTGGCGACCCTCAGCTCCCCGGCCGCCATCGATGCCGTCACCCGGAAAGCGTCCCAGCGCTCGCCGCTCTTGCCGGTGCTCCAGCTCACTGCCCGCCTCGATGCCCTGGTGGCGGTAACCGCGTTTGGGCTCATCCTCGCCATTTTTCATCAAGGCCAGGTGTCGCCCTCGGTCCGGCCACCCACGGCCACCGAGTGGGCGGTGATCAACGTTGCCGTCGGGGTGGCGAGCGGTGTGCTCTTTCACCTCTTTCTCGAGCACCGGGGATCTCTGGACGAACCGGAAGGGAGCAGCCGCCTCTTCGTGGCGCTGGCCGGGGCGATCGTCGTGGCCAGCGGCGCCAGTTACTACCTCAATCTCTCGCCCATTTATACCAACCTCGTGCTCGGATTCATCCTGGCCAATAGCGGAGGCACACACCGCGACGTCACCCGCTTGCTCCTGGTGACGGAGCGGCCAGTGTACCTCGCGCTCCTCATCTTTGCCGGGGCGGCGTGGAGTCCCAGCTCCCCGGAGCTGTTGTTTATCGCCCCGCTCTTCGTGATCGTGCGGCTAGCCGCCCGTTTTACCGGCGGCTGGATCGCAGGAGCCGTGGTGGCCCCGCCGGAGCTCCGAACTCCGAAGCTAGGCCGGGCACTCCTGGCCCAGGGTGGCATCGCCGTGGCCCTGGCGGTGAATTACACGCAGGTCCGGTCGGACCTGAACCCGGACCTGATTCTCACCGCGACGCTGGTCTCCGTCCTTCTGTTTGATATTGTCGCGAGCCGGGAGACCGGCGAAGTGGTGGATCAGGCTACTTCGGACGCCCGCAGGGGTGACACGTCGGCTCCAGACCCTCTCGCTTCATGATCCGGCGGCTCGTGGTGCTCATGCTCCTCGTGGGAGGGGCGGTGCTGCTGGAGCCGTTGCGGGCGCCCACGGAAGGCGTCATTGCGCCGAGGTCGCTGTTCCTCTTCGGTATCCTGCTGCTCACCGCCGACACCTTCGGCGCTCTGGCCCACGATCTGAGACTCCCGCGTCTGCTGGGGTACCTCGTCGCCGGTCTTGCCCTGGGCCCTTCGCTGGCGGGAATCGTTCCTGCCGGTGTGCTGGAGGATCTCAGCATGATGAAGCGGCTGGCGGTGGGCCTGATCGGGCTGCTGGCCGGAGCGGAGTTGCGGCTGGCTGATCTCAAGGAGCGGCATCGAACCATCCTTCTGGTCCTGGTCTTCGAGATGACGGCGGTGCTGGCTGTCTTGCTGGGCACCACACTCCTGGTCCAGCATTGGCTTCCATTTCTCCAGGGTCTCGAGCCGGGCCCGCTCTTCTTTGTAGCCCTGCTCTTTGCGGTGCTGCTGACCGTCAACTCACCGATGGTGACCCTGGCGCTCCTCACCGAAACCGGGGCCAGGGGGCCGCTGGCCAAGACCACCTTGAGCGTCGTGCTCCTGGCTGACGTGGTGGTCATTCTCCTTTTTACGGGAGCCTTCAGCCTGGCCCGCTCGAGCGTGGCTGGCACGTCGGAGGCGGCCACGGAGATCCTCTTCGGTCTCATGCGGGAGATGCTGGGTTCGATAGCCGCAGGTGCCTTGATCGGCGCCGTGGTGACCCTCTACCTGCGCTTCGTCAAGCGAGAGCTGGTGCTCTTCGCGGTGGTGGTTGTCTTTGCGGTCGCCGCGGCGGCTGAGGCGCTCCATTTCGAGCTGCTGCTCAGCCTGTTGGTAGCCGGTTTTCTGGTGGAGAACGTGGCTCCGGTTCGCGCTGAGCCGCTGGTCGACGCCCTCCACCAGACCGCGGTGCCGGTCTTCGTCATCTTCTTTGCCATGGCGGGGGCTGAGCTCCAGGTCCGGGAGTTCCTGGCGGTCTGGCCACTGGTCGTGGTTGTAGCCCTGGCTCGGATGGGGGCGATCTTTGGATCGAGCAGGACGGCAGCCCGGATCGCCCGGGCGGAGCCGGTCGTGCAACAGTACGGCTGGACCGGATTGGTCTCCCAGGCTGGGGTGGCACTCAGCCTGTCCGTTATTGTGGCGGATCGGCTGCCGCTGGTGGGGCTGGCCATGCAGACGCTCGCGGTGGGAATTATCGCATTTAACGAGACGGTGGGGCCCGTGCTCTTCCGGCGGGGTCTGGAGCGGGCGGGGGAGGTGGTGGTGTCCTAGGGTTGCGCCTCGCTGGGACGGGAGTTAAAGTTGCCGTCCCTTGATCGAGCTCGCGATCAGCGGCAAAGTTTGGGGGATAGGATTTCGGTTGAGCAGCACGCTCAGGAACGGGCGGCCGCAGTTCTTGACAAAGCCGGGGTACTTCGGTATATAATCGGGCTTCAGGAATCCGCATTGAATTGCGGCTCCAAACGAGCGTTGGCTCGGGGGCTGGCTGTAGCAGGCGAAACGATTCGCTCTCCGAAACTTAGCCCTTGACTCCAACCCTAAAATCAGTTACAATTAGCGGCTGTCGGCTTTTGTGGCCGGCTTCAGCAAATGCTCTTTGACAAGTGATGTGAGCTAGATAGTGATGGAGTGCGGACCCATTGATCTGGACGGACACAGAGGCCGACCAGATAGGGTTTACTCTGATCATTAGTGATTCGGACGACAGATATACCAGGTCGTTCGGCTAGAGCTGTTCAAGCACTCATTGGAGAGTTTGATCCTGGCTCAGGACGAACGCTGGCGGCGTGCCTAACACATGCAAGTCGAACGGGACCAGGGGCAACTCTGGTTCAGTGGCGGACGGGTGCGTAACACGTGAGGAACATGACCTTCGGCGGGGGATAGCCGGCCCAACGGCCGGGTAATACCGCGTACGACCACTTTGGGACATCCCTCGGTGGTGAAAGCAGCAATGCGCCGATGGAGTGCCTCGCGGCCTATCAGCTAGTTGGTGAGGTAACGGCTCACCAAGGCGACGACGGGTAGCTGGTCTGAGAGGATGGCCAGCCACATTGGGACTGAGACACGGCCCAGACTCCTACGGGAGGCAGCAGTGGGGAATATTGCGCAATGGACGAAAGTCTGACGCAGCGACGCCGCGTGTGGGATGACGGTCTTCGGATTGTAAACCACTGTCGGGAGGGACGAAT
>DATMDQ010000002.1:0-5695 GCA_035557715.1 Gemmatimonadales bacterium
TCCGGAGCGGCTCGGCCAAACGAGTGTCGTCCGCTGTAGGGGAAGGAGCCATGGCGGTCAGCTTCGTTCATGCCCATATAGCAAGACCGGTGTAGGCGGACAGGCGGACAGGCGGTAAGGCGGTAAGGCGGTAAGAAGTGACGTGATGGCTAGCAGCTAAACGCTATAGCTGATGGCCAACAGCCCATAGCCCATAGCCCATAGCCCATAGCCAACATGCAATGCAAACACCTAGGTGAAGTTCAGGATGTGGCGCCCAGGACCCCAGCCGGATGCGAGGAGTGTCTCAAGACCGGAAGCCGCTGGGTGCATCTCCGGCTGTGCCAGGAGTGCGGACACGTCGGGTGCTGCGATCAATCGCCGGGCAAGCACGCTACCAAACACTTCCACGCAACGCAGCATCCGATCATGCGCAGCTTCGAGCGAGGCGAGGACTGGAGCTGGTGCTACGTGGACGAAGTGTTCTTCGAGCCGGCTGTCAGGTCGGGAAGGGCGGGTGTGCGGGGATGATGTCGCGGAAACTGGGACGACGGGGGCTGGAAGTCTCCGCGCTCGGACTGGGCTGCATGGGAATGAGCCAGTCCTACGGCACGTTCGACGACCAGGAATCGCTGGCGACCCTGGACCGCGCCATCGAGCTCGGCGTCACCTTCTTCGATACCGCCGAGGCGTACGGCCCGTTTACCAACGAGGAGCTGCTGGGCCGCGCGTTTAAGGGACGGCGAGACCGGGTCATTATCGCCACCAAGTTCGGCTTCAGGTTCGAGGGATCGCAGGTGGTGGGAGTGGATAGCCGGCCGGAGCACATCAGGGAGGTGGCGGAAGCATCCCTCCGGCGGCTCCGCACCGATCACATCGATCTACTCTATCAGCACCGGGTGGATCCCGCGGTGCCGATCGAGGACGTGGTTGGTGCCATGGCCGGTCTGGTTGAGGAAGGCAAGGTCCGCTTCCTCGGCCTCTCCGAGGCCGGAGAGGACACCATCCGGCGGGCCCACGCGGTGCACCCGATCTCCGCGCTCCAGAGCGAGTATTCCCTCTGGGAGCGCAACCTGGAGACCGACATCATCCCGGCCCTGCGCGAGCTGGGCATCGGATTGGTGCCATTCAGTCCCCTGGGGCGCGGCTTCCTGACCGGAACGGCCAAGCGGGCCGAGGACTATCCGGAGGGCGACTACCGGCGGGGAGACCCGCGGTTCCAGGGCCAGAACTTCGATGCCAACATGCGGGGGGCATCGGTCGTGCGCGATCTTGCCGAGCGAAAGGGTGCGACAGCGGGACAGGTGGCCCTCGCGTGGCTACTGCACAAAGGAGGCGACATCGTTCCCATACCGGGCACGAAGCGGCGGCGCTATCTCGAGGAAAACGTCGCGGCAGCCGACCTGGCGCTCAGCCCGGCCGAGGTTGCGCAGCTCGATGC
Organism: Gemmatimonadales bacterium; assembly: GCA_035557715.1. Lineage (GTDB taxonomy): Bacteria > Gemmatimonadota > Gemmatimonadetes > Gemmatimonadales > GWC2-71-9 > CAVVWJ01. Next base: position 1,421 of record DATMDQ010000002.1, read on the forward strand.
GGCCCTTCCACCGGAAGTGGTAGCCGGCCCACGGTACAACGAGCGAATGATGTCGTTTATCGACCGCTGAGCCACTCAACGACGCTGCTTGACGAGTCTGGTACCCAGCCATATGGTAGCCTCACCGCGACGCTATCCCGACGCCACCAAGAACCTGAGTGATCGGAGGACGATCATGCCAGCGCAATCGACCATGATGTCACCACAACAGCTCCTCGCCGCAGCCAAGGCCCCCATTCTGGCCTTCAACGAGAAGAACTGGGATTCAGTGAGAGCGAGCATCAGCCCCGACTTCGTCTACGATGAAGTCGCCACCAACCGCAAGGTGCAGGGAGCCGATCAGGTGATCCCGCTGTGGCAGGGCTGGGCTACGGCTTTCCCCGACGCGAAGGCCACGTTTCAGCGCGAGCTCGTCTGCGGCAATACCGTGGTGCTTGAGCAGACATGGCAGGGCACCCACAAGGGACCGCTGCAGACACCTAACGGCTCCATTCCGGCCACCGGCAACCGCATCGACGTGCGGGCCTGTATGACCGTCGAGGTTGTGGGCGACAAGGCGAAGATGCAGCGCCACTACTTCGATATGGGGACGATACTGCAGCAGATCGGCGCTGCCTGAAGTAACGGAGCTGTTACCGGGCTACCAGCTCACGGGTCCAAAGCGGCTTTTCCCGAATCTCGGCCACCAGCCGGTACTTGCCGCGATCGGGCGTGAGCTCGAAGTCGTAGGTCTCGCCCACTGCAATCGTGAATGCCGAGGGTGTTCGAACGGCCTGACCGGGGGGAAGCTCGGCGCCGTCCTTCGCAAGCTTCTTCCACGTCGCCAGGGACGTGTCCCGGTAGATGGCGATGCGGATCAGTCCCGCCGGGCCGATGTTGACGAAACGCAGGCGGTGGGCGACTCCGGCGGCGAGTGCAAGCGGGCCCGGCAGCGAGTCACCATTGATGAGTAGCTGCGGGAACTTGGGTGCACGCGTCTCCCCGTCCCAGCCGGTTACGAACAGATGATCCCGTTTGGCATCGAAGCGCTTGCCCGGCTCGAGCACCACGATGCCGCCGTAGAGGCCTGACGTAAGCTGCTCGATGTCGTTCAGGTGGGTGTGGTACATGAACGTCCCCGCCCGCGGTAAGGTGAGCCTGGCGGTGAACGAATCGCCGGGCGTGACCGAGGGTGCCAGCCGGTCGCCAGCGCCGCTCCATCCGGTGACACCGTCGGAGTAGCTCTCCAGCTCGATGCCGTGCCAGTGGATGGCGGTCGGCTCGCTGAGCCGGTTCACGATCACGATGTCTGTGGGTTGCCCGCGGGTGAGCACCAGGACCGATCCCGGAATCACGATCGAGTCCGCGGCCGGCGGGCGGCCGTCTCGCTGCAGCACGAAGCCCATCGCCCGCGGGGCTCGGCCCCGCTTCAAACCTTCCTGCACAAACAGGTGAAGCCGACGCGCCTTCCCTCGCGCGGGCTCGGGGGTGTCCGGCCGGGGGCGAACCGCGATGCCCAGCACGAGACCCGCCATGTGGGTTCCGGCATCGTGTGCCATCCGGTCACGGCTATCCCGATGTGGGGGATGAAGCCGCGTGCTCGGAACCACATGGAACCCGAGATGACAATGGAAAAGCCAGTTCCCGGGCCGTTCGGCCACCCACGTCATTGCGTATGTCGTGTGGGGTCGCATGCCCTCGGTTACTACCATCCGCTGGGTAGCCGCCGAGTAGAGCGTGTCGGCGAAACCATCGCCCCGCGCTTCCACCCGGAAGTAGAAGCCGTGCAGGTGCATGGGATGATTGCGCCAGCTGCCGTTGAGCACCCGCCACCGCAGGGTGTCTCCCACCGTCGCCTCGATCCGCTCAGTGTGGGGCCAGGAGCGACCATTGATGGTGAGCGCGTTGCGGTAGGTGACGGAGTCTGTTCTGGTGCCCCAGATGTTCAACACCAGAACCCGATCGGGCGGCGACCCGCCGGGCGGATCCACCACGAACCCTCCCGCGAGCTGCTGCGACTCTTGGTCGCGCTCACCCTTCGAGACGCCAAGCGATGCCCAGTAGAGGTAACTCCCCGGCTCGCCCGCGGCGAACGTCACCGACCGACTCGTACCGGGGGGAATGGCAAGACTGTCGTGAGCGGCATCGGGACGGGTGACGAGGCCGTAGATCCTGAGTGTTGAGTCGGAGAGGTCGTTCCGGACCGTCGCGGCTATCACCGTGCCTGCGGGCACGCGGATCAGTGGGCCAGGAACCTGCGGCGATCTGCCTTCTTCTCGGAACGCGGGCACCTCGATCGAGGGGCCGCTGTCGGCTTCGGGGCGCCACACCGACACTCCCACGACCAGGCGAAGCTTTAGCGTGTCGTGAGAGAGGCGACCAGCCGGCAGACGATTGTCGTTGGGGAGAACGAGCGGCAGAGTCTTCCCGGGCGCGCCTCCGCTGAGGAGCGTCAGGAGTGCGACGCATGCCATTGCCCGCGTCATCTCGGATCCGGAGTGGAGGCACTCGAATGTGTGGCGGGGAATTCAGGAACGCTAGAGGTACTTTGCTGGTCTCGAGCGCGGTTTGTTCGCCTGTGTGGAAATGTGAAAAATGTGCACGGCTGGGGATAAAAACTCGCCCCTTGCGCACTCGAAAGTCTCTTCCTATACTGTCGTCGCCAAGTTGAGAATTGATCGTTTTCCGCTTGGATTGGCGAGACCAATCGCGTGTCTCGTCCACGTCGCAGTAGCGCCGCGATGTGCCGAGCAAGAAGCTGATCCGCGATTCAGCTGACTTGTAGCGCTCGGTCTGGTGAACTGGATGGCCGCAAGCCATCCAGGAATAGAAAGTCGGAGCTCCAGCGGCCTGATCGCAAACGCTTCAGTTAGCGATGGCTAAAGGAAGAAGAACGGAGAAGTAAATTCTCCGCCTCCGACTAGCCAGATCGAAAGACGGCCCGATGTTCCCTTCACGGGGAGCTCGGGCCGCCTTTGTTTTTGGGGCTATGGGCTATGTGCCAGGAGCCAGGCTGTCACTTACTGTGTGCCGGTGGCCGGTCCCAGCAGTGGCCGTGCCACCAGGATACCAGTCGAGCGGCGAATGGCGGCCACATACTCCGGAAGGGTAGTGGGAGTGACCGCCACCACTCCGCCGGAAAGAGGCGCGTGCAGCACCCGGAGGATTCCCTCTCCATCCCGATACGCAAACGCGGCGTGGGTCACGTCCAGCCCGGATATCTCGGTCGCGAATGCCAGCACGTCGCCCGTCTCGATCCGGTCGACCACCTCGGGAATCCGCTTGGTGGGTATCACGCGGCGAGGATATTGGTCGAGTCGGTGCTCCATCGTCCCGATGTCCCGGAACACCGCGTCATTCGCCAAAGCAGGGTAGCTCGGCCGATGCTCGGTCATGAAGCGAAGCAGACGCGCATCCGCGGAGCCGCCCAGTTCGTCGCCGAGATCCCTGACCAGGCCCCGGCGCTGCCCGTCCGTAATCCACTCGCTGAAGTAATGCAGCCTGGAGGCATATCCGCGTCGCTCCCCGTCCCGGTAGCGCATTCGCTCTATCTCGCGTCCAAATCGCTCCCAGGTTGGGCCGCCTAGGTGGCCGGCCAGCCGAGCCACAGCCAGGCAGGCCTCTACCAGGGTGACACAGTCGAAGCGGGTGAGTGAGAGCGTCAGCGGCTCGTGGGTGGGGCTGCCGCCGGTGCGGAGGTAAGCCTCGAGAGTGAGCGGTTCATACGGCGTGCCGACGGCCAGCTCACCGACCCGGATCGCCCCGCGACCGAAGGGAGCGTCCTGGGCCGGCGACGCCTCCGCACGAAGCGCTGCGGTCCAGGTGGTGAGGCGCTCCTGATCGGGGCCCGACATCTCCGGCCGCGGCTCGCCCGGCGTTCCCCGCCTGCAAGCGGCGAGCGGTGAGGGGAGCCCCAACGCCGCCGCGGTCAGCGCGGCGTTCCTTAGCAGGTCTCTGCGGGAGAAATGCAATCTAGTCCGCTCGCTCGCGTTCCAATCTCTCCTCGGTGAGAAACTTCGCCGGTATGCTTTGCTTGATCCGCTCCGCCAGATGCAGTATCACATCTCCGTCTGGCTGCGGCAGGTCGTCGGGGTCGCCGTTGGCGTCTGTCACCTGAAACCGACGCCCCCGCCTGACGATCCGGCCGTAATGCTCCAGCGCCAGGCCGCCGGCGACCAGCGGTTCCACACCACTGAGCTCCAGCGCGCGGCGCAGGAGATCGATCCGCGGATCCGCGGGTTCGGCTGCGCGTGATGGATTATCTGTTGTGCCCATGAGGCATTATAAGCGAGCGAT
>DATMDQ010000003.1:0-24071 GCA_035557715.1 Gemmatimonadales bacterium
CTTGTTCGGCTGGGGAAAGACACCAGTGAGGTAGGAGAGCAGCTGGCTGGTGCGATAGATCTCGCGCGACTCCACCTTGCACTGGAACGCCACCGCCGCACCGCGTACCCGGCTGGCCATCACGATCTCCTCCAGCGCCGCGTTCCCCGCCCGTTCACCGATTCCGTTCACGGTGCACTCAACCTGAGCTGCTCCCGCTGAGATGGCGGCGAGGGTATTCGCCACCGCGAGACCGAGGTCGTCATGGCAGTGGGCGCTGAGGGTTATCCGATCGCTGCCCGGCACCCGCTCGCGTACGTCCCGGAACATCGCCGCGTACTCGGCCGGCATCGCGTAGCCCACGGTGTCGGGCAGATTGATGGTCGTGGCCCCCTCTTCGATGGCAGCCTCCACCACCCGGCAGAGAAAGTCGGGATCGGTCCGGCTGGCATCCTCGGCTGAGAACTCCACATCGTCGGTGTACTGCCGGGCCCGGCGGACGGCCTCGCGCGCCATGGCAAGGACACCGTCGCGAGTAGTTCGCAGTTTTTCCCGCATGTGCAGGTCAGACGTTGAAATGAACACGTGGAGTCTGCCGCGAGCGGCCCCGCTCAGTGCCTCCCCGGCAAGCTCGATGTCCCGTTCGGTGCAGCGCGCCAGTGCGGCGATGACCGGGCTCCGGACCTCGGTGGCAATGTCGCGCACGCTCCGGTAGTCTCCTTCGGAGGCGGCGGGGAAGCCGGCTTCGATGATGTCCACGCCCAGCGCATCGAGCTGGCGGGCTAGGCGGAGCTTCTCCTCGGGCGAGAGACTGTTGCCGGGGGCCTGCTCACCGTCGCGCAGCGTGGTATCAAAGATCAAGACTTCCCGGGTTGTCATACGTCGCTTTCAGGTTGGGGGCAAAAGAAAGCGCCGCGGACCTCTTGGTCCGCGGCGCCGTTCAACTCAGTCGAGACTTATTGTCTCATGCAGGCACGCCGCGGACCCCTCGCTCACCGATAAGGACGGCAAGCAGGACGCTAAGGAGGACGACGACGAGAAGGTGGAGCTGCATGACCATGAGGCTACGGGGGTTCGGACGAGGTGTCAAGGGTGAGAGCGGCTAGAGTCACCCCCGAGCGCCCCATGCGAGTCATCCCGAGCGAAGGCGAGGGATCGCTCAATGAGACGTCCACAAACCAGGGCTCCGCCAGGTCGTTCCATTCGGGATTTATGGACTCGATCATCGCGACTTTCTTTACCCTTGCCCAACCCTTGATCCGCTTCTCTCGACTGATGGCACCTGCCGGATTATCCGTCCACTCGTAGTACACCAGTCGTTTGACCCCGTACCGTCGAGTGAATCCAGGAAAAGCTCCCGTACGGTGCTCCCACATCCGACGGAACAAATCCGCAGTGACGCCGACATACAGGACGCGGCTCTTGCTGGACAGGATGTAGACGAACATGGAGTGACAGGATAACAGCCCCAGCTCAAACGTCGGTGGCTGTTCTCCGCAGACGCGGGCATATCCACGCAACCGTAGCTTCGTGTGGGGACGTCGCGTTGGGCGATCCCTCGCTCCGCTCGGGATGACCTGCGTGCCCCGGTCTTGACGAATGCATTCGAATGCATAATAATGCATCATGCGTACGCCACTCGTCCCGGTCCTCCTTAATATCAATCTCAATATCGTCCGCTCCAGGGGGGCGACCGGGTGAGTTAGCGTGTTCACGTTAACCCCGGCCCGCTCCCGAATGGAGCGGGCCTTTTTTATTGCCTCGAGGGCGGCCTCTCCGGTCGCTGAGGCAAGACAACTCAGGAGTAACCATGGCCACTGGGCAGCGGATCCACCCGGCCGGGTCTCGTCAGCACGACCGACGACACGCCGCCACTCGCGCAACAACCTCCCTCGATTCCACCCGTGAGCACGACGCCTGCGGCGTCGGCTTCATAGCCGCAGCATCCGGTACCCGCAGCCATGAGGTGATCGCCATGGCGGTCGAGGCCGTGGCGCGGGTGGCGCACCGCGGTGCCGCATCGACCGATCTGTCGGGGGATGGCGCGGGGCTCCTGACCCAGATCCCCCACCGATTGTTCTACCGGGACTCATACCGGCTGGGACTTCATCTTCAGCCCGGGCTCCCCTTCGGCGTGGGAGCCTTTTTCCTGCCGCCGTCGGGCGAAGCGCTGGCTGCCTCGGTCAAGCTGGTCGAGTCCGTGCTCGCCGAGGACGGCATCCCGGTGCTGGGGTGGCGCGACGTGCCGGTGAATTCCGCCGCGTTGGGACCAACGGCTCAAGCCTCCTGTCCCGCCATCCGCCAGGTCCTGGTAGGCCGGCCCGCGCTCACCACCGACGAGGATGCCTGGGAGCGCGTCCTCTACCTTGCGCGTCGCGAAATGGAGCGGCGCGCGGAAGAGGGCGGACTGTCCGGGTTTTATGCCTGCTCGATGTCCTGTCGTACCATCGTGTACAAGGCGCTGCTCACCGGGACCCAGCTCCCCGCGTTCTTTACCGATTTCCGCTATCCGGAATATGAGAGCGCGATCGCCGTCTTCCATCAGCGCTACTCGACCAACACCCTCCCGAGCTGGCCCCTGGCGCAGCCGTTCCGCCTCCTGGCGCACAACGGTGAGATCAACACGCTGTGGGGCAACCGGAATGCCATGACGATGCGGCAGCCGATGCTCGCCTCGCCAGTCTGGGGCGAAAAGATTGAGCGGCTCCGGGACGTCATCTGGCGGGAAGGCAGCGATTCCGCCAGCCTCGACAACGCCATGGAGCTGCTGGTTCGTTCCGGGCGCGACCTGGTGCATGCGTCGATGATGACGATCCCGCAGGCGTGGGAGAAGTATTCCGACCTCGACGCCGGGGTGAAGGCGTTCTACGAGTATCACCAGTGCGTGCTGGAGCCGTGGGACGGACCTGCCGCCCTGGCCTTCACCGATGGCCTGCTGGCGGGAGCCGCAGTAGATCGCAACGGGCTCAGGCCCTGCCGCTACAAGGTGCGGGCCGACGGCCTGGTGGTTGCGGGCTCCGAGGTTGGTCTGGTAGACCTCGACCCGCGCGAGGTGGTGGAGTGCGGCAAGGTGGGACCGGGCGAAGTCCTGGTGGTGGATACCCGGCGGGGAGAGGTGATTCGCAATCTCGACGCGAAGCGAGAGGTGGCGGCGCGGCGCCCCTACGCCCGCTGGGTGGCCCGCTACATGGCCACCCTGGCTCCTGACCCCGCGAGAGTTCCGCCCACCCACACCGGCGAATCGCTGCTGCAGCTGCAGCGGGCGTTCGGCTACGGCGCGGAGGACCTACGGATCGTGCTGGAACCGATGGGCAGCACCGGCGGCGATCCGGTCTGGAGCATGGGCGACGACACCCCGATCCCGCCGCTCTCGGCAGTGCCGCAGAGCCTCTACGCCTATTTCCGCCAGCGGTTTGCCCAGGTCACCAACCCGCCGATCGACTCACTGCGCGAGTCGATGGTGATGTCGCTCCGGATGCACCTGGGCCGGCGCGGCTCGCCCTTGCTCGAGCGTGCCTCCTACGCCCGGATGCTCCGCCTGGAGCACCCCATCCTGCTGGCGGAGGAGATGGCGGCACTCCGCAATGTCGCGGGGTTCTCGACCGTCACCATCGATGCCGTCTGGAATCCGGCCAAGGGAACCGGCGGGCTCAAGTCCGCTCTTACCGCGCTTCGCCGTGCCGCAGAGCGCGCCGCGCGGCGGGGTGCCCACATCCTCATCATCAGCGATCGCGCCGCGACCGACCGGCGCGCGCCTATTCCCATGCTCCTGGCCATCGGGGCGGTGCGGCAGCACCTGGTGCACGTCGGCCTCAGGGCCCGCGTAGGCCTCGTGGCCGAGGCGGGCGATGCGTTCGATATCCACCACTTTGCCACTCTCATCGGGTACGGAGCCGAGGCGGTGCATCCGTGGCTGGCATTCGAAAGCGTCGATGGAATCTTTGGTGAAGCGGGGCAGCGGGGCAGTGGGGCAGAAGAGCGACCTTCAGCTGCCGAGGCACGGCTCAGCTACCGAAGCGCTGCGGAGAAGGGGCTGCTCAAGATCCTCTCGAAGATGGGAATCTCTACCCTCTCCTCCTACTGTGGTGCCCAGATCTTCGAGGCGCTCGGGCTCGGCAACGAGGTGATCGCGTCCTGCTTTGCCGGTACCGCCTCGCCGCTCGGCGGGATCGGCTTCGAGGAAATGGCGGAGGATGTTCTGGCTCGGCATGGAGCGGCTTATCAGGTCGTCGAGGAGGCCGTCTCACTCCCGGATCATGGGCGGGTCCGCTTCCGCAAGGAGGGCGAGGACCACGGGTGGGCACCTCAGATCGTGATGGCACTGCAGCAGGCGACGGGGAGTGGGAGGAAGGCGGGCGGACGGGCGGACGGGCCGGGTACCCGCGCAGCGGGTGGTGGCGGACAGGCGGACGGCGCGTACGAGGCGTTTCTCGCCAAGAACACCGCCCGGCGTCCGGCGGGGCCGCGTGACCTCCTGGCTGTGAAGCGAGGCGACGCGATTCCGCTGGAGCAGGTCGAGCCGGCAGAGGAGATACGCCGCCGGTTCGTGTCGTCCGCCATGTCGCTCGGGGCGCTCTCGCCGGAGGCGCATGCTACGCTCTCTATCGCCATGAACCGGATGGGTGCCCGGTCGAACTCGGGCGAGGGAGGCGAGGATCCCGCGAATTACCACGGAAGCGGCAATGGAGACCGGGCCGACAATCGGATCAAGCAGGTGGCGTCCGCCCGCTTCGGCGTGACCACGGAGTACCTCACCCGGGCGGAGGAGCTGGAGATCAAGATCGTCCAGGGCGCCAAGCCCGGTGAGGGCGGACAGCTGCCGGCTCACAAGGTGACCGACCTCATCGCTCGGCTCCGTCATGCGGTGCCGGGCATTCAGCTCATCTCGCCGCCGCCGCACCACGACATCTACTCGATCGAGGACCTGGCTCAGCTGATCCAGGATCTCAAGACCGTCAATCCCCGTGCGCGTATCGGGGTCAAGCTGGTCTCGGAGACCGGCGTGGGAACGGTGGCCGCGGGCGTGGCCAAGGCGTACGCCGACTACGTGCTGATTGCGGGGCATAACGGCGGCACCGGCGCGTCGCCTCTGTCGTCCATCAAGCACGCGGGCTCGCCGTGGGAGCTGGGACTGGCCGAGGCGCAGGCCACGCTGGTGCGAAACGGGCTGCGGCATCGGATCGAGGTGCGCACCGATGGAGGCCTGAAGACCGGGCGAGATGTGGTCATCGCTGCCCTCCTGGGCGCGGAGAGCTACGGCTTCGGCACCGCGCCGCTGGTGGCCATGGGTTGCGACATGGCTCGGCAGTGCCACATCAACACCTGCCCCACCGGAATCGCGACCCAACGGGAAGATCTCAGAGCCAAGTTCCGGGGAACGCCGGAGCAGGTGATCGCCTATTTCACGCTGATCGCCGAGGAGGTCCGGGGCATCCTCGCCAGCATCGGCGTTCGTACGCTGGACGAGATCATCGGACACAACGACCTACTGGAGCGCGTGGATTGCCCCGCCGTGCCGCGGGCGCAGATGCTGGATTTATCTGTTCTGCTAGCGAGGGAGGTCGTAGGGGCGACGCGTGCGTCGCCCGCGGTCTTGCGACGTACCGTGGAACGCAACGATCGACCTGGCCTGATCTCGCTCGACAACGAGATCCTGGGTGACCTGAAGCCGTATCTCGATTGCGCTCTTCCCTACTCCGGCAACTACGAGATCCGGAACCACCACCTCACGGTGGGTGCCGGGGTGGCCGGTGTCATCGCGGAGCAGCATGGCGACGCGGGCCTGCCACCGGGATCGGTGCGGCTCCGCTTCACCGGCACCGCGGGTCAGAGCTTCGGCGCGTTCGTCTGCCGCGGGATGCATCTCGAGCTGGAGGGCGAGGCCAACGATTACGTCGGCAAGGGACTGAGCGGCGGTGAGATCACGATTCGGCCGTTCCGCCGGGCCGGCTACGCCGACATGTCGCACCAGCATTTGATCATCGGGAACACCGTGCTCTACGGCGCCACCGGCGGCAAGCTGTTCGCCGCCGGCCAGGCGGGCGACCGGTTTGCGGTCCGCAACTCCGGCGCGGTGGCAGTGATCGAGGGAGCGGGCAATCACTGTTGCGAGTACATGACGGGGGGTATCGTGGTCGTGCTGGGCCGGGCCGGCCGGAACTTTGCCGCGGGGATGTCGAATGGAGTGGCCTACGTGATGGACGAGAAACAGACTTTCACCAGCCGGGTTAATCACGATATGGTGGAGGTAGCCGACCTGGAACAGGAGGATGTCGAGCTGGTGCGGCAGTTGATTCGGGAGCATGAAGAGAAGACGGTGAGCACCCGGGCACGGAACATCCTGGTCCGGTGGGATGAGTTCCTGCCCCATTTCCGGAAGGTCACTCCCAAAGGTGCGGCGCTCCAGGTGGTCGCCATCAGGACGGCCTACTTGGGCTCACCCCAGACCGACGGCGAGGCAGTGCTGGCCCGGCGCAGCGCATAACGGGGAGGACGGGAAAGACGGGAAGGGCGGGATGGAAAGGCCGAGAAGAGATGACGCCCGGTGACGACACGTCTACGGTGATCTTTTCGGCGGAGGCCAGGTCTTCGAGACGGCGGCGGCCAGCTGCTGCGCCTCCTTGGGCTCGAGGGGAACGCCGATGTCATTTGGCAGACTCGGGTCGCCGCCGATCGCTTCCTGGATGACTGGAACCGCCACGACCACAGAATCGATCAGCACCGCGAGGCTGTCGCCGATGTGGCGCCCAGTGGTCTCCTTAACCCGTGAGGCCCCTGCTTTGGTGAGCCAGACCTGAAGGATGATGCCCTTCCCTATTCTCGTCTTCAGGGCTTCGACTCTAGCAATGTCTCCTTTGGACAGCAGGGCTTCCGGGCGGAGGTACACGGTTTTGCCCTGCCCGTGCACCGTGGCTGGGGCCAGGCCCGGGCCTGGTGAACTCTCGGCCAGCCGCAGCTCGAGCGAGACCGGAACCCGATCCCAGTTGGGGGCCCTGACCTTCGCGCTCGGCGAGCAGGCCCAGCTCGCCACGATCAGGAGACCTACAGATAACCGTGCCTGCATGTCGGCGCGTCCCGCCAGAGTATTTGTTGAGCTGCAATGCCCGATGGGTACCCGTCCTTCTCCTTCAACATAGTCACCGGTGACCAGCGCACGGAGTGGGTCGCGTGCGGGAGCGACTCTCAGTTGACGGCAGCACCAATTTAGAGTAACTTGCTGATCAGCAAGCAAGCTGCAACCCTTTGCGCGAGCGTCGATTGGCAACCACTTCCGAGCGTGTTCGAGACCCCGAGCGAAGCCGCACCGCGATCCTTGACGCGGCGGAGCGGCTCTTCGCCGTCCAGGGGTATGACGCCACCAGCCTGAACCAGGTGGGTGCGGCGGCCGGCGTATCCCGTGGGACGCCGGGCTACTTCTTCGGATCGAAGCTCGAGCTTTACCAGACGGTGCTGGACCGCTCGTTCGCCGAGGTCCGGGAAGCTGTTCGTAAGGGCCGGGCCCGGGCACTTGCCAGCAACGAGGACTCCGAGACCATTCTGGCCGGCGCCGTCTCCGACTACTTCGACTTCCTCGCTGCTCGGCCCAACTTCGTCCGTCTGATCGAGCGGGAAGCGCTGAGCGGAAGCCGGCTTCCTGAAGGAGCCAGTCTTTCCGCGGGGCAGGAGGCGTTGGCTGCCATCAGCGCCGAGCTCGGCCTGGATGACGCCCCGTCAGGTGAGGCGGCACAGCTCCTGCTCAGCATCATTTCACTCTGCTGGTTCCCACTGATCCATGCCCGTACCGTGGCGCCGGCAGTGGGTGTAGAACTGGAAAACGGATCGCTGATGGAGCAGCGCAAGCGCCACGTTGTTGCCCTCGTGCTGCACGGCCTCCGTGGGAGTTCCGCGCTTACCACAACCTCAACCGAGCCTTCAAGCCATGACTGACGTACTCGCGCATCGCCCACAGTCGACCCAGCCACCTCTAGCCACCGAGCAGGAGGCCAGAGAAGTCGCCGAGGCCGCACGGGAAAAGGAATGGCAGTCGCCCAGCTTCGTGCGCGAGCTGTTCGAGGGATCGTTTCGGCTCGATCTGGTGCATCCCTTCCCCCAGCCCGATCCGGCCGACCTGGAACGCGCCCGGCCGTTCATGGCCCGGCTCGAGCGCTTCATGCAGGAGCGGGTGGACAGCGACAAGATCGATCGGGAGGGAAAGATTCCCCAAGAGATCGTAAGAGGCCTGGGTGAGATCGGCGCCTTCGGGATCAAGATTCCCACGGAGTACGGCGGCCTGGGACTCAGCCAATACAGCTACACCCATGCTATCAGTCTGGTGACCAGCCAGGACGGCAACCTCACTGCCCTGCTCTCCGCGGCGCAGTCCATCGGCGTGCCGACGCCGCTCAAGCTGTTCGGCACCCCGGCGCAGAAGAAGAAGTATCTGCCCCGGTTGGCGAAGGGTGCCGTCTCGGCTTTCGCGCTCACTGAAAACCAGGTGGGCTCCGATCCGGCGGCGCTCAGCACCACCGCCACGCTCTCGGCGGATGGCAAGCACTACATTCTCAACGGCGAGAAGCTCTGGTGCACGAACGGCACCATCGCGGAGTTGATGGTGGTGATGGCGCGGACCGGGCCGAAGAAGATCACAGCGTTCATCGTCGAGGCCGACTGGCCCGGCGTCGAGGTGGTGCAGCGGCTCCACTTCATGGGGCTCAAGGCGCTGGAGAACGGCATCATCCGGTTCACCAACGTCAAAGTGCCGGTCGAGAACGTGATCTGGGGCGAGGGCAAGGGATTGAAGCTGGCCCTCATCACCCTCAACACCGGCCGCCTCACCCTCCCCGCCTCGGCGGTGGCCGGCGCCAAACGCTGCCTGGAGATCGTGCGGCTATGGGCAGCCAAGCGGGTGCAGTGGGGCCAGCCTATCGGCAAGCACGACGCCATCGCCCAGAAGATCGGCCGGATGGCATCCGAGATTTTCGCCATGGAGGCGGTTTCCGACCTCGCCTCCCTCATGGCCGACCGGGGCGACGCCGACATCCGGCTCGAGGCCGCCATGGCCAAGATGTGGAACACCGAGACCGGCTGGCGGATCGTGGACGATACACTCCAGATCAAGGGCGGCCGCGGATACGAGACCGCCGACAGCCTCCGGAGCCGAGGCGAGCGGCCCGATGCAATTGAGAGGATGATGCGCGATTATCGCATCAACCTGATCTTCGAGGGCTCCAGCGAGATCATGCGGCTGTTCATCGCCCGGGAGGCGGTGGACACCCATCTCAAGCTGGCCGGCGATCTGATCGACCCCAAGGCGCCGATGGGAAAGAAGATCCAGGCTCTGCTCCGGTCCGGCGCGTACTACGCCTTCTGGTATCCCAAGCTCTGGCTGGGCTGGGGCCGCTTCCCCCGCTACAGCGAGTTCGGTCCCCTGGCGACGCATATTCGCTTCGTGAACCGTTCCTGCCGCCGGCTGGCGCGCACGCTGTTCCACTGCATGATCCGCTTCGGGCCCAAGCTGGAGAAGCGCCAGGCGGTGCTGGGCCGGCTGGTGGAGATCGGCGCGGAGCTACTGGCCATCACGGCGGCCTGTTCCAGGGCCTACGCCATGTACCGGAAGGACCCGACCAACCGGGGCCCGGTCGAGCTGGCTGGGCTGTTCAGCCGCCACGCCCGCCGGCGGGTGGAGGATCGTTTCGCGGCGGTGTTCGACAACGACGACCTGGCGACGTATGCGGTGGCGCAGCAGGTGATTCGGGACGAGCATACGTGGCTGGAGACGGGGATGGTAGGCGGGGAAAAAACAGCGTGAGCGGGAAAGAAACAGCGTGAGGGGTAAGCGGGACAGGACGGTGTCACCCTGAGCGCAGCGAAGGGGCGGAGATCCGGGCAGGCTCCGCCCTTCTGTTGTACATCCTACCGCCGTACCGCCGCTTCATCTACCGCCTTACCGCCTTATCTTTCACTCGACCACCAACCGGAACCCCGCATGGCCATCGCAGAAGGCAGGACCATCCCCTTCGTCGGACCCGAGGCGATTGACGCCGCGGTGCTCGAGACCTTCGAGTACGCCGGGCCGGACCAGGATATCGTGACGGAGACCCCCGAGTTCAGCGCGGTCTGTCCCTATAGCGGCCTGCCTGACTTTGCTACACTCACCATCCGCTACACGCCGTCCGATCGGTGCGTGGAGCTCAAGAGCCTCAAGTATTACGTCACCAGCTATCGCAACGTGGGGATCTTCCAGGAGCACGCCACCGCGAGAATCGCCGAGGATCTGTTCAAGCTGCTGGAGCCGCAGACGCTGGAGGTCAGCACGTTGTACAACGTACGGGGTGGGTTCGAGACCCGTTGCACCGTGAGATTGCCTAAAGCATCCTAGACCGTCCGTCCGCCCAACCCCCCAAACCGCCGCGCTATCTACCGCCTGAATTGTGACATTCAAGGTCTCCATTCGAGACCCAAAAAGGTTGCCTCTCCGCCTCCAAACTTTAATATTCCGGGCGTCACAATTCACCGGAACTGGAGGTCATCATGGCCAAGCAAACAGAAGCGATTCCCAAGAATTACCACACCGTCACTCCCAGCCTCATGGTCAACGGGGCGGCGAAGGCTATCGACTTCTATAAGAAGGCGTTGGGAGCCGAGGAGATCATGAGGTTCCCGGGCCCGGACGGGAGGATCATGCACGCGGAGATCCGCATCGGCGACTCCGTCATCATGCTCGGCGACGAGATGCCCGAGCAGGGCGCCAGGGGCCCGAAATCGATCGGTGGCACCCCGGTGAGCTTCTTCGTCTACCGCGAGAACGTGGATGCGGCGTGGAAACGAGCGATCGACGCCGGCGCCAAGGAAGTCATGCCGCTCATCGACCAGTTCTGGGGCGATCGGGCCGGGTGCCTGGTGGATCCATTCGGCCACCAATGGTGGCTTGCCCAGCACGTGAAAGACCTAACCCCCGAGGAGCTGAACAAGGCCGCGGAGGCGTTCTTCTCGCAGCCGGCGCACTAGCGGTAAGGCGGTAAGGCGGTAAGGCGGTAAGGTTAGTTGGACGAGGGGGCTGGAGCTGATTCGAGCTTCGGCCCCCTCGCTTATCGGCTCAGGGCAGGCTGTACCGCCGCAGTATCTACCGCCGCTTCATCTACCGCCGTACCACCATACCGCCTTGCTTCATTCTTGTTCAGTCCTGCCTTTCTCCGCCACTCGACTCGTCCGGGCAAGGATCCCGGCCAACTTGTCCTGGGCCTTCCGCTCCGCTGCCTTCCGATCCTTACCTGACTCGGTAGCAAACAGTTGCGTCGGAAGGTGGGTCACCTTCACGATGAACCCGCCGGCACCCTCCGTCGTGACGTCAACCTTGAGATCTTCGTCCGGAAGGCGATGTGGCCTCCGTCGATCCTTCTCGAAAATGGGTGCACTCTTACTACTTTTGCCACCCGGGCGGCTGAGCACCAGATACAGCATCGGGAGGTAAACGGCGCCGAGCGTCACCAGCCAGCCGGTCGCTCTCCACTCGATCATGCTCGGGCTGACATGCAGCCACTCCGCGGCGGCCACGGCAATCCAGCTGCACACCACGAAGATCCCCATCTCGAGCCGATTGGCGGGAATGAGCGCCAGCGGGACCAGCTCGTACGGCAGCGTGCTTTGGGGTATGAAGGCGATGGCGAGGATGAGCCGTCCTTCCGGGGTACGCCAGCGGAGCGCCGCGAGCAGCAATACGAAACCAAAGGGACGCAATACCGGGGGCATCAGCACGGCGTTGTCCAGCGGCAGTGCCAGCCACCAGTCCCAGGGCCACGATTGCCGGACCACGAGACTGAGGCCGAGGAAGAGGCTCGCTCCCAGCAGGGCCATCCGCGAGGGCCGGCCAATCCAGAGGGCGGCTCCAGTATTGGGCCTTACGGCCAAGAGAAAGCCGAGCGCGGGGACCAGAGCTGCCGCCACCATGAGCGGCGTCGTCTGGCCGCTCCTCAGGGCGAAGAGGTAGGCCCCTGACCCCACCGCGAGCAGAGCGTACGGGGCTCGGTACCGCCAGAGCGCATAGACGAAGGCCCAGCCAACCAGAATGTCGAAGATCGGCCGAGCAAGCTCCAGGGGAATCGCGGTGAATGGGACCGCGAGAAGCACCGCCGGCAGAGGATAGGGGAACCAGCGCGTCGTCGGCGGGTAGGGGTTCTCGCTCCGGAGCAGGCGGGCTGCCGCGTCGTAGAGAAAATCGAAGTCGCTGGTCCGGTCGGGCATCCAGATGTAGAGGAGGACCCGGCATACCAGAACGAAGGCGAGGGCGATCCCGGGGAAAAGCAGTTTGTGAGGCACCACGGCCGGTGTGGAATAGGCGGCTGTGGTGGTCACCCGATCGGCGGAGGTCTGGTCTCGCGGCAGAGTAAGGCTCCGGGTTGTGGACAGAATCACGCAGTCCGAGAGTATAGCCCGAAGACGCCGCTCGCAATCAGGCGTTCAAGTCCGGCCCCAGCCTCCTCCTTGCACATTGCCCGACAGGTCCTGTGTTTGCCCCTCCCCGCGGCCTCGCTGAGAAGATGCAGTTTCTGTCTCGACGCTCCATGTGATTGGGGATCAATCGATTGACGGCGGAATCCGCAGCCGCCGAGCTGACCGACCCCACTTTCACGATCCTTGCTCGGCTTCTTCCTTCCGCCAGCCAGATGACCCAGAATTTCTGCGGAGGTCTGAAGCATATGAGCGATCCATTTTCCGGTATTCCGGATCCAGGGACTCCCCGTCCGATCAGAAAGCCCTCCCGGCCCGGGTTGGTACAAGAGGCGTTTCGGGCACTGCAAGACACACTACGGCCCTTACTGCCGGCAGCGCAGCGAACACTCCGTCGAGCGCGGCAGGCAGCCCGGGACGCGCGTTGGCGAGCGCAGCCGGTGGCGAACCGTGCGCTTGGGCGGGTGCAGCGGCAGGTCCAGGACCTCTGGCTCCGTGGGAAGCGCAATCCGCGCACGGTGGGCGCTATCGGTGGGGCCGTCGCGCTAACGTTGGTGGGCGCGATCGCGCTCAGCGCATCCGGGGCTGGACGATCGCTGTGCCCGCCCACCAAAAGTGGGAAGACGCCGTCGTTTCGCCTGCTCATGGACCCAGTGCCCCAGGTTACAGCCGGATCGAACGTGGAGATTCACTACGATGTATGCGGGTTGGCTTCGGGGACATCCTACCAGGCTCGCGTTCGACTGCTGCCGCAGCAGGCGCCGGGGAGGAAGAAGTCAGCCAAGCCCAAGCCCAAGCCAATGGTGGTCAGCTTCAAGGATCGGGTGGATGGATTGGCCACGCGCCGGCACGAGCAGCTGGATCTCGGCTCCACCAAGCCGGGCGCATACACCCTCGAGCTTACCGTCGCGGATAAGCAGGGGCGAGAGCGGAAGAGAGTGCAGAAGGTGTTGATTAAGGCGAAATAGTCCCGGTCAGTCATCCCGAACGAATGCGAGTCACCCCGAGCGGATGCGAGGGGTCGTCCGATGAGACGTCCACAAACCAAGGCTCCGCCAGGTCGTGCCACTCCGGATTCATGGAGTCGATCATGGGCACTTTCTTGACCCTCTCCCAGCCCTTGATCTGTTTCTCTCGAGCGATCGCCCCTGCGGGACTATCCGTCGTCTCATAGTATACCAGCTGGTTTACTCCATATCGTCTTGTGAATCCAGGAAGAGCTCCGGTCCGGTGCTCCCACATCCGGTGCAATAGGTCAGCTGTGACACCGACATACAGGGCGCGGCTCTTGCTGGCCAGGAGATAAACGAACATTGAGTGATAGGATAGTCGGGCCGGGTCAAACCGCTGTGGCCGTTCTCCGCGGACCTACCCAAACCCTCACCCAGTCGAGGTTCGGGACCAGGACGTCTCATCGAGCGATCCCTCGCCTTCGCTTGGGATGACTCGCATGGTGAGCTCGGGGTGACCCATCTGTCTTACCGTCCTACCGCCTTTCCGCCTTTCCGCCTTACCGCCCTAGCGCCACCCCGGGCGACGGCTTCGACGGCACCGGCACCACCGGACTCTTCGGCCCCCGCGGCAACAGCTCCGGAAGATTCGCCAGCTCGTACGCCGTCACCGCCATGACCGCCGTGGCCTGCTTCAGGTCGCCCGGCACTGCCTTGTCGTAGGTATCAGTCTGTGAGTGGTGGGTGTGGTTGTACCCCCGGCGGAGCTGATCGAAGTTGAATCCGGGGACGCCATACGGCAGAAACGACAGGTGGTCGGTGCCCATCTTGCTCGCATCCCGCACGCTGTCGGCATCAAGCCGAGCCACCGGTGTCAGCAGCTCCTTCCAGAGCTCCTCCAGATCTGTCCGCCCCTGCAACGCCTGGCCGGTGATGGCGCCGGTGCCGTTGTCGAGCACCAGCACCGCCTGGATGCTGTCGGCCGAGGCGGCGTGCGCGTCGGCGTAGGCCCGCGAGCCCAGCAGCCCCTGCTCTTCCCCGCTGAACAGGATGAACCTGATGGTTCGCTTCGGCTTGAGGCCGGACTGCGCGATGGCGCGGGCCGCGTCCAGCACCACCATCGATCCGGTGCCGTTGTCGGTGACACCGGTGCCCAGATCCCAGCTGTCGAGGTGAGCACCGAGAATGACAACCTGGCCCGGAAGTTCGGATCCCTTGATCTCGGCCACCGTATTCCACTGCTGCACCGGCTTCTTGCCCAGCCGATTCTCTACTCTGCCCTCGAGCCGTGGCGTCGTGCCGGCAGCAATGAGCCGGGCAAGCAGGGCATAGTCCTCATTGGAGATCACCAGGTTGGGGAGCGGAGCCACCCGGTTGGGCGAGCCGCTCATCGTCATGAGACCGTGCTCCTTGGCACCATCCACCAGGGTGCCGAGCGCACCCGCCGCCTTGAGAATGTAGGGCAGGTCCACAGTGAACTGCCGGCGCGCAGCGACGGCCGCGGCCGACGTGTCGGCGGTAGCCAGCGAGCGAAGCCGGAGCTGCTCCTTGAGACGAGTCGAATCTTCCCCCGTCATCTCCGGTCCATCGGGGTTCCACACCGGAAACGGCGCCCGCGGCAGCACCCAGGCGCCCTTCACCTTGTCCCGGTACACCGCCAGGCTTTCCGGGGTGGTGAGATCGGCGAGAACTACCGGACCCGCCAGCATCTTGCCGCCGGTTCCCTCGGTCCAGGCCCAGCTGTGGGCATCGAGTGCCCGGGAGAACGGTGCCGTGAGGTGCAGCGACGCTGACCCCCGCTCCCAGGTCACCCCGAAGGTATAGGGCTCCAGTGCGGCGCTCAGGCCGTAGGCCCGGAACCGCTCGGCGGTCCACTCGTTCGCCCGGCGCATGGCCGGAGACCCGGAGAGACGAGGGCCGATGACGTCGCTGAGATGCTGGAGATTCTGCATCACCTCGGAGCGGTTGAGCCCCTGCTCGATCAACAGGCCGGCTCCGGAGGTATCCACGCTGGACTGGGCCGCCAACGGCGCCGCGGCGGTCAAAACGAGCAGGCAGAGAAATGACTTCCGGGGTTTCGTGGTCACTGTTTCCCCTCTATGTTGCGGGCTGGAGCAGACCTCAGCACTTCCATTATCGTCGAGGACCCAGCGCTTGCCCAAGGACAGCATTACCGTCACCGACAACCGAACCGGCAAGACTTACGAGCTGCCGATCACCGAGGGCACCATCCGGGCCAACGATCTGCGTCAGATCAAGGTGGCCGATGATGATTTCGGGATGATGACCTACGACCCGGCATTCATGAACACCGCCGCGTGCCGGAGCGCCATCACCTACATCGACGGCGACAAGGGCATCCTGCGGTACCGCGGCTACCCCATCGAGCAGCTGGCCGAGAAGGCCTCGTTCCTCGAGGTGGCCTACCTCCTCTGCGAGGGTGAGCTACCCAACCGGAAGCAGCTGGCCACGTGGGAGGAGCAGATCAAGTACCACACCTACGTCCATACCAATATTACCAAGTTCCTGGAGGGGTTCCGCTACGATGCCCACCCCATGGGCATGCTGCTCGGCGCGGTCGGAGCGCTTTCGACCTTCTACCCCGACGCCAAGAACATCGAAGACCCGGCTAACCGCTATCTCCAGCGGGTCCGCCTACTGGCCAAGCTCCCCACCATCGCGGCGTTCGCGTTCCGGCACTCCCGCGGACTCCCGTACGAGTTCCCCCGAAACGATCTGGACTACATCGGCAACTTCGTCAACATGACGTTCAGTATCGGCGGGCAGCACCAGCCGAACAAGGTGCTGCAGCGGGCCCTGGAGATCCTGCTCATCCTGCACGCCGACCACGAGCAGAACTGCTCCACCAGCGCTGTGCGGGCGGTCGGGTCGTCGCACGTGGACCCATTCTCCGCCGTCAGCGCCGGCATTGCCGCGCTCTACGGACCGCTGCATGGCGGAGCCAACGAAGCCGTGCTCCAGATGCTGGACGAGGTCGGCGACAAGCAGCACGTCCCCGCCTTTATCGAGAAGGTGAAATCGGGATCCGGCACCGGGCGGTTGATGGGGTTCGGGCACCGGGTCTACAAGTCCTACGACCCGCGAGCCAAGCTGATCAAGAAGGTGGCGTACGACGTCTTCGAGCAGACCGGTCTCAACCCCAAGCTGGAGGTCGCGCTCGAGCTGGAGCGGGTGGCCCTGGAAGACGAGTACTTCATTACGCGAAAGCTCTACCCCAACGTGGACTTCTACTCCGGCCTGATCTATCAGGCGATGGGATACCCGACCGACTACTTCACGGTCCTGTTTGCCATCGGGCGGACGCCGGGGTGGCTGGCGCAGTGGGAGGAGATGCTGCTGGACAAGGACCAGAAGATCGCCCGGCCCCGGCAGATATACATCGGATCAGAGTCGCGGGACTTCGTGCCGCTGGAGAAGCGGGGCGATCGAAGGAAGGTGGAGCGGGAGCGCGTTAGTAAGAGGTGAGAGGTAAGAGGTGAGAAGGGCTGTCATCCTGAGCACAGCGAAGGATCTACTCGAACGGTCTTGGACCTAGCGGGTAGATCCTTTGGTCGTTTCACTCCCTCAGGATGACAGCCGGTTCAATCGCGCTTACTTCTCACCTCTCACTTCTCACCTGTCACTTCCGCTTCAACCGGCACATCCCCTTCCAGATACGTATACCCCTCCAGGCCCGCCACATAATCCGCAATGAAGCTGTTGGCGTCCTGCCGGCTCAGCTCCTTCGAGTTGCTGACCTTCCGGCGGAAGGCGGCCAGGAGATCGCTGGCGTGGAACTGCACGTAGTTGAGCACTTCCGTCACGGTATCGCCGTGGACCAGGTCGGTAATCTCGTAGCCCTGCTCGGTGAGCCGCACGTGCACCGCGTTGGTGTCGCCGAACAGGTTGTGCAGATCGCCCAGGATCTCCTGATAGGCGCCGGTGAGGAAGATGCCCAGGATGTAGGGCTCCTCACCTATCATCGGGTGGAGCTCCAGTGACGGCTTGCCCTTCCGGCCTCCGGTGAAACGGTCGATCACCCCGTCAGAATCGCAGGTGACGTCCTGGAGCGTGCCGCGCCGGCTGGGCGCTTCATTGAGGCGATGGATCGGCATGATGGGGAAGAGCTGGTCGATCGCCCAGTGATCCGGGAGCGACTGAAACACCGAGAAATTGCAGAAATAGCGGTCCACCAGTTGCGCCTCGATATGGTTCACGATCTCGGGAAAGGCCGCTTTGTCTTCCTTGATCGCCTGCGCGAGTGCGTTGAGAGTCACCAGGTACAGTTGATCGGCATCGGCCTTGTCGCGCAACGAGAAGACGCCGCTGGCGAAATACTCCTGGGCCCGCTCCTTGGCAAAGACCACGTCGTGGAAGACCTCCTCGATCCGGTCCTGGGTGAGCCCATCCAGGTTCTCCGTCATCTCAACCAGCAGCGGGTGCGGCTCCTCCTGGAGCTTCGGGGCCAGCGGTTCGACCTGGGACTCCACGTCGATCACGTTGATGAGCAGCAGGGCATGATGCGCGGTGAGCGCCCGCCCAGACTCCGAGATGATGTGCGGCATCGGCAGACCCTCGTTCCGGCAGACGGAGCCCAGGGTATAGACGATGTCGCTGGCATACTCCCGCATCGAGTAGTTGACGCTGGCCGGCCGGGTAGAACGCGAGCCTTCGTAGTCCACCCCCAACCCCCCGCCCACATCCACGTGGGTGAGATCGAAGCCCATGTTCCGGAGCTCGACGTAATAGCGTCCGATCTCCTCCAGCGCGGCCTTCACGTGCCGGATATCGGTGATCTGGCTGCCCAGATGGAAGTGGACCAACTTGAGGATGTCTTTCCGCTCCAGCCGATCCAGCCGATCGAGGAGCTTCATCAGCTCGACGGCGCCGAGCCCAAACTTTGAGCGCTCGCCGCCGCTCTTGGCCCAGCGACCCGAGCCTTCGGTAGCCAGCTTGATCCGGACGCCCGCGGTCGGCGTGACACCCATTTCATCCGCCACCTTGAGCAGCACCTCGAGCTCGGTGAGCTGCTCCAGAACGATCATCACTTTGTGCCCCAGCTTCTGACCCATCAGGGCCAGGCGCATGAACTCTTCGTCCTTGTAGCCGTTGCAGACGATCAGGTGATTGCTGGCTTCGCTCAGGCCGAGCACCGCCTGAAGCTCGGGCTTGCTCCCGACCTCGAGCCCCACTCCATAGGGCGCCCCGAACTCGACGATCTCCTGGATCACGTGCCGCTGCTGATTCACCTTGACCGGATACACCGTGGTGTAGCTCCCCTGGTACCCGAACTCCTTGATGGCGTTGCCGAACTCGGTGGCCAGCGCCTGAATCCTGGATTGGAGGATGTCGGAGAACCGGAGCAGAAGCGGGAGCCCGACGCCCTGGGCGTTCAGGTCCATGGCCAGCCGATAGAGATCGAGCCCGCGCTTCTTGTTGGCGTCCGGGTGCACGGTGACATGCCCCTCGGCGTTGGCGCGGAAGTATCCCAGGCCCCAGCCAGGCATGTTATAGAGCTTCTCGGCGTCTTTGGTGGTCCAGACCGGGGGGGCGACGATAGTGGTGATGGAGCGGCTCCACGAGGTTGGAGAAGAAAGGCATTGTAATGTAGTAGGGGTCCCCACCGGGAGTGGCACCTGCGCTACAGCGCGCCAGACGGCGCACTGGCCACAACCCCGGCGTCGGCTCCTAACCTCTTGCGCGTCGAGTAGTTCACAATTCTTGCACTCCCTCCCATGATGGGCACAAAGTTCGCATTTCCCATCGCCGTAACCCCTGTTAATGGATTGTGATATTTGACCCTGGTCGCACCGCTCTTCCGCAATACGGAGAGGTATCGAATGTCTGGACCCAGTCTGATCGCGAATCGCCGATTTCCCGCATCCACCAAGCTGCGTCTGCAGCTTGTCTTTGCCCGGGCATCAGAAGCACTCGCCGAGACCTACCAGGCACAAGCGGCGGAGTTCGTCCGGCGGCTCAAGCCCCGCCTCTCGATCGACGAGGCGTTTCAGCGGTACTTCCATGAGGTCGCCGTGCCGGACGCCCTGGAAGGAACCGTGCGAGCCCGGGCTATGATCTCGCTGTCGGGCTTGATCGAGAGCGACCCCAGGCGCGAAACCCGGGCCGTGAGTTGGACCGCACTCCGCCCGGATCAGCTATTGGAGACGTTCCGCCGGCGCGTACAGCACGTCGAGGAGACCAACCTCGAGTGCCGCCTTGCGGCCTCAATATCCGAGGAGGCGGTGGCAGCTACCCACGTTCGTATGGCGCTGGAAGCGGTGAAGACGCTGGCCGATGAGGTCACGCCGGATGAGGCCATCATGCACTACGTCCGCACCTTCAACCTCGGGTCCATCGATGCCCAGCTGATCTTCCGCAGCGCGCTGGCGCATTGGGCGGAGCTTCATCCGCTGCCCGGTGAGGCCCGTGTCACTGCTCGGCCGATCACGCCGGCCCCGCCCGTGGACGGGCCGGTGCGCGAGCTCCGGGCCCGCCATGAATTCGGGTTGCGAGTGATGGTCTAGCTACCGCCCGCCCCCACGGGTCCCTCCGCGGTATATCTTACGGCGGTAGGGCCCTGGACGCGCGAGAGGCGGTAGTGTGATGAAGTGGGTCTACACGATGGGCCGGATAGCGGGCACCGAGATCAAGGTGCACCTGACGTTCGTGCTGTTCCTGGCCTGGTGGACGCTGTCGGGATATCGAGAGGGTGGGCCTAGCGGGGCGATCACAGCCGCCCTGCTACTGCTCGCCCTCTTTGCCTGCATTCTCCTCCATGAATTCGGGCACATCCTCATGGCGCGCCGCTTCGGCGTGCGCACGCCCGATGTCATCCTCCTTCCTATCGGTGGGGTCGCCCGGCTCGAGCGCATCCCCGACGAGCCCAGGCAGGAGCTCCTGATTGCCCTCGCTGGGCCTGCCGTGACCGCCGGCCTGGCTCTGATCTTCTACTTGATGCTTCGGCTGACCGGCGGGGACGCCGAGGTGGACCAGCTGAGCCCGCTCGCACCGTTCCTGAATCAGCTCCTGGTCACCAACGTCTGGTTGCTGCTGTTCAACTTGATTCCGGCGTTTCCAATGGACGGGGGAAGAGTGCTGCGCGCGCTGCTCGCGAGCAGGTTGGGACTGGTGAGTGGAACCCGGGTCGCTGCCACGCTGGGACAGGCGCTTGCCGTCATCGGTGGCCTCTACGGCATCATGGCTCCGCAGCCGTTGCTGGTACTGATCGCCTTTTTCGTATTTCTCGGTGCCACGGCTGAGGCGGAGGCGGTCGAGACCCGTGCAGCGGGCGATGGACTCCAGGTGTCACAGATGATGGTGACCAACTTCCGCACCATACCTGTGCATGGGACCCTGGCCGACGCGGTGGACCTGCTACTGAGCGGGGAACAGCGCGAGTTTCCGGTGGTCGACAACGACGGTCGGATCGAGGGCATCCTTACCCGTGACAACCTGATCAGGGGGCTATCTACCCTGGGGCCAGCCGGTCGGGTGTCGGAGGCCATGACCCACGGCGTGCCAGTGGTTCAACCGACGGTGAGTTTCCGGGATGCGCTTGAGCGGCTCCGGGCCAGCCGGCTCCCGGCGCTGCCCGTGGTCGACCCGGCCGGAGCACTTGTCGGCCTGCTCACATCGGACAACATCGCCGACCTGCTGATGGTCCAGCGGGCGCGAGCTAGGAGCTAGCTAACGGCTGTTGTTCCTCCGATCGATATCCGGTAACGCCCCTCGCGGATCCACCACCACACGTCGCACCGGCTTCCCTCCCCGCACTCGGTAGGCAAACCGGGGCCCCTGATTCCACATCTCGACCGGCAGCCGGATCCGCTCGGTGGAGCCATCCGCGTAGGTGACGTCCATCTCGAGCGGCAGCGTCATCGTCCCCCGGTTGGCTAGAAAGATCTTCTCCGCACCTGCAGCAGTGGCCACCGAGTCTAGGCCCTGATCCAGCCGGGCCGTGGTATACACCCAGTCGCGCCAGAACCAGTCGAGGTCCACTCCCGACGCGTCGCGCATCAGGCGAAAGAAGTCGGCCGGCGTGGGATGCTTGTAGGCCCAGGCCTTGAGATACTCTCGGAAAGCGTGATCAAAGCGTTCTTTCCCCAGCACCTCGTAACGCAGGGTCTGCATCATGAGCGCCGGTTTCTGGTACCCGGTCCAGAAGAGATCCTTCACCTCCACCGGCCGGGCAATGAGCGGCTGCTCCTGGCCGGGAATCGCGTGATCGGGGTAGAGGTGAAGCGGGTGCACCTCGATCGAGTCGCCATAGGGCGTTCCCTTGAAATAGCGAGCGGCGCCGGCCAGGTCGATGAAGGTGTTGAAGCCTTCGTCCATCCAGGGATAGAGCCGCTCGTTCGACCCGACGATCATCGGCACCCACTGGTGGCCGAGCTCGTGGGCCAGCACCCACTGCCGCTCCTCCCGGCTGGGAGCGCGCGGGTCGAAGGTGAGCATCGGGTACTCCATCCCTTCGATCGGGCCCTCGACGCTGGTGATGTGAGGGTAGGGATAGGCGTACCACTGCTCGCTGAAGTACTGCAGCGCCTCCCGCACCATCCGGTTGGCCTCCTCCCACTCAGGGGCCGACGGGCGGTACAGCGTATGGACCAGGATTCCCTTGTACCCGCTCGCATCCCAGCGGAGGTCCGGACCGGCGGCGAAGGCAAAGTCGCGGACGCTGTCGGCGGTGAACCGCCAGGTAAGCTGGCGGCCCGAGGCAGGCCGGGTTCGGTCAGCGTGCCCAGCCTCGGCGGCAGTGATCACGGCCACCGGCTCAGTTGAATGGACCGCGCGGGCCAGGCGCTCCCGCTGAGCCGGGGTGAGCACCAGCTCCGGATTCCGCAGGCTTCCGGTGGCGGCCACGATGTAGCTGGCCGGCAGGGTGAGGCTCACATCGAAGCTGCCATACTCCAGATAGAACTCCCCGGCGCCGATGTAGGGATCGTGGTTCCAGCCTCCGACATCGTCGTACACTGCCAGCCTGGGATACCACTGGGCGATCTGGTACAGCGACCCGTCGCGTCCCATGCGGCCGGCGCCGTAATCGGGCACGGTGAAGTGCCAGGCCAGGTTGATGTCCACGGCAGCGCCGGGCGCGAGGGCCCTGGGCAGGTCGATCCGCATCGTGGTGCCGTAGATCGTGGGCCGCACCGCCCGCCCGGCGATGCTCACCTGCTGCAGGGTCAGTCCACCATCGAATCCCTTGCAGGAGAAGTCAAAAGTGGACCCCAGGAACACCAGGGGAGGCTGGTCCAGCTTTTCGGTGATCCCGGCACGGCTGCAGATATTCTGCTCCAGGAACATCCACAGGTAGCGCAGGGCATCCGGCGAGTTGTTGGTATAGTGGATCGTCTCCCTGCCGCGGATCTGGCGGGTGACCGTATCGAGCGTGGCGGCGATGCGATAATCAGCCCGTTGTTGCCAGTAGCCTCGTCCCGGTCGCCCGGAGGCGGTGCGGGAGGGGGTGGGCGTCGGAAGCGGCAGCGGACTGAACGGCGAGGCGATGCGGGCGGTTGAGGGCTCTGGTACTGCTTGCGCCTGCAGAGGACCAGCAAAGGCAGCAGTGACGGCGAGCAGGCCGAAGACAATTCGGGCCATTCCGGGCTCCATTTGGGCTGGCGGTTGGCGGGAAATTACCCCTGGGTCGTATCCGGGCAACCCATCAGGCGGGGGACTGGCGGAATGAGCGGTCGGGCCACATCTTGGCGCGCCCGCATTTCCCCCTTCAGGAGGGTCCATGTCCCACGGTGCACGATTCCGCGCCGCCCTTGCGCTCACCTGCGCGCTGGCCGGTTGCAAATCCGATCGCCCGTCCCCGCGCAACGATGCCACCTCGACGGCTGCAGGCGAAACCGCGAGCGCCGCGCCCGCGACGGTGACGGTAACAGCGAAGGACTTCGCGTTCGACGCTCCGGCGCAGATCTCTGCCGGAGCGGTGGCGATGCAGCTTCGGAATCAGGGCAAGGAGATTCACCAGGCGCAACTGGTCAAGCTGGACGAAGGCAAGACTGCCGCGGATCTGCTGGCGGCGCTTAAACAGCATGGGCCTCCACCGGCCTGGATGAAGTATGTGGGAGGGCCGAACGCCGCTCCGCCAGGACAGGACGTGGTCGCGACCACAGTCCTCGAACCGGGACAGTATGCCTATCTGTGTCTGATCCCCAGCCCGGACGGGGTTATGCATGCTGCGAAGGGGATGGTTCAGACCTTCGAAGTCACCTCCGCCCCCGCGGCGGTTGCTAACAGTCTTCCGGAGGCCGACGTCACTATCAAGCTGGTGGATTTCGACTTTCGGTCCTCTCAACCGCTCGCTGCGGGCAAACAGACGATCATGGTGGACAACGCCGGCCCGCAGGCCCACGAGCTGGTCCTGGTCAAGCTCGCCCCCGGCAAGACCATCGAGGACTTTGCAACCTGGGCGATGAGCATGAAAGGCGCACCGCCGGCCATGCCCGTGGGAGGCGTCGGGGTGCTCGAAAACGGGATGCGCGCCAGCTTCACGGCGGATCTCACCGCGGGAGATTACGGTCTCATCTGTTTCGTTCCTGACGCCAAGGACGGCAAGCTGCACCTGGTGCACGGGATGATGAAGAACCTGAAGGTGGGGTAGATGTGCACGTAGGGGTGACGGGTGCCAGTGGCCTGATCGGCTCGGCACTCGTCAACCGGCTGACCAAGGAACAGCATCGGGTCAGCCGCCTGGTTCGGCGGCCGGCC
>DATMDQ010000004.1:0-7771 GCA_035557715.1 Gemmatimonadales bacterium
GGCCGGACCTATCCATTCCTCCTGGCCGGCGAGCTCAGGAGCGGGGCCGACTCGATGCCGATCCGAAGCCCATATTCCGGGGACCTGATCGGCCGAGCCGGACTGGCCGGTCCGCACGATGTCGCTGCAGCCCTCGATGCCGCCGTCGTTGCTGCACCTGCGGCGGCCGCGCTGCCGTCGCACGCCCGGGCCGCCGTGCTGGACCGGATCGCCGCGGGCGTAGCGGAGCGCCGCGACCCGATCGCCAGCCTCCTGGCGTGCGAAGCGGGAAAGCCACTCGCGCTCGCCCGGGCGGAGGTCGATCGCGCAGTGTTCGTCTTCCGGCAGGGTGCGCAGGAGGCCCTGCGGATGGGGGGCGAGGTAATCCCCATGGACCTCCAGCCACACGGCGAGCGGCGCTGGGGCATCACCCGCCGGTTCCCGCTCTCGCCCATCTCCGCCATCATCCCGTTCAACTTTCCCGTGCTGCTGGCTGCCCATAAGCTGGCGCCCGCGATCGCCTGTGGCGCCACGATGCTGCTCAAGGTGCCGCCGCAGGACCCGCTCGCGACCCTGCTGCTGGGTGAGATTATCCGGGAGAGCGGCTATCCCGCGGGGGCCCTCTCCATCCTGCTCTGTACCAACGACGTCGCGGCGCCACTGATCGACGACCCCCGGATCCGGATGATCACCTTCACCGGGTCTGCCCGGGCCGGGTGGGCCATCCGCCGCCGCGCCTACACCAAGCGGGTGACGCTGGAGCTCGGCGGCAACGCGGCCGTGATGATCGAGCCGGACGCCGACCTGGACCACGCGGTCAAACGCTGCGTGGCGGGCGGGTACCTCTACGCCGGCCAGTCGTGCATCTCCACTCAGCGGATCCTGGTGCATGAGCTACTCTACCCTCGCTTCGTCGAGCGTTTCGTGGCCGGGGTGGCGGCGCTCCGCACCGGCGACCCCCTGGCGGAGACGACCGACGTGGGTCCCATGATCGACCAGGCCAGCGCCGAGCGGGCCGCCGAATGGATCGCCGAGGCGGTTGCAGCTGGGGCGAGGGTGGCGGCCGGCGGCCGAAGGAACGGGGCGATCCTGGAGCCCACGGTGCTGCTCGATACCACCGGCGGTATGCGGGTCAACTGTGAGGAGATCTTTGCACCGGTGACCACGGTCCGCGCCTACCCCGGCTTCGACGAGGCCGTTGCCGCGGTGAACGACTCGCCCTACGGCATCCAGGCGGGGCTCTTCACCAACGACATGCGGACCATTCTCCGCGCCTTCGAGCGAATCGAGGTGGGCGGGCTGGTGATCAATGACGTGCCCGGGTTCCGGGTGGACCACGCCCCCTACGGCGGGGTCAAGGAATCCGGGCAGGGCCGCGAGGGCGTCCGCTACGCCATCGAGGAGATGACCGAGCTCAAACTGCTGGTGCTCGGCGACACCTGACACACTGATTAGATCGGGGTGCACCAGCCTTGGCGCTACGAGAAGCGAGTCTCTGGGAGGGTCTGATCGAGGATGGGCGGCCGCTACTCCTGCTGACCGCCGTCGCACTGCTCCTCTCGGGAGCCTTCGCCATCTTTCTGGCTGCGCGCCGAGAGTTCCTCCCGCACGACATTGCGTATCTCGGCATGAGCGCGGACGACCTCTGCCGTATCGCCGGGTGCCGCGTCGTCCGGTTCATGTTTCATGATCGGGTAGCCTTCGGAGGCGCGCTGATCGCCATCGCCGTTCTCTATTCTTGGCTCGTCGCATTTCCGCTGCGCGGCGGGGCTCGATGGGCCTGGTGGGCATTGACGATCAGCGGCGCCTTCGGATTCGCGAGCTTCATGGCCTACTTAGGCTATGGCTATCTCGATACCTGGCACGGCGCAGCGACGGTGGTTCTATTGCCAATCTTTCTACTGGGTCTCTGGCGTACGCGGGGACTCGGGAAAGTGCGGGTACCCGGCTGGTTACGGTCGGCCCAAGGCGTGGCAGCCCCGGCCATGAGCCGCGCCGGACGGTGGGGCTTAGTCGCAACCGGCGCAGGTATGCTCACCGCTGGGCTCGTCATCCTCAGCGTCGGCGCGACCTGGGTCTTCGTCGCGGAAGATCTTGCTTTCATGGGTCTGACCCAGCCTATGCTCGACCAGGTGAACCCACGGCTCATCCCGCTTATTGCTCATGACCGTGCAGGCTTCGGTGGCGGCCTGGCTTCGGCAGGCATTCTCGTAACCATATGCGCGTGGTATGGGTCGCCGTCCCGATCCTTTTACCAGGCGATGCTCTTCGCCGGAACCGCCGGATTCGGTTGCGCCATCGGAGTGCATTACGTGGAAGGCTATACCAACCTCGTTCACCTTGGGCCGGCCATTGCGGGGGCCGCGCTCTTCGCCTCGAGCCTGACACTCGAGGTCGTCGGGATACGCCGCAAGGGGGCTCCGGAGCGTCGGTGAATATCGCTATCCGCGTGCTTCAACGAGGCGACGCCGCGGTGCTTGATCACACAGCCCCCGATGTGTTCGACTACCCGATCGATCGGCGGTGGACCTCCGAGTTCTTCTCCGACCCGCGTCACCACCTCGTCGTGGCGCTCGACGATGAGTTGGTCGTGGGCTTTGCCTCGGCTGTACACTACGTGCACCCGGACAAACCCCCGGAGCTCTGGATCAACGAAGTTGGTGTGGCACCTTCACACCAGCGACAGGGACTTGGCCGGGACCTGCTAACGGCACTACTGCAACATGGGGTGACCCTGGGGTGCGTTCAGGCGTGGGTCCTGACCAGTCCGTCGAATACGGCGGCACAGCGACTGTACGGCTCCCTGGGCGGGCGTGCCGAGCCCGAGCCTTCTGTGCTTTTCGAGTTCTCACTAAAGGAGACCTGATGCGATTCCTGGTGCCCGCGCTCCTGGCCATGGCCACTGTGCTTCAGGCCCAGACGCCGCCTCCATCGTCCGCGCCATACCGCGACAAGCAGATACCCCACGAGGCCGGATTCCGGGTCTTCATCGTGCCCGACATGGAAGGGATGGCGAGCGCGGTGGACAGCCGCGAGATCATCGCCGGTAACGAGGGCGAGCGATTCAAGGATCTCACCAGCCCGGACTACTGGGACCGCTTCCGCCTGCTGCTCACCCGGGAGGTGAATTCCACCATTCGCGGCGCCCGCCTGGCCGGCGCCCGGAGCTTCGTCGTGAACGAGGGCCACGGCGGCAACTTGTTCGCCAACGTCCTCCCCTGGGACCTCGACAGCTCGGCGATCCTGGTACGCGGGTTCCCCAAGCCGCTGGTGATGGTCACCGGCATCGACAGCAGCTTCGGCACCATGATGTTCACCGGCGCGCACGCGAACGCTGGGAGCCCGGGGGTGATGGCCCACAACTTTGCCTTCGATTCGTTCACCGTGAATGGTAAGGCGCTCAACGAGGTCGGCATCAACGCGCTGATCGCTGGCGAGCTCGGGGTCTCGGTCTCGCTGGTGAGCGGAGACGACGTACTGATCGCGGAGACTCAGAAGATGGTCCCCAACGGCTTCGTCGCCATCGTGACCAAGCGCGCGGTGGGCCGCAGTGCCGCGATCACCTACAGCCCCGCCAAGGTGCGCCGGATGCTGCAAAGCGGGGCGGCGGAAGCGGTGCGCCGGGAGCGCCGGGGTGACTTCAAGCCGTTCACACTGGAGCGGCCCTATCGAGTCGAGTTCACCCTCCGCCACAGCTATCCTGACAGCCTCATTCAGGGGGTGGCCACACTCCCGGAGTTCAAGCTGGAGAAGACCGGTGACCGCAGCTATCGCTACGTGACCGACAGCGCGCGCCAGATGGGCTGGCTGCTCGACGCCATCGAAGAGCTGGTGATCCGATGAGCCGCCTCGTCCTGCTCGCCGCGCTCCTCCTGCCGCTCCCGGCCTGGGCGCAGGGACAACTCCAGGGCCAGACCCCTCGCGACAGCACCCCGCGTGACACCACGCCGCCGGGCGCCTACTTCGGCGTGACCGAGTACCAGCTCGCCCGGCAGAAACTGGAGCAGGACATGCAGCGGGGTGGGTTCAGCGTCTACATCATCGCCGACATGGAGGGGCTGGCCGGCGCGGTGCGGAACGCGACCGAGATGCGGCCGGTAACCCGGGGCGGGACACCCCAGCACGAGCGGTTCCGCCAGGAGCTGACCGACGAGGTGAACGCGCTCATCGCCGGCGCCCGGGCGGCCGGAGCAACCCAGTTTATCGTCAACGAGGGGCATGGCGGCACCCTGTTCCGGAACGTCCTGGTGGACCAGCTCGACCCCGAGGCGATCCTGATCCGCGGCTATCCCAAGCCGATCGTGATGTCCACCGGCCTCAATCCAATGGTGGACGCGATAATGATCGTCGGCGCCCATGCGAACGCGGGGAGTCCCGGGGTCATCTCGCACAACTTTGCCTTCGACTCGTTCACCATCAACGATAAGGTGCTGAACGAGGCCGGCATCGCCGGGTTCATCGGCGGTGAGATGGGGGTCCCCATGGCGCTCGCCAGCGGTGACGACGTGCTGACCGCGGAGACCCGGGAGATGCTAGGGCCGCTGGAGATGGTCACCACGAAGACCGCTTTCTCCCGCTCGGCGGCCGCTGTGCTCCCACCGGCGACGGTCCATCGCCAGCTACGGCAGGCCGCTGCACGCGCCGTCCGCCGGGTCAAGTCGGGCGAGCTCCGGCCGCTCACGATGGAGAAGCCCTACCGGGTCCGCTTCTGTCTCCGCAAGTCATTCACCGAGGACAAATGGGTGACGGAGACTGTGGGCCGGCTCAAGGGCGTAGACCTCGACGCCCGGCGAGGGTGCTTCGGGTATGTCAGTGAGTCGGCGGAGGCGGTGGGCAATCTGCTGAACGAAATCGAGTGGACCGTGCTGAAACCGTAACCCTCTAATGAGCGTCAGGCCCAGCTTTCGAGGTTCTGTCCGCGTCAAGCAGTTGACGGGGCTACGCTTCTGATCAACGTAGGCCTTTGAACTTTGTCATGGAACGGCCGTGTCGGATATCGTGTACCATCTGAATGCTCAGGATGAGATCCTCTCGGTCAATGAGGAATGGCTCTTATTCGCGGGAGCGAACGAAGGAGAGCTTCTTTTCCCACCCGAGGTCGTGGGCCGCCGATTGTGGGATTTTATCGACGACCTGGAGACTCGGCATATTTACCAGCTGCTGCACGAACGGGTGCGGACGCGAGGTGAGCCAGTCCGACTCTCCTTGCGCTGTGACGCGCCAGAGCGTCGCCGGCTTTTGGAGCTCAGCATTTCACCGGCGTCGGACCAGGGGCTGACCTACTGCGTCACGCCGGTGAGCCAGGAAGACCGCGACCCGGTGGCATTACTGGATCCCCATCGGCCCCACTCCGCGAGCTTCGTGACCATGTGCGGCTGGTGCAAAAGGGTCGCCGTGCCACCGCGCGGATGGCTCGAGGTCGAAGAGGCCATGGCCGCACTGTCGTTCTTTTCCGAGCCGCCGCTTCCGCAGCTGACCCATGGTATCTGCGACGTGTGCAGTCAGGGCCTCCTGCAGGCGCTCACTATTGAACCGGTCCACGCCGTGATGGGTCGGTTGTTGGTGCATGGGTCGTAACGTTCTGAGGGCAACTCCTATGGCAAAACTCCGCTTCAACATTTCCATTTCGCTCGACGGCTACACCGCGGGGCCGGAGCAGAGCAAGAAGGATCCTCTCGGCGTCGGCGGAGAGGGCTTGCATGAATGGGTCGTTCGGCTTGCCGCCTGGCGGGCGCCGCACAGCCTCGAAGGTGGCGAGGTCAACGAGAGCACCGGGGTGGTTGAGGAATCGGTGACTAACATCGGCGCCACGATCATGGGACGGAACATGTTCGGCGGCTCGCCCGGCCCGTGGGATGACCGAAAGCCGTGGAACGGCTGGTGGGGAAAGAATCCGCCGTTTCACCACCACGTCTTCGTTCTGACCCGGCATCCGCGTCCGCGGCTCGAGCTTGAAGGCGGAACCAGCTTCACCTTCGTCACCGATGGCATCGAGGCAGCGCTGGGGCAGGCGCGGCGCGCCGCCAGGGGGAAGGACGTGTCGCTCGCGGGTGGGGCGAAGGCGGCCCAGCAGTACCTGAACGCCGGGCTCGTGGACGAGATGGAGCTTCACCTGGTTCCCACGCTGCTCGGTGGCGGCGAGCGACTATTCGACGGTGTCAAGGATCTCGGTGGTCTCCGTCCGGTACGGACGATCGCGGCGGCAGACGTCACCCACCTCAAATTCGTCAGGGGTGCTCCATGATCTTCGAAATCACCACGTTCACCCTGATTCACACGCTTATCAGCCTGGTTGCGATCACCGCGGGGCTCGTAGTCATGGGGGGACTCATGGCCGAGCGGCGGCTGGATGGCTGGATCGGCCTCTTTCTGATCACCACCGCGCTGACCAGTATCACCGGGTTCGGCTTTCCGTTCACCGCGCTGATCGCCTCCCACTACGTCGGGGTCATCTCCCTCATCATCCTGCCGCCGGTGATCTACGCCCGCTACCGGAAACATCTCCTTGGTTCCTGGCGGGGGGTGTTCGTGGTGGGAACGGCGCTGACGCTCTACCTCAACTTTTTCGTGCTGGTGGTGCAGCTGTTTCGGCGGGTACCGGCCCTGCTCGTCTCCGCGCCGACCCAGAAGGAGCCGCCGTTCGTGGTGACCCAGATCCTGGTGTTGGCACTCTTCGCGATCCTGAGTGTCGCGGCCTTCAAGAAATTCCCTCAGCAGGTGAGCAGGCCGCCTCGATGACGGTTGGTCATTCGAGCTAGGCACGCCGACGGCAGTAACAGGAAAAACATGGACATCCTCAGTGCGATCGGCAACACGTCGATGGTTCGACTGCGGAAGGTCGTGCCACCCCGGTGCGCCGACGTATGGGTGAAGCTGGAGTGGGAGAACCCCACCGGCAGCATGAAGGACCGCATGGCGGAGGCGGTGATCTTGCGGGCGGAGGAGGACGGCCGGCTCAAGCCCGGCTATACCGTGGTCGAGTACACTGGCGGCAGCACCGGGACAT
Organism: Gemmatimonadales bacterium; assembly: GCA_035557715.1. Lineage (GTDB taxonomy): Bacteria > Gemmatimonadota > Gemmatimonadetes > Gemmatimonadales > GWC2-71-9 > CAVVWJ01. The sequence continues at coordinate 6,986 of DATMDQ010000004.1, forward strand.
CCCTGGCCCTGGTCTGTGCCGCCAAGGGTTACCGAATCCACATCGTCACCTCCGACGCGTTCAGCCGGGAGAAGCTGGATCACATGCGGGCGCTGGGTGCGGAGCTGACACTGGTCCCGAGCGAGGGAGGACTGACGACCAGGAAACTGATCCTGGACATGATCGAGGCCGCGCGAAAGCTGAGCCGGGAGCCCCACACCTATTGGACCGACCAGCTCAATAACCAGGACAGCATCGCGGGCTACTACCCGCTGGGTGAGGAGATCTGGACTGAGACGAAGGGCGAGGTTGACGCCTTCGTGCAATGCGTGGGGACGGCGGCTTCCTCCCGCGGCGTCGCCACCGTGCTGAAGCGCCACAAGCCAGGGATCGAGATCGTCGCGGTCGAGCCGGCGGAGTCCGCCGTGTTATCGGGCGGTCCCGCGGGTCCGCACAAGATCGAAGGGGTAGGCGTCGGCTTCACCCCTCCCTTGTGGAAGCCGGCTCTGGTGGACGAGATCGTGCCAGTCAAAACCGACGATGCGAAGGCCATGGCGAGGCGGCTGGCGCGGGAGGAGGCCCTGTTCGCGGGGACGTCGTCCGGAGCCAATGTCATCGCTGCCATTCGAGTGGCCGAGCGACTGGGGCCGGGGGCCAAGGTGGTCACGCTGATGGTCGACTCTGGACTCAAGTATCTGAGTACGGATGTGTATGGGCGGTAGGTGAAGCGGCGGTAGAGATGAGAAGCTATCGTCCGCCTCACCGCCATATCGCCTGGCCCTAACCATAGCGAGCGCGATCATGCCA
>DATMDQ010000005.1:0-18264 GCA_035557715.1 Gemmatimonadales bacterium
CTGGTCGGTCGGACTGTCGCCGGATACCACCTCAAGCGATATGTCGGCGAAGGCGGCACAGCGACCGTCTATCGCGCCGAGCACCCGGAACGTGGTACGGCGGCGGTGAAGATCCTTCGCTCCCGTCTGTCGGGAGACCCGATTGCCGTCAAGCGTTTCCTGCGCGAAGCGGAATACGGTGCGCGGGTGAGCCATCCCAACATCGTACGAGCTTACGACTATGGCCAAGCCGACGGGCTGCACTACCTGGCCTTGGAGTGGGCCGAGGGCGAGCCCCTGGCCGAGTTCGTCAACCGGTCCGGTCATCTGGCTCCGGTCCTCGTAGCCAAGATCGTCGAGCAGATCGGAGCCGCGCTCTCCGCCGCTCACCACGCGGGCATCATCCACCGCGATCTCAAGCCCGCCAACATCATGTACAACCCGGCCGAGCAGAGCGCCAAACTGCTCGACTTCGGGATCGCACGAGACTCCGATTCGAACCCGGAGGAGCGGCTTACCCGGGCTGGATTCTTCGTGGGAACCCTGCAGTACGTCGCCCCGGAGACTCTGAGCGGGGAGCTGGTAAAGGAGCAGGCGGATGTCTATAGCCTGGCCACTATTACCTATTACCTGCTGACCGGTGAGCTGCCCTTTAATGGAAAGAGTCCCAGGGAGTTGTTCCAGCAACTACTAACGCAGCCGCCCATCCCCCTTAATGATGCCCGGAAGGGGCTGCGGTTCCCGCCCGCCGTCGAAGCCACCGTGATGCACGGACTGGAGCGGGATCTGGCCAAGCGCTGCAAGACGGTTGACGAATTTGCCCAGGCCTTCTGCACCGCGGTGCGGGAGGAGGCCCCGAAGCGCACGGGCTTTCTGGCCGGCCTGTTTCGCAAGGGCGGGACGTGACGGATCGTGAGTCGCTCCGGCGTCTGCTGCTGGAGCGCTCGGTCAGACGGGGAAGCTTCGTTCTCGCGTCAGGGCAGCGGTCTTCCTATTACATCGATTGCCGCCTGACGACCATGTCGGCCGAAGGGATGGCGCTGATCGGTCGGATGGGTTGGGAAGCGCTTCAACAGATGGGGTGGCGGCCAATCGCGATCGGCGGGCTTACCATGGGCGCAGATCCGGTAGCCTACGCTATCGCTGCGGCAAGTTACGGGAGCAGCGCCCCGGTGGACGCCTTCAGCGTGCGGAAGGAGGCCAAGGATCATGGCACCGGACGCCTGATCGAGGGTAATTTCAAGTCAGGCGATTCGGTCGTTGTGGTGGAGGACGTGATAACCTCCGGCGCCTCGGCTCTGAAGGCGCTCGCGGCTGTCGAAGGCGCGGGTGGAACAGTGCTCGGCGTGCTCGCGGTGGTCGATCGGGAGCAGGGCGGGAAGACGGCGCTGGAGACCAATGGGCGGAGGGTGGTGACTCTGACCACCGCGTCGGACCTTGGACTGAAGAATGATTGAACCCTGCCATGGCCATCCAGACTCTGACCACCTATCTCAATGATCACCTGGCCGGCTCGGTTGCCGCGATCGAGCTGTTGGATCACCTGAGGAAGGCCTCCAGTGGCACCGAGCGGGGCACGCTCTTCACCGCACTCCAATCCGAGATCGAAGAGGATCAGAAAGTGCTGAAAGAGCTGCTCCGCGGTCTGGGTGAACAGCCGAGCCGGGTGCGCCAGGCTGCCGCCTGGCTGACTGAAAAGGTGGGCGAAGCCAAGCTCAAGCTGGATGACCCCGGCAGCGGAGAATTGAGACTGTTGGAGGCACTCGAGACGCTGGAGCTCGGTATCCTGGGGAAGCTCGCCCTCTGGCGTGCCCTGGGCGTGGCCGCCGAGCGGGTGCCCCAGATCCGAAGGCTCGATCTGGCCGGTCTTGAGCGGCGAGCCCGGGACCAGCAGGTACGAGTGGAAACCGAGCGCCTCAAAGTGGCCCGCGCCGCTCTTGGCGCCTGAGATAGATGACACTCCCCGGCCAGCCCACCGAGCCCCGCGCGGGATGGGTGCTCTATGATGGCGACTGCGGCGTGTGCAGCCGGTGGGTCACCTCCTGGGGTCCAACGCTCCGCCGGCGAGGCCTCGCGATAGCGCCGCTGCAGAGCCCATGGGTTCAGAAACGAACCGGGCTACCTCCTGCCGACCTCGTGAGTACCATCCGGCTTCTCCAACCCAACGGACAGCTACTCGCCGGGCCCGAAGTGTACCGGTACATGTTGCGCCGGATCTGGTGGGCCTACCCGCTTTACCTGCTATCCAGACTGCCTGGGCTCAGCCAGCTGTTCGACTGGGCCTACCGCACTTTCGCCCGCCACCGGATGCAGATCTCGAGCAGTTGTGGTCTGCCACCAGCAAGCTGACACCGCCGCGAGCCCACACTCAAGAGGTCCTCATGAACGAAGAAGTCTTCAATCTCGAGATGAGAAAGTTCCTGAAGCGTTTTGGCGTGACGGCCCAGCAAGAGATCGAAAAGTCAGTGAGGGCAGCTCTCCAACGGGGCACGCTGAAGGGAGCTGAGGTTCTCAAGGTTCATGCGACGCTGACGATGCCTGGCGTCCTTCCCGAGCTTCAGATCGATGGAGAGATCGCCCTCAGCTGAAAATCCAGGAAGGCTAAGCCTGCAAGAGGTTGCACCCTCCTAAAGTCGTGCGGCCCCGGGACCGATCTTTCTGCTGAACCCCCTTCCTTAGACAGACACGGCAACCGGGAGCCAGTCATGCCTAGCCCACGCGGGCCCGCAGGCACACCGCTCAGCAACCTCATCTACGCCCGCGAGCGGATTCTGTATGCCGTCATGGTTGTCATGAGCTTGGCCGTGTATGGCGGGCTGGTCATGTGGAGCATGGCCCAGCCCGAGGCCGGGGCGAGCTACCTGGTCGCTGCCATCGTGATCCCGATAGTTGGCTGGTACGCTCACGGCATGGCGTTGGGACACGTGCGCGGTAATGCCGTCCGCGTTTCCGACAAGCAGTTCCCCCAGCTTTACCGTCTCACCGTAACCCATTCCAAACGGCTGGAGCTGAAGGAAGTGCCGGCGGTGTACGTGCTGCAATCCGGCGGAGTCCTCAACGCCTTCGCGACCCGGTTCTCAGGACGTGACTTCGTCGTCATTAACTCCGATGTGCTCGAGTTAGCCCTGGATAAGGGCGAGGCGGCAGTTGGCTTCATCGTGGGCCACGAACTGGCACACCTCTGGCGCGGACATTTGCGGCACCGGTGGCTGACTCTGCCGGCGCGGTTGGTGCCGTATCTGGGAAGCGCCTACTCTCGTGCGTGCGAGTACACCTGCGATCGCATCGGGGCCGCCTGCCAGCCGGATGGCGCCATCAGCGGCCTGCTCGCGCTGGCCGCGGGCAAGCAGCTTCATTCTCATGTAGACGTGCGCGAGTTTGCCGCCCAGGCGGAGAAGGAGCAGAACTTCTGGACCAGGCGTGTCGAGCTGATGTCATCCCATCCACTGCTCCCGAAGCGTGTCGCCGCGCTGCTCAAGGCCGGCGTGGCGGTCCCCGCGCGGAGCCAGTTCCCCATGACCGAGGTGCAGGTCGCTGCCTGACCACTAGTCGAGGCTGTCCGGTTGGCCGTCGCAAGACGGCAACCGGCGGCCTGCCCGTTGCATCTCAGTGTCATCCCCCGCATCGTTGGTCTGGCCGATCCGCCCGCCCGCGGGCTGCCCCCTCACATTCGGTTGACGCCCCATCACGGCTGAGCGCCTAGCCCTCAAGGAGGTCGCCATGGCACCACGGACGCGTTACCGGTTGGATCGAGTGATGGTGGAGGCTGGTGAGCAGCGCCCCTCGACCTGGACCTTCGGCGGCGAGGCGATGTCCGGTGTCGAGCAAGCCTACTTGGTCCAGGACGGCAACTTCCCGACGCGGAATCAATGGGAGTTCGTGGTCAGAACCCCGAGCGGCCGGGACGGACGGGTCGAGGTGCGGCCGCGAACCACACCGAACGTGAAAGTGTGGGCCGAGCTTCCCGATCGCTCGCTGAACTTCTCGCGGGCGACGAAGGGCGAGGCCCGAGGCAAGTGGTATTGTAAAGTGGCCTTGGCAGACCCCACCGGAGCGAAGAGCCGGGACGTCATTCGGGGCGATCAGCGGGGAGACCTGCCACCCTGGTTTGACGCGCTCAAGGGCCGGATGCGGACCAAGCAGAACGTGAGGCCCACGAAGGGCAACGATGGCGAGGATCTCGTCGTCGTTGTGGCCGCCCTGGACCATGCGGCGATGATCCGACTCTTCTTTGCCACCAAGGTATGGATACTGAAGGAACGAATCAGCCTGGAAACATGACGCCCGCACCCCGGTGCGCCGCCTGCTCCGAGGTAGCGGGCAACCTGCATGCGCCGGGTGGCGTGATCCTGGACGACGGGCTCTGGTTTGTAAGCCACCATACCGGTCCCTTCACTGATCCCGGCGAGCTGATCATCAAGACTCGGCGGCACTGCGAGTCTCTGGCCGAGCTTACCCCTGCAGAAGCAGATGCCCTTGGGCCGGTCCTCCGGGCCGGTGTTCGCGCCCTGGAACGGGTAGTTGTGGCCGAGCGAATCTATGCCGTGTCGTTCAACGAGCGGCTACGGCACGTGCATTTCCTGCTATTGCCGCGCACCGCGAGCATGCCGCGTGGGCATGTGATCTCCGACCTGTACCGCAAAGTCCGGAACCTGCTGCGCAAGGTTGGAATACTGCGGAATCCAACGTCGGAGGAACGGGCGGAGGCGGCCGTGCGAGTGCGACAGGCATGGGAGGCGCCGACCTGATCATGCCCCAGAGCAAGGCGCCCGCCGGTGCGCTCACCATTTCCCCGCTTCAAAGCGAGGTCGAGGCGCGCGCCTGTGCCCGGCTTATGGCGGCGTCGGAGCCCTGGATCACCCTCGGTCGAAGCTACGAGGCGTCGCTGGGGATCATCCGGGATCGCAGGCGCGAGGTCTACCTGGCCCGCGATGAAACCGGGTTGGCCGGCTTTGTAATTCTCTGCATGACCGGCGCGTTGGTGGGCTACATCCAGACGATCTGTATCGACCCGTCTCGCCGGGGGCAGGGGCTCGGTTCCAGGCTGGTCGAGTTCGCTGAGCGGCGAATACTGAAGGTGTCTCCCAACGTCTTCATGTGTGTGTCGTCCTTCAACGTGGACGCTAAGCGTCTGTACGAACGGCTGGGCTATAAGGTCATAGGCGAGCTCACCGACTACATCGTCCGCGGCCATTCGGAGTTCCTGCTGCGGAAGACGGTGGGACCGCTGACCGGGTTCGGCTCGAAAGACGGGCCGTGAGCGACGGGGTATGGCGCACCATCCTGCGTCGAGGTAGCATCGAGCATAGCGTCCGCTTCACCGGAGCGTCCCGCGCATGCGCGAAGCACGTTTGAGGCCCGAGTTTGCCGACCTCTACCCCACCCTCACCGCCGGCCAGTGGGAGCCCGCGGCGCGAGTGGCGGAAGCGGTCCTGGCTCGCCTCCTCCTGCTCGAGATCTCCGACGCGCCACTACAGGACCGGGTGCTTCGAGAAGAGCATTTCGAGTTCCGGGGTGAGAGCCCCGATGGAGCCCCCCGCGCACCAGGCAGCATTCGGACCGCCGACAAGACCCAGGAATAGAAGCGGCCCTGATGGATGATCTTCGATACCCTATCGGGCCGTTTCGCTACACCGGAAACGGCAGCCCGGCCCAGCGAGACCAGTGGCTCAGCGAGATTGCGGCCGCTCCAGCGAACCTCAGGGCCGCGGTGGCAGGCCTGTCACCGCTGCAGCTTGATACGCCGTACCGGCCCGAGGGCTGGACCGTGCGACAGGTCGTGCATCATCTTCCCGACAGCCATCTCAACGCCTACACCCGCATCAAGCTCGCCCTCACGGAGGAGGAGCCTACCATCAAGCCTTACGAGGAGGCACGGTGGGCCGAGCTCCCCGATGCCCGAACCGGGCCGGTCGAGCCTTCGCTGGCCCTCCTGGATTTCCTGCACCAACGCTGGCTGCTGCTGTTGCGGAACCTGGGCCCAGCCGACTTCGCGCGCCGGTACCGGCATCCGGAGCACGGCCGTATGTTCGAGTTGGGCGAAGTGCTGGCCTTGTACGCCTGGCATGGGAGGCACCACGTCGCTCATATCACGTCGCTGCGCCGGCGAATGGCGTGGGGCTGACCGGGAACGATCCGGGGTCTACATCGGTTGATAGTGAGTCACAAAACGAGAGGAGCACATGACACAGTTGGAGAAGGCCACCTTCGGGGCCGGGTGTTTCTGGGGCGTAGAAGTGGCATTCCGGCAAGTGCCCGGCGTGACCGATGCCGTTGCCGGCTACCTGGGAGGAACGCTCCCGAATCCGACGTACAAGGATGTATGTAGCGGGGGTACCGGCCATGCCGAGGTCGTCGAAGTGACCTACGATCCCAGCAAGGTTGGGTACGAAGACCTGTTAAACGTATTCTGGGCCAGTCACGACCCGACCACGCTCAATCGTCAGGGGCCAGATCGCGGGACCCAGTACCGGTCGGCGATTTTCTATCACGACGAGGCCCAGAGGGCCGCGGCTGTTGCCTCCAAGGACCGGTGGAACAAGTCGGGCCGATTCCCCAAGCCCATCGTTACCGAGGTCACGCCGGCATCGACTTTCTATCGGGCCGAGGAATACCACCAGCGGTATCTCGAGAAGCAGGGCCTGGCGAGCTGCCACATCCGGTAACGGACCATGCCAACCTCGATCTTGGTGCGCACGGCCGGGCTGCTGGTGCTGTCCAACATTTTCATGACTTTTGCGTGGTACGCCCACTTGCGGAACCTGGCGCACCGGCCCTGGTACCTGGCGGCACTCGCGAGCTGGGGCATCGCACTGTTCGAGTATCTGTTTCAGGTGCCGGCCAACCGGATCGGGTACACTGCGATGTCGCTGTCGCAGCTCAAGGTTCTTCAGGAAGTGATCACCCTGCTGGTGTTTGCCCCCTTCGCCGTCCTGTACATGCGCCAGCCTCTCAAGCTGGACTATCTGTGGGCCGCTCTCTGCCTGGTCGGCGCGGTCTATTTCGTCTTTCGCTCGCCCCAGACCTAATGACCGCGTTCGGGATGTTCCTGGCGGCCGGGATGCTGTTCCTGGCCGCCGGCACCGGGCAGGCGCAAACCACCGCTCGGGCGCCCGATCTGGGGATCCCGCTGGATGGCACCCCGGGACCACTCGATGCGATCACCGACGTTCCCGGCGTGGCCGTAGGGCACACGACGCTGATCTCCGGCTCGGGAAAGCTGCAGGTAGGAACCGGACCGATCCGCACCGGAGTAACCGCCGTCTTTCCGCGCGGCACTGGCGACCTCGCCGAGGTGTTTGCCGGCTGGTTCAGCCTGAACGGCAACGGAGAGATGACCGGCACTGCCTGGATCGACGACTACGGGCGCCTGCTCTATCCCATCACTATTACCAACACCAATAGCGTGGGCACGGTGCGGGACGCGGTGATCGAGTGGGGACGAACCCGGGTGCCGGGCGTATTCAACTGCTGCCTGCCGGCTGTGGCCGAGACCTGGGACGGCGACCTCAACGACATCTACGGATTTCACGTCACCAAGAAACACGTGTTTGCAGCCTTGGCCGCGGCCAAGCCGGGACCCGTAGCCGAGGGCAACGTGGGTGGCGGTACCGGCATGCAGTGCCTCGGGTTCAAAGGCGGCATCGGGACCGCCAGCCGGCGCCTGGCAGAGCGCGCGGGCGGCTTCACGGTGGGAGTACTGGTCCAGTGCAACTTCGGCCTTCGGCGACAGCTCCGGATTGCGGGTGTACCCGTGGGAGAGGAGATCTCAGAGCCCAAGCCGTGTTACGATACCGACACGCCACTCGATGCAGATCAGGCCGACATGCGTTGCCCCCGGGGAGCCAACCGGGAGAAGGAGCGCGGTTCGATCATTGCGATCATAGCCACCGATGCACCACTCCTGCCCCATCAGCTGCGACGGGTGGCCCGTCGCGCGGCACTCGGCATTGGCCGGATGGGTGGAACAGCGGGTGCCGGTTCGGGCGACCTGTTCCTCGCCTTTTCGACCGCCCGAACAAAAGCCGCCGACAGCCTCGGCGTCACGTCCGTCCCGATGCTCCAGGACGAGCGAATCGACCCGGTTTATGAGGCCACGGTCCAGGCCACCGAGGAAGCCATCATCAATGCCATGCTTGCCGCCAGGACCATGACGGGCGCGGATTATCTCCGGGTTCCGGCACTCCCTCATGACCAGCTGAGAGCCGTGCTGAAGAAATACAATCGGCTGGACGGTAAGAAGTGAGAAGTGAGAAGTGAGAGGGGCGCGTGACCGGTGCTCTTTCCTCACTTCTTTCTTCTCACCTCTTACCTCTCACCCTTTTCGCTCCAGCTTCCCGCCGCCAGCGGGTGGAATGTCTTCCAGGTGGCCAGGTAGGGAACAATCAGCAGCTCGACGAAGCGCTCCAGCGCCACCGGGAACGGAAACCGGCGGCGAAACTCGAGAGCGGTGACGCCGAGCATGGCCCGGAGATGACGGCCGAAGCTCTGGGGCGAGGAGTATTCCAGTCGGTAGGAGACATCGGCCACGGAGAGTCCCGAGGCCTCGAAGAGATAGGCCGCATGCAGCAGCCGCACGGCCGCAAGGTAGTTCTTGGGAGACGGGAGTCCCGCTCGCGCAAAGCGCGACATCAGGGTGCTCGGCCGCACATATAGCCTCTGCGCCAGGTGGGTGACCGTGGGAGTTTCGGGAGCCAGCCGAATCATCGCTTCGAGAAAGAGTCGGGTGTCTGCCGGGGCGTCCGCCAGGGCGTCGAGGATGGGGCCCTGGATCCGAGCCACGGCGCGGGTTGCCGGCTGTCCCACCACTTGCCGTAGCCGGCTCCAGCCCGTCGGCGATGTCACATCCACGACTTGCCGGACCCCGGACGCGCCCAGCCGGAGGAGCATTTCGGTAGCGCTCGGGTCGTGCTGTGACACCAACGCCACGGTTGGGATGCCCGGGAACTCGCGCACCAGGTGTCCCAACACCTCTAACTGCTCTGGCCCGCACCGGTGCACCGACACCAGCACCGCGTCCACCGGGCGCTCTCGAACAATACGAACCGCTTCGGGGATCGAATCCCTGTGCACCGCGGCGAAGCAACCGCTCCCGGCCGCGTCCACCCGAGGCCGCTCGACCGGCAGCAGGACGGTGGCGACCGTCGGCGAACCCCCTCCCTCTGAGCCAAAACGCACGCTGTCCTCTTGGTAGGTCGTGCGGGAGAGTACTCCAGACTCGTCAAATGAGTTTAAATCCGAAACGGCGCGAACCTCGGCCTCGTCGGGTTATAAATGCGGGTGCCGTCCGGTTCCGGGCAGACGCAACCTTACCGGGCCTCCAAGCATCCAATCCAGGTTGTTACCAAGCGGTTCTCCTGGTGGTATGGCCGGGCTGCAGACCGGGTGTTTTCTTTATTCACCCCCATTGGTCTCTGACGTGAGCGATACGACCATCGACCTCTTCACCGCACTTCAAACGGCGCTTGGGCATCAGTACCGCCTCGAGCGGGAGCTGGGACGCGGTGGGATGGGCGTGGTCTTTCTCGCGACCGACACCGCCCTCGATCGCCGGGTCGCCATCAAGGTGGTTCACCCCGAGCTCGCCGCACACGAGTCGATCAGTCGGCGGTTCCTGGCAGAGGCCCGGACGATCGCGCGCCTGCGCCACCCCAACATCGTGGCGGTGCACGCGGCGGGTACTGCGCAGGGCCTCCTCTACTACGTGATGGATGAGGTGGCGGGCGAGAGCCTCCGGCAGAAGCTCGTCCGCGAAGGTCGGATTTCCGCGGTCGAGACCGCGCGTATCCTGTCCGATCTTGCCGCGGCGCTGGACGCGTCTGGCCGGGCGGGGGTGGTGCATCGGGACGTGAAGCCGGAGAATGTGCTGCTGGACGAGGCAACCGGGCGGGCCATGCTGGCCGACTTCGGCATTGCCAGGGCGGTGGCAGCAGTAGAGGCGAGCGGCTCCAGCACCGGCCAGGGCGTGGCGGTCGGCACGCCGGTGTACATGAGTCCCGAACAGGCGGCCGGCGAGGAGATCGATACCCGCAGCGACCTGTACGCCCTGGGTGTGGTTGCCTACGAGATGCTGACCGGACAGCCTCCCTTCCAAGGCCCCCACCGGGTAGTGGTCTCCAAGCATATCGCCGAGCGCCCAGTGCCGGTCGAACGATTGAGCCCGGAGACACCGCGAGAGCTGGCTGGTGCGGTGATGCGGGCGCTGGAGAAACAGCCGTCCGATCGGTGGCAGACCGGTGAAGAGTTTCGTCAAGCGGTTGCGGGAGAGCGGCCGACGCGATCCGCGACCCGGCGGCCCAGCCGGCGGATCATGGCGGGGGCAGCAGCAGCGCTGGTTCTGCTGGTGGCCACTGTCGCCTTGACTCGCCGGAGCCCCGGGCCGCCGCGGGACGTCAATCCTCGCCACTCCATGCTGGTTCTGCCCTTCGACAACCTGCGCGACGAGCGGTCGGTCGATTGGCTGAGGGACGGCAGCGTGAGCATGCTGGGACTCAATCTGTCCCAGTGGAACGATCTCACCGTGGTAGACCACGAGCGGTTGCACGACCTGCTGGGCAAGCACGATCTCAAGGTCAGCGACGACATCGGCCTGGACATGGCTCGGCGGCTGGCCCGTGAGGCGGGCGTGTGGACGGTGGTACTGGGCGATTTCACCCCCGCGGGCGACTCACTGCATCTCACGGCTCGGGTTTTCGATGTCGCCAGCGGCAAGCGAGTGGACGTGGCGCGGGTGGACGACCGGGTAGGGCCTGACGTGCGGCCGCTCTTCGATGATCTGGCAGCCAAGCTGCTGGATCTGTCCGGCGCTCCCAATGAGATCCGGATCGGCCTGGCGCGATCGACCACCCAATCACTCGAGGCCTTTCGGGCCTATCTGCGGGGTGTGGAGCACCTCAACCGGTGGGACCTGGCCGGTGCCCAGCGCGATCTCGAGCGGGCTATTGTTCTCGATACTACCTTCGGTCTCGCCTACTACAAGCTCGCGCTCACCCGTGGCTGGGTAGGGGGAACGGAGGATTCGGTGGGGCGCAGGGCTATCCGCCGCGCTACCACCTTCTCGGGGAACCTCCCGCCCCACGAGCGTGCGGTGATCAACGCCCACCGCGCCTTCGTGCAAGGCCAGACCGGCGAGGCTCGAGCCCTGTACCAGCAGCTGCTTGCGCGCGATGCCAGCGACGCCGACGCCTGGTACGGCCTGGGAGATGCCTGGTACCACGACACCGCCGGGGTAGACCAGGGACCGGCCATGACCCAAGCGATGCGCGCGTTCAAGCGGGCACTCGCCCTCGACCCCAATTACGCTCTCGCCTACGAGCACGTACACGCGATGCTGGGCGAGGCAGCCGTCAGTAATCCACGCTACGCCCTCCTTCCGGCTGACTCCTTTGTGGTAGCCCGGAGCCCAGGCGGGCAACCGCTGATCGACAGCACCAAGCTGGCGGCGGCGGTGCAGCGGGCCCGGGCTGAGGCGCTCAACTCCGCTCGGAGCTGGGTAGCAAGCCAGCCGACGACCCTTCGAGCTCACGGCGCAATGGTCAATGCGTATGTGGGCGTGAAGAACTACCCCGCGGCGTTGGGGGAGGTGGACCGATTCCGGGATGCGACTCCGATTCACCCCGAACTCCCCTTCGTGCAGGCCCGGATCCAGTTTGCGTCGGGTGAGATCGATCGCGCCGCCGCCCAGCTTCGCACCGCACTCGACACGGTGGCGCCCAAGGATTTCCAGAACTACCAGGGGACCCCAACCGTCCTGGCCGATATCACGGCCGCGGCCAACGTCTTTGCCTATCAGGGCGACCTCGATAACGCAGCGAAGGCCATCGACCTGGCCGATCAGGTGCGGCGGGAGGTCCTCTATGTCCCAGGCTGGATGCACGGGGAAGCCAAAGGTGAGTCCTGGCGGCGGGCGATGCTCGGTGAGCTGTACGCCGCCGCTGGAGCTCCCGCCGCATCGCTCCGGCAGATCTGGCAGAGTGCCGCCGAAGACGGACGGATGGCCACGCCCGACAAGCGGAAGCACCTCGTTCATGCCGGTGCCACCGCGGCGATTGGACTCTTTACCGGCTTGGCGGCCGATAGTACCGCGCTCACCGAGCTCCAGGCGATGTCCGGCGAGAGACCCTCGAAAGAAGTGCGCGCCCTGCTCGCGGTCAGCCGGGGGGATTCGGCGGCGGCCCGGCGGGCCCTCGCCGAGCCCGACTCGGCCAAGTACATGTATCGGGTTTACAGCCGCCCCTACGCGGCCCAGGCGTATTACCTCCTGGGTGATTACGAGACCACGCTTCGGATGCTGGAGGGATTCGAGCCCTCCAATCTGTACACCACGGGCTTCGATTCTCGCTGGGGCATGGTGGGCCGGGTCCGGCTACTGCGCGGTGCGGCGTATGAGCGGCTGGGTAGGCTGGCCGAAGCCCGGGTCCAATACCGGCAGGTCATGACCCAATGGAAGTGGGCCGACCCCGAGCTCCAGCCGTTCCTGGACCAGGCTCGCCGGGGGTTGGCGAGGGTGGGGGTGGCAAGTTGAACTGCTTACCGCTTACCCCTTACCGCTCACGCAGTTATATTGATTCCACTGGTCAAGCGCGATGGTCGCGGGAGTCGAAAGGCTTCCGAGGAAAGTCCGAGCTCCATAGGGTAGACTGCCAGGTAACGCCTGGGCGCCGAAAGGCGACGGACTAGGGCCACAGAAAAGAGACCGCCCGGAGAGGGCCGCAAGGTTCTCGAGGGGTAAGGGTGAAACGGTGGGGTAAGAGCCCACCGCACCGCTGGTAACAGCGGTGGCAGGGTAACCCCCAGTCGGAGCAAGGCCAAATAGGCGGCGAGGTGTGACCCACACCGAGCAAGCCGCGGGTAGGCTGCTAGAGGTGGCCGGCGACGGCCATCCCAGACAGATGACCATCTCCCAGCAGGATCGGGAAACAGAACTCGGCTTACGGCTCGACCAGCAGCAACCCCCCGGAGATATCCCGGGGGGTTGTTGGTTTTGGGGGTGGCTGGCGGTACCTTTTCCAGTCCCACGGCCTCCTATTATGGGGATACAGATGCTGCCACGTTCCGCCAGTTTTACTGCGCTCGCCGCCGCTGTCCTGGTCCTTCCAACCTCTGACTCGGCGCCGACCACGACCAAGTATCGCATCGACCAGTCGCTGTCCCAGGAAATTGACGCTGCCGCCGCCGGTGGGGCCAAGCAGAGCATTTCCTTCACGACCATCAGCTTCATTACCGTGACTCTGGCCGACAGCGCCGGCGGTAAGGCGATGCGGGTCGTGGTGGACTCTGTCCGAGGGGACAGTGCAACCCCGATTCCAGCGGCGGTGCTCGATAGCGCCCGCGGGGCGCAGTTCCACGGCTTCGTGGAGAAGTCGGGTAAGCCACTCGGCCTCACGCCAGTCACCGGCACCTCGGCCGCGGCGCAGATCCAGGGTCTGCTGAGCGACTTCTTTCCCTGGACCAGGGCTGGATTGAAGGTTGGAGACAGCTGGGCCGATACCACGGCCAAGGTCAATGGCGAAGGGACCGACAGCGTAACCGTGCGGCGAGTCAGCGCCTACAAGGCCGCGGCAAATGAGACTCTGGGAGCCCGGAAAGCGGTGCGGGTTACCGAGGCCTTCACCTCATCGGTGGCGGGCACCCAGCCGACTCCGAGCGGCCCGGCGCGAATCGAGGGCACCGGCAGCGGTAAAGGCGCCTACTATGTGGGCAGCGACGGCCGTTATCTGGGAGGGGATTGGCAGCAGCAGTCTTCCCTGAAGATCTCGGGGTCTTTTGCGCCGCAGCCGCTCCCGATCACGATTGTGCAGAAGATCAAAGTCACAACCCTCAAGTGAGCGGGAAGATCTCGTGAAGCTCATATTGGCCGTACTGGCCTCGCTTGCGCTGGCCGGCTGTGGGTCGAGTACCTCCCGAGCCGGTGAGCCGGGTGCACCCACTCCGGAGCCTGCCCCAGGTGTGCCGGGTGCCCCAGCTCCGACCGGGGTCATCTACCGGCCGATTCGAAACGCAGGATACACGCTCCAGCGGCACGACAGTCTATCGCTCCAGCTGCCGGGCGGCGCCAGTCAGCAACAGCTGATAGACCGCACCGCCTATCTCAACCTGACGCTGGTCCCGGATACCGCGGGATACCAGGTCACCATCGTGCTGGATTCATTACAGGCCACGGCCGGCGGCGTGCCGGCAGTGCTGGATTCGCTGGTTCCCGCCTGGGGAACCCGATGGACTGCCAAGCTCACGCCCGAAGGCAAGCTTTCGGCGTTGACGGCGGATCGCTCCACCACGTTGGGGGACCAGGTGGGACCCACGCTTCGCAGTCTCTTCCCCTCGCTACCACCGGGCGGGGTGCGGACCGGTATGGAATGGATCGATACCACCAACGTTCCGATCAGGGCGGACGCCTTCGACGCAACCGAGCATGGGGTTACGAGCTACCGCGCAGTCGACAGTGACGACCCACGGGCCAAGAAGGCGATCAAATTGGAGAGCAACGGATCGTACGAGCGAACGGGAAAGGGTGTGCAGTTCCAGCAGCAGCTGGAGATGTCCGGCACCGGCACCCGCACCGCGGTCCATTATCTAAGCCAGGACGGCGCCCTGCTTTCGGCCCGCGGCAGCGATGTGGGCGACATGACAATCTCGGTGCCGGCTGTGGGACAGACGGTGCCGGTGAAACAGACCGGGAGCTACGTCGTGACGGCTATTCGGGTACCGAAGCGGTAGGCGGCTCGGCGTTTGCCTCGCGCTGTCTCAGCCGCTCGATGCGATCGACGGTGCCCACTCTGATCCGGCCGAGCGTGCCGCTGAGCCGCTGGCGAACCTGAGCCCCGCGCTCGGGCGTGAGCAAGGCCGCGACACCGGCACCTACCAGCAATCCCGCCAGAGCAATCACTTGCTTCTCCCGCCGCGATTGATTCTTGCGTTTCCGAATTTCCCGCCGCAGCTGAGCTACTGTGTCTGCGGCATCGCCCCCAAGACTCCGTAACCCCCGCCCGACACGTTTCCGAGTCTCCCCACCTTCATCGGGCGCCAGGAGAATGGCTGCGCCCGCACCCAGGGCCGCTGCCAAGACCGCCAGCGCGACAAAGCCGCCGCGCTCGGCCGACGGCGAATCGTCGGATGTTCCATTTTCCATGCTGCGATCTATGTCGGACATAGGGCCTCCATATAAGTCAGGAGTCAGAGGTCGAGGGCTGGGATCGGCAGGCTCGGCTTCATCCAGACTCCCAACACCTAATCCACGAGCCGCAGTGGCATCACCAGGGCAAGATAGCTTGCCGGATCATCCCAGCCCACCGGCTCACACGTCGCGGCCCGCTCAGGGGCTTTGAAGGTCATCCTGACCTCATCGGTGGGAATATATTTCAAGATTTCGAGGAGGTAGGCCGCGTTGAAGCCGATCTCGAGCGGATCGCCCTCGTAGCTGACGTTGAGCTCTTCCTGGGCCTCGCCGAGGTCCGGCGTCTGGACCGACAGCTTGCATGAGCCGTTGGCGAAGGCCATCCGGATCCGATGGGTCTGGTCGCTGGCGACGATGCTCATCCGACGCAACGCCGCGGTGAGCGCCGACCTGTCTGCCGTCGCCACTTTGTCGTTCTCTCGCGGAATCACCTGCTCGTAGTTCGGGTACGGTCCTTCGATCAGGCGAGTGAAGATCTGGGTAGTGCTCGACCGGAAGCCCAAGTGGTTCTCGCTGCGGGCGATCTCCACGATCTCGTCGGTGCCGAAGAGACGCCGGATCTGCTCCAGGGCCTTGGGTGGCACGATGAGGTCGGCCTGCGACGCGCCGCTGGCCTCGACGGTCGGCACGTCCATCCGGGCCAGCCGGTGGCCGTTGGTGGCCACCATGCGCATCCGCTCGGGCCGGAGCTCCCACAGCACCCCGTTGAGAATGGGGCGGCTTTCTTCGGTGCTCGCTGCGAAGGCGACATGGCCGATGAGCTTCTGGAGCTCCCGGGAAGAGGTGCGCCAGCCACCTTCGAACTTTACGCTCGGAAATGCGGGAAATTCTTCCCGCGGCAGGCCGAGCAGCTTGAATCTGGAGCGGCCGCATTCGATCGTCACCCGCTGTTCGCCGGACGCCGTCAGGCGGATGGCGGCGCTGGGCAGCTCCCGCACGATCTCGACCAGCTTGCGCGCCGGCAGGGTGATGGCGCCTTCCTGATCGACCGATGCCGAGACGGTGGTGCTGACCGAGACATCCAGATCGGTGCCTGAGAGACGGATGCCGTCCTTGGTTGCCTCGAGCAGGATATTCGACAGGATCGGCAGCGTTGTTTTGGCGGGCACGCTGGCCGCCACCGCAACGAGACCTTCCTGGAGCTGCTCCCGCGTGATCGTGAGCTTCATACTGCTCCTCAGAATGCTAAGAACAAGTACTACTCTTCCATTTAAAATACTTAGTAGCGGTAGTAGAGGGTCTGGATATGTGGAGCGCCGCTACAAGCGTTCCGCCCATCCGCACTTACGACCACCCGGCACTGTCGACAGCGTGTGTACGATGGGGACGGTGCCCGTCTCTCCCACCACGATCTCCACTACAATCCAGAATTCCACAGTCCCACTTATCGCGCGGGGATTATTCTGCGCACAACTCCTGGCGCGCGTGCTCTACTCGCTCGCGAAAGCCGCGATCGCGCGACATCTGGCGGCTCACCTTGTCCACGCTGTGAATCACGGTCGAATGATCGCGACCGCCGAACGCCTGACCGA
Organism: Gemmatimonadales bacterium; assembly: GCA_035557715.1. Lineage (GTDB taxonomy): Bacteria > Gemmatimonadota > Gemmatimonadetes > Gemmatimonadales > GWC2-71-9 > CAVVWJ01. Next base: position 16,684 of record DATMDQ010000005.1, read on the forward strand.
TTTCGACCAGCTGCATTTCCAGGAGCTCGCGCGCCAGATACATCGCGATCTGTCGCGGCACCGTGAGGGTCTTGATTCGCGCCTTGGATCTGAGACCCTCCGGAGTCACCCCCCACCGCCGAGCCACGACTTCCTGGACCTTGTTTATGGATGGCAGGGCCTTCGGCGCCGCCATGCCGTCCTCGCCCGGCCGGATCTTGTCCGACAGAGCCTCGCGGGCCAGCTCGATCGACACCTCTTTGTGCTTTAACGACGCGAACAGCAGCAACTTAATGATACAGCCCTCGAGTTCCCGCACGTTGGAGCGTACATGCTCGGCGATGAACCGAAGCACGTCGTCCGGGATGGTGAGCTCGAGGTGGTCCTGCTCCTGCTTTTTCCGCAGGATGGCGATTCGGTGCTCCAGGTCAGGCTGGCCGATATCGGCCACCATGCCCCACTCGAAACGGCTCACCAGCCTGGCCTCGAGACCGGGCAGCTCCTTGGGAGGCCGGTCCGAGGTCAGCACGATCTGCCGGTTTCCCTCATAGAGCGCATTGAACGTGTGAAAGAACTCCTCCTGGGTCATTTCCTTGCCTTCGAGGAAATGCACGTCGTCCACCAGGAAGAGGTCCACATCGGTCCGGTAGCGTCGCCGGAATTCGGGCATGGTCCGGCTGTGGATGCTTTCGATGACTTCGTTGATGAACTGTTCGGCGCCTACGTAGAGCACCCTGGTGTCGGGATGGCGCTCGCATACTGTGTGGGCGATGGCTTGCATGAGGTGGGTCTTGCCGAGCCCGGTGGCCCCGTAGATGAACAGGGGGTTGTAGGTCTTTCCCGGCGATTCGGCGGCCGCGTGGGCAGCCGCGGCCGCGAGCTCGTTGGATTTCCCGATAACGAAGGTATCGAAGGTGTAGCGCTCGTTGAGGGGCTGGGTGCTCGGATTGACCTGCGTGCCCGCGGCCACGGGCACCGAGGGCGCCACGAAGAAGTCCATCTGTGGCCGCTTCTGCCGATCCTCGTTGACCCGGAACACGACCGAGGTCGGCTGCCCGAGAACAGGTTCGGCCAGCCGCGACAAGAGCGTCGCGTGCTTCGTCTCATTCCATTCCACCGCAAACTGGTCGGGTGCCCCGATGATCAGGCGGCCCTCGTCGAGGGCGATTGCCTCAGTGGGCTCGAGCCACGTCCGGATCGTGTGGTCTGGAAGTTCGCGATGCGCCTCGTCGAGGATGCGCTTCCATGCGTCTTTTGCGGACAGCTGCATCATGACTCGAAAACGGAAGGGATTTTTTCTAGGGCGAGAGATGTTACGGGCGAGGTGTGGAAAAGTCAATCGGGACTTGACACGGCGGAAACGGCGGAAGAGGCGGAAAGAGCGGAAGACGAGAGGAAGCATTCCATTTTTTTGTTCGACCGCTTGAACCGCTTCCGCCGTTTCCGCTCCTTCCGCCTGCTCAGCTACCGCCTTTACCGACTTACCTTGACCCCGTCCAGCACTCCCCACTAACTTCCCCGGCTCACTTGGGAGGATTCCTCGGATGAAGCCGTCCTATCGGCCACGTAATAAGCGCCGGATCAACAAGCATGGGTTCCGCG
>DATMDQ010000006.1:0-24119 GCA_035557715.1 Gemmatimonadales bacterium
CTGGCACGGCGGATATTTCAGCCGCTCGGCATGACCTCCGTGCGCTTCCTGCCGACCGTTGAACGCGCTCGCATCGCCCCAACTGAGCTCGACCCATGGCGGGGCCGGATTCTGCGGGGTGAGGTGCACGATGAGAATGCCGCACGGCTGGATGGGGTATCGGGTCACGCGGGTCTGTTTGGGTCGGCACCGGATCTGCTGACGTTTGGAGAGTGGATGGTGAAGGGATGGAACGAGGGAAGGATGGAACGGGGGACGGGAACAGCGGCTCATCCACTGGTCCCCTCGTTCCCCCGTTCCCTGGTTCAGACCTTCACTCGACGGCAGGACCTTATTCCGGGCTCGAGCCGGGCGCTGGGGTGGGACACTCCCGCACCGGGAGGAAGCGGCGGCACCCTCCTCTCACCTCGCAGCTTCGGCCACACCGGCTTCACCGGCACCTCGCTCTGGATCGATCCGGAACATCAGTTGGTGATCGTCCTGCTCAGCAATCGAGTAAACCCGACCCGCGACAACCCCCGCTGGGCGCCAGTGCGCGCCTCGATCGCGGACCTCGTGGTGGCCACCCTGTTCGAGGACGCCCGATGAAACTCATCCTCTCCGATTGGCTGATCATCGCCATCTACTTCATCGTCACGGCGGCAATTGGACTGGCGTATACCCGGAAGGCAAGCCGGTCGTTGGAAGATTACTTCGTTTCGGGCCGGTCGCTGCCCTGGTGGCTCGCGGGCACGTCCATGGTCGCGACGACCTTCGCGGCCGACACCCCGCTAGCGGTAGCGGGCTTCGTCGCCAAGTACGGAGTGGCGGGTAACTGGCTGTGGTGGAACGGCGCGTTCTCCAGCGTACTCACGGTGTTTTTCTTCTCGCGGCTGTGGCGCCGAGCCGGGGTGCTCACCGATGTGGAGTTCGCTGAGCTGCGGTACGGCGGGAAGCCTGCCGCGGTACTTCGTGGGTTCCGGGCGCTGTACCTGGCCATCCCGATCAACCTCATCATCATGGGCTGGGTCACGCGGGCCATGGTGACCATTCTCCAGGTGACTCTCGATGTGGACCCCTGGAGCGCGGCGATTGTGCTCTTCGGAGTGACTGCGGTCTATAGCGTCTTCTCCGGATTATGGGGTGTGGTCATTACCGACGTGTTCCAGTTCGTGGTGGCGATGGGTGGCACCATCCTTCTGGCGGTGCTCGCAGTGGACTCTATCGGAGGACTGGAGGTGCTGCGGGTGAAATCGGTCGAGCACTTCGGGTCGGCTGAGGCCGCGTTCAGCGTCCTCCCGCCGCTGGATCAGGGGTGGTTGCCCCTCTCAACGCTGCTGATTTTTCTCGGAGTGCAGTGGTGGGCTGCCTGGTACCCTGGGCAGGAGCCTGGTGGAGGCGGGTATGTGGTGCAGCGGATCCTGTCCGCGAAAGACGAGCGACATGGTCTTCTCGCCACTCTCTGGTTCGCCATCGCGCATTACGCCCTCCGCCCCTGGCCCTGGATCATCGTGGGCTTCGTGGGTCTGATCCGGTATCCCGGCCTGGCCAATCCGGAAGAAGGATATGTGAGGGTCATGGTGGACGTGCTGCCGTCCCCCCTTAAAGGGCTGCTGCTCGCCGCTTTCGCCGCGGCGTACATGAGCACCATCAGCACTCATCTCAACTGGGGTGCGTCGTATCTCGTCAATGATGTGTACCTGCGCTTTATGCGGCCTCAGGCCAGCCGGCGCTCGCAGGTTATCGCCTCGCGGGTGGCTACGGGCGCGCTTATGGTAAGCGCGATCTTTGTCATGGGCTACCTCAAGACGGTAGAGCAAGGATGGAAAGTCCTGATCGGGCTGGGCGCGGGAACCGGCCTGGTCTTCATTCTCCGCTGGTACTGGTGGCGGGTAAACGCCTGGTCCGAGATCAGTGCAATGGTGACGTCTTTCGTTACCTGTCTGATTCTGTTGAGATTCGGGTACGACTTGCTTGACTCATCCCGTGTGACCTACGCTCAAACGATGCTCATCACGGTACTGGTGACGACCGTGGTCTGGCTTGGCGTTACCTTCGCCACCTCGCCCGAGTCCGATGCAACGCTCGATCGTTTCTACCGCCAGGTTCGCCCGGGCGGCCCGGGTTGGCGCGCAGTCTCTCGCCGGTTGGGGTTCGGGAACGACCCCATCCCGGGGGGGATCCTGTCTTGGGTCAACTGGGTCGCTGGACTGGTCGCGGTCTTTTGTGCAGTGGTAGCCCTGGGCGATTTGTTGGTCGGTTCCCGGCTTCGGGCACTGCTGTACGGAGCGGCCTCCATAGGGGCTTTCTTATTGATACAGCGTAACTTGCGTGCTGATCCAACGCTCCGGACCGGCGTTGACACGACCGCGCGGCCTGAGTTAAGTTGAGACAGGAAAAAACGATCCCTAACCCGGTCGCCCCTGAAAAGGCGGCAGACGAGGAGTAGTGAATGAGCGGCATCGAGCAGCAGGCCCCCGCCAGCGGTTTTGCGCTCGTCATCACGGCCCGGGCGGCTGAAGAGGTGCAGAAGTTCATCGCCCAGGAGCAGGTCCCCACCGACAGTGCGGGGCTTCGCGTCAGCGTGTTGCCGGGTGGCTGTTCCGGCTTCAAATACAGCCTCAACGTCGAGGAGAGGGCACTCGAGGACGACATGGTCGCCGAAGTGAACGGCGTCCGCGTCTTCGTCGATGGGTTCAGCGCCCAGTACCTCACCGGCGTGACCATCGACTACGTGAGCTCGATGCAGGGGTCCGGCTTCACCTTCAGCAACCCGAACGCAACCGGCGGCTGCGGCTGCGGCAGCAGCTTTACGGCTTGAACGACGTAGGCGGTCAGCAGTGAGCGGGGCGGCCGTGCGAGGATTTCTCCTCCGGCCGCCCTTTTCACGTCCTGGCCGATCACCGCTCACCGGTCACGCCCCAGGCCCATGAGCTCACCCGACCTCGTCGTCGTAGGCCTCTACTTCCTGGTAACCCTGGGCATCGGGTTTTGGGCCACCCGCCGCCAGGAGACTGCCGGCGATTACTTTCTCGGTGCCCGGAATCTTCCGGCCTGGGCGATTCTCCTTTCCATCGTTGCCACCGAAACCTCCGCCCTCACGGTCATCTCGGTTCCCGGGATTGGGGCGCGCGGCGATCTCACTTTTCTCCAGCTCACCTTCGGATTCCTGGTCGGCCGGATTGGAGTAGCAGTCTGGCTGCTGCCAGGGTATTTCCGCGGCGATCAGGAAACTGCGTATGCCCGGCTCGAGTCTCGCTTCGGGACGACAACGCGCCGGATGGTATCGGTCGTGTTCCTCACCACCAGGTTCATGGGCGACGGAGTCCGCATCTTTGCCGGTGCGATCCCCCTTGCCCTCCTCACCGGCTGGACCATTCCCACCGCGATCATTGCAATGGGCGGGGTCACTCTGGTGTACACCTGGTTCGGCGGACTGAAAGCAGTCGTGTGGGCGGACGTGGTGCAGCTTGCGGTCTACCTGACCGGAGGTGTAGCCGCACTCCTGATCGCGTGGAAGCTGGGCGGCGGCGCGCAGAACGCGTTTCATGCGGCCGCGGAAGCGGGTAAGCTCCACCTGATCAATCCGGCTCTGGATCTGACCATGCCTTACACCCTGGCCGGGGGCCTGGTGGGCGGCGCCATGCTCTCGGCGGCATCACATGGAACCGACCACCTGATCGTGCAGCGCCTGCTCGCCACCCGCTCGTTGCGTGATGCGCGCGTTGCTCTGATTGGCTCCGGAGTCGTGGTGATACTCCAGTTTCTCCTGTTCCTGATGGTTGGGATCGCCATCTGGTCCGCAGGGCTCGCGCCCGAAGGCCGGCCGGCGGACCAGATCTTTCCCCAGTTCATACTCGACCACCTCCCGGCCGGACTCGCCGGCCTGGTGGTAGCGGGGATCCTTGCTGCGGCCATGAGTACCATCAGCTCCTCGATCAATGCACTGGCCTCGTCGATGACCCACGATCTCTATGCCGGTTTGACTGGCCGTCGCGACCCGGCTCACCTGTTCCGCGTCGGAAGACTTTTCTCCGCCATCTGGGGACTTGGCCTCATCGGCGGGGCGCTGTTCTTCCAGTTTTACGCAACCGGCACCGATACGCCGGTGGTGGTGCTAGCGCTTTCGATTGCCTCCATCACATATGGTGCCCTGCTCGGCACCTATCTCCTTGCCGGCTGGCCCTGGGCTCAGGGGCGGGACGTCGTGGGGGCGGTGTGCCTGACGGTTACCGTGATGCTACTTATCGTATTCGCCAAACCGCTTTCCACCTATCCTGAGTTCGGGTGGCTTGCCCCCGCCAGCCGGCTGGCCTGGCCGTGGTACGTTCCAGTCGGCACTCTGCTGGCCGTCTGCACCGGTGTCGCCCTGAGCTATCTTCCCCCCAGGACGAAACAAACAGTCAGCCGCGGATGAACGCGTGTGCCGGCTTCGCGGATACCCAACGCAGATAGTCCACGCAAGCGATGTATCTGCGATCATCTGCGTCAATCTGCAACCAGGTTCTTTCTAAGGATGTTGGGATGGCGAAGATCCTGATTGGTGCCGATGTGGGCGGGACGAAGACAGCCGTCGCGGTTGCCGAAGGCGAAAAGATCCTGGGCCGGGCAGATGGTCCGGGCGCCGCGGTGCGCCCTGGCCGAGCGCTGGTGGCCGCCACGACGATCACTGAAGTAGTGCGCCGGGCTCTCGCCGCAGCGGGGCGCCTCAACGGAGACGTGCTGGTGGTAGGAGCCGCGGGCGCCGGGCGGGAGCCTGAACGCGAGGAGCTCCGCAAGGCGCTGAGAGGGGAGAACCTCGCAACCAGCGTAGTGGTCACCACCGATATCGAGATCGCGCTTGCCGCAGCGTTCAGCGACGGGCCCGGCATCGTGGTGAGCGCCGGCACCGGAAGTGTCGCGGTGGGTCGTGACCAGACCGGCAAGCAGCATCGGATCGGCGGCTACGGCTGGCAAATGGGGGACGAGGGGAGTGGCTACGCCATCGGTCGTGCGGCACTCGGCGCGGTGAGCCGGGCGATGGACGCGCGCAGCCCAAGGACGGCGCTCAGCGAGCGGGTGCTTCGGGCGACCCGAAGCTCCGAATTCGATGACCTGGTGCGGTGGGCGGCCACCGCGTCACCAGCCGAGGTGGCGGCACTGGCCCCGCATGTCCTGGCCGTTGCCGCCGAGGGAGACCAGCTCGCCCAGGGGATCACCGACTACGCGGCTCGGGAGCTCTCTCAGCTGGCCATCTGTCTGCTGCCGAAAATGAAGATCACGCCACCGGTCCGGGTGGCGGTGACCGGCGGGTTGCTGTCAGCGGGACAGCCACTTCGCAAGACGCTCCTCGCCAAGCTGGCCGAGGAGTCCGCGTTTCAGACAACCGAAGCACCGGTTGACGCTGTTGCCGGTGCGCTCCGCCTCGCTACCGCGAATAGCAGCGCCTAACGTTTACCGCCTGCGGCGACCCGCTGCAGCCGGCTGTGTCTCACTCCGTAGAGCAGATAAATCACCAGGCCCACCACCAGCCAGATGCCAAAGCGGATCCAGGTCAGCCTGGGGAGCTGCAGCATCAGGTAGAGGCACGCCACGATCGAGATGATCGGCGTGAGGGGCACCCAGGGCGCCCGGAATGGCCGGACCCGGTCCGGCTCCAACCGCCGCAGGACCAGCACTCCCGCAGACACGATTACAAAGGCGAAGAGGGTTCCAATATTGGTCAGATCCACCACTTCGGCGATGTTGGCGAAGGCGGCGAATGTGGCCACGAAAAGCCCGGTGATGATGGTCCCGATGTACGGAGTCTTGAAGCGCGGGTGTACCCGGGCCAGGAAGGGCGGGAGCAGCCCGTCCCGTGCCATGGACATGAAAATCCGCGGCTGCCCCAGTTGGAAGACGAGCAGCACGCTGCTCATGGCGATCACCGCGCCGAGTGACACTATCAGCCGGGAGAGCATCAGCAGCCTCGGCGACCCGTCGGCCAGCGCCAGCGCGGTGACCATCGGCTCTGGGGTGCCGAGCTTGTTCCAGGGAGCCATGCCGGTCATCACCAGCGCCAGGACGATGTATAGCACGGTACAGACAATGAGACTCATGATGATGCCGAATGGCATGTCACGAGCTGGGTCTTTCGCCTCCTCCGCCGCCGTCGAGGTGGCATCGAAACCGATGTAGCTGAAGAAGATGATCGCAGCACCGGCGCTGATCCCGGCCCAGCCATTGGGAGCGAACCCGCCCAGCGCCGGATTGTTCCAGTTTTCGGGCTTGATCAGGGTAGCGCCGACGGCACAGAAGAAGAGAATCACGCCGATTTTGAGCACCACCATTGCGGTGTTCGAGTTGGCCGATTCCTTGATGCCGATCACCAGTACGATGGTGATGAGCAGGACGATCAGGAACGCGGGGAGGTTGGCGATGAACGGCAACCCGAGGATCGTGGGCGCGCTGGACAGCGCTGAAGCCAGGTAAATACTGGAGGGATCGCCGGCGCCTCCGGCAATCGCCTCCGCCGCCATGTGGGCCGATCGATAATCGGTGGCCAGCCAGGCCGGCAGCGACAGGCCGAAATGGGAGAGCAGCTCGCGAAAGTATCCCGACCAGCCGATGGCCACGCCGATGTTGCCTACCGCGTATTCGATGATGAGGTCCCACCCGATGATCCAGGCAACCAGCTCTCCCAGCGAGGCATAGGCGTAGGTGTAGGCGGAGCCTGAGATCGGTACCATGGCCGCGAACTCGGCATAGCAGAGCGCGGCAAAGCCGCAGGTGAGCGCTGTCAGCAGGAACGAGATCACGATCGCGGGCCCCGCGCCGGGCCTGAGCGGGTCCCCCACGATGGCGGTTCCGGTCGTCGCGAAGATCCCCGCGCCTATGGTGGCACCCACGCCGAGCGCCGTCAGGTGCCACTTGTTGAGTGAGCGACGGAGACCGCCGCGCTCCCGAATATCGTCTTCGCAGTCCTGGACGGATTTCCGGAGGAGAAACCGGCTCATAGTCCCTCGAAAGCGTGGGACCGCCTGTCACTCCCCCAGAACTGTGGCCGCGGGAGCGAGCGGTACGATGAAGGCAGCGGGCTAAGAGCTGCTCTTGCCTGGCAGGGTGAAGGAAATGCTGTATGTGCCCGCCACCCGGGCCCCGTTGGGGGCACGGGCAGGCGTGAAGCGAAAGGCGCGCATGACCTGGTCGAACTTCTTCGCGTAATCACTGTCTTTGATTTGGGGCATCACTTGATAGCGTTCCACCCGGCCGTCGGCCCCGACCCAGAACTTTACGCTCAGTGAGACGCCGCGAAGCTCCTTCGGTGGGTTGTCGAACGGAAAAGCCATGTCGCGCGGCTCAGGCGGACGCAGGGTGTCGCCGTGCCCGCCCTCGCCGGTTCCGCCTGCGCCGCCCCTGCCCTGCCCGCCCGCTCCCGGAGCTCCCCCGGCGCCGCCACCACCGGTGCTGGTTCCTGTATCCGCGGCCTGATTCGACTGGCCGGAGTCGGCCACACCCGAGGTGGTGTCCACCGGCACCGATAGAGCCAGCTCCGCGGGGACCGGTTGGGGAACCGGTGTCTGAACCGACTTGGGAGGAGGGACCGGCGCCGGCACCCTGACAGGAGCGGCTGGCGCGGGTTCGGGGATCGAAGGCAGGGTAATATACGCCACGCGGTTTCCGCCGCCACCGCCAGAAGCGTCTCCCGGCCGACCGCTAGTGCCGGGCGCAAAGCTCCGGTTCAGGAGCCGGTCCGCGTGCAGGACCACCAGCCCAACCAACAGGCCGTGCAGCACCAGAGAAGCCGCCAATCCGGTGTAGCGGCGTCGGGTGCCCGGAAGCCTCAAGCCTGGAGTGACAGGTGTGCGCGTAGAATCCTCGGGGTTTCAGGCAGGACGGGAAGGCCGGGAAAGGCGGGAAGGAATGGGTCAAGCAGCGTCCTTCCCGACCTTCCCGTCCTTCCCGCCTTTAACATAACCGAGAGACGCCGGACATCCCCCCGAAAGCACGCGCGGGGCCGGGCAAGGCCGTATTAGATACGCCCTGCCCGTCCCCGCGGGTGAAACCCTATGCCTTGCGACCCTGCGAAGCCGGGCGCATGCAATGCGACCCTACTGCTTCTTGTCGGCTTCCTTGGGGGTAAATCCGATGATCTGCACCCCCGCGCCCCGCGCCACATCCATCGCCTCGATCACGTCCTGATAGATCCGATTCTGTCCGGCCTTGATGAACAGCAGCTTAGCCGGCCGGGCATCGTAGATGGCGTGAATCTGGGTGTCCAGCTGGTCTCTCGGCACCGGCTGGCCATTGATGGCGTAGCTACCGTCATCACCGAGCTCGAGCACGATCTGACTCGGCGGGTTCTTGTTCACCGTGGGTGTATCCGGCGGCGGCACCTGCACGTCCAGCGCCATCCGCGAGAGGGGCTGCGTGATCATGAAGATGATCAGCAGCACCAGCAAGATGTCGATCATCGGAACTACGTTGGGCTCGTTCGAGAGCTCCCCTCGGGCGGTTCCGGCTCCACCGGCCATATCAGTTCTCCTTCTTCTTGGCGGGGAACATACCCCCGGCCTTAGGCTCGGTAATCGCTGCCATCACCCGCACACCAGCTCGCCGAGCCGTCTCCACCGCTTCCTGTACCTGGCCGTACTTGAGCTGGTTGTCCGCCTTGAAATACAGGATCTTGTCCTCGGTGCGAGCGGCAAAGACCGATCGAAGCTGATCCTCCAACGCTCCCGCCGCGATGGGCCGCTGGTTCAGGAAGTAGCGGCCTGCCTGATCGATACCCAGCACGACTTCATTATCACCCTCCGGCCGCGGATCGAGGTTCTTTCCCTTCGGAAGCGTGGCCTTGAACCCCGCGGCGATGAGCGGCGTCACGATCATGAAGATGATCAACAGAACCAGCATGATGTCGATCATCGGTACCACGTTCGGCTCGGACTTGACCGAAGTCTGCCCTGCCGTTCCTCCTCCGCCTGCCATGGCCCTTACCTCCTAGCCGGGATGACCGGTGAACCGAGCTCAGCCATGAACGTGGCCACTGCCGGTGACGGCCTTCTGGGCCTGGAATTCCTTGGTAAAGATCGACCGGCCGAACTCGCTGCCGACGCTCTTGATCAGATAGTCAATCAACTCCTTGGAGGTATAGGTCATCTCGACCGTGAGGTTCTCGATCTTGGTGGTGAAGTAGTTGTAGGCCCACACTGCCGGGATGGCGACCATCAGACCGAACGCGGTTGTGATCAGTGCCTCGGCGATACCAGCCGAGATGCCGGCCAGACCACCCGACGCGCCCTGCGAAGCCATACCGGTGAAGGCGTTCACGATACCCATGGTGGTGCCGAGCAGACCGACGAACGGCCCGGTGGAACCCACCGTGGCCAGGATGCCGATGCCGCGCTTGAAGTCGGACAGGGTGATCAGCATCTGCCGCTCCACGGCGCGCTCGGCCGAGTTGATGTCGGCCGCCGTGATCGTCGCGCGGTCGCGCAGCAGGGGCTTCACCTCGGCAAGTGCCTCGCCCACCACGCGGGCCACATGGCTCTTCTTGCTCTTCTCGGCCAACGCGATCGCCTGATCGAGGTTCTCCTCCTGAATGGCGCGGGAGAACTGGGGCGCGAACTTCCGGGTCTCGGCCTGGGCGCGCTTGAACTGAATGAACTTCTGAATCATGATCGTCAGGGACCAGATGGACATGATCGCCAGAATGGCCACGATGCCCTTGGCGAAGAGTCCCATCGAGTGGAACAGTTCAAGAAGATCTACGCTCATTGTGCGGTGCCTCCAGGGGGGACGAAGCTATTGCTGCTTGAACGCGACGGCCTGCTGTACCAGCTGCCGGACTGGCCGGCCCTTGAACTTCGCCGGCTTGAAGACGCTCTTCAGGATCGCTTCGCGCGCCGGCTCGCCGAACGCAGGATGCGAGGTCTTCAGCAGCTTGAACGACGGGGCCTCGACGTGGCCCGTCGTGTCCACGATGAACTGCATCTCCACCCGGCCGGTAATCCCGGCGCTGGCCAGCACGGGCGGGTACCGCGGCTGCGGCTGGGAGATCACTTGCACCGGATCGTCCAGCTGCGCCTCAAGGAACACCTCGCCGGTGACCGGGCCGGTTCCACCGGCGACGCCCGTGCCAATGCCCCCCTCGACACCCTTGCCGGTGAAATCCCGGGGATCGAACGGCTTCTCGTTCAAATCGACCGGAGGGATGTCCTTCGGGATGTCCGTCGGCGCCACCACGGTCTGAAATCCCTTGGGAGGGGGATTTGCGGCCACGATGACGTCTGGTGGAGGCTGTTCCGGTGGGGGCTTGGGTGGCTCGGGCGGCTTCAGAAAGACCATCGTCGTGTCTACCGGACGATTCTTGATGGTCTCGGCCACGCCTTGTGTCGCCTTCACGGCGCCGAAGATCACCAGCCCGTGCAGCACGACGGATAGAGCCGTCTGGCCCATGGTCTTCGGACTTCTCTGCTTCGACTCAATCAGGTTCTCGAACACGCTACTACCTCCAGGGGGAGGGGTGATCGTGCCCGGAAAGTAAGGCCCGCTCCGAACATCTACTTTGCCCCTGGATGTCATTTCGATTACAACCGCATTAGCGGTCCCAAACGTCCAGGGTCGAACGAAAGCTACGACCGGGTACAGACCCGACCCGTGACCTGACTCACAGGCGGCCGGCTCTATGTTACCCGTGGGATGGCTTTCGGCAAGGAGCGAGGTGCAGCGTCACCGATAGCTGAACCGAATTGTCTGCGCCACCAGTACCGCCGTGGGCCGGCCGCCTCGGCGTGCAGGCTTGAAACGGCTCTCCCGAACTGCCTGGAGCGCCGCGAGCATGAAGCCCGGATGAGAGCTGGTCACTACGCGGATGGATCGTTCGTCCACCCTTCCATTGCTTCCCACCACAAACTGTAGCTGCACCATCCCGCTCATCCCCACCCGGCGCAGCCCATCCGGATAGCGTGGCTGAGGCTGGACCATCAGCTCAGGGAGTTCGTCCACTTCCGTTGTACTGGAAACCGGTCGCGTGGTGTCGGGGGAACCGCCCGCCATCCGCTGGAGCAAGTCCGGATTTAACTGCGGCCGGCCAAGCGGACGATAGCTGAATGGCGGACGCAGGAATTCGGCTGGATCGGGGTCGATCTCCGGCACTACAGGCGGCGCAGGGACAGTCGGCTCTGTACCAATGGGTCGAGCTTCAGCCCTGTGCGGTGACGAACTCACCTCGACCAGTTCGAGTCGGATGGTATCTCGAGCGACCGGCCGCGGCCCGGGGGGCGGAGAGGCTGTTCTGCTTACGGCAGCGGTGATCAGCAGGATGTGAAAGATTAGCGCCACCGACACCGCTCGGGTCCACGGCGCACCGATGGCCGGTGATACCAGCAGGGTGTCGAACATTGACGACTCCCGTAAGAGGCTCTGCTAGGTAACACCTGGTGCTGGAGCCCTCGTGGAGTCGCAATTACAAAACGATGATACAGCGATGAGAAGTCATGCCGTGGGCGGCCGCGCCTTCGGCAGCCGCACAGTAAAGACCGACCCCCTCCCCGGCCTGCTGTGAACGGTGATCGTGCCCCCGTGCGCCTCCACGATCCACTTGGTAATGGCGAGACCGAGCCCAACACCGGGACGGTCGCCGGTGCGCGACCGCGCCGGGTCCGCGCGCCAGAACCGCTCGAAGATGTGGGTGAGGTCGCCCGGGGCGATGCCGATGCCGCTGTCCCGGACCGAGAAGGTGATGGCCTCGTCATCTTCCTCCAGGCTGATCCTGACCGTGCCGCCCTGGGGCGTGTACTTGATAGCGTTGGTTACGATGTTCAGCAGCATCTCCCGGATCCGCTGCGGATCGACGGCGAGCCGCACCGGTGCGTCGGGCAGGGTGTGCACCTCCGTTACCCCCACACTCTCGCCCAGCATCCCAGCCGTTTCGGCCACATCGGCCACCAGCGCGCGCAGGTCACATTCCTGCACCGCCAGCGGAGCCCGGCCCTCGTCGGCCCGCGCCAGGGTGAGCAGGCTCTCCACCATCTCCGTCATTTGATTGATCTGGGCCAGCGATTCGTCGAGCGACTGGAGGATCTCGGGCGGGGTACCCGGATGGACCAGCGCCCGTTCCACCCCGGCCCGCAGCACCATGAGTGGCGTCTTGAGCTCGTGGCTGGCGTCGGCCGTGAAGCGGTGCAGGCTGCCGAAGCTCTGCTCCAGGCGGGCGAGCATACCGTTGACCGTGAGGGCGAGGCGCGCCATCTCATCACCCGCGAGTGGTACCGCGAGCCTGCGATGCAGGCTCCGGCCATCCGAGATGGCCTCCACCTCGTCCATGATCCCTTCCACCGGACGCAGGCTGGTGCCGGCCAGCCAGTATCCGACCAGCCCGGCACCTACCAGGATGATCGGCGCGATCAGCAGCATGGACCTCAGCAGGTCAGCCGGGCCCAGTGCCGCCTCCCGGGTGGGGGTCGCTACCAGGATTCCGCCGATCACCGGTCCTGCCCCCTGGACCGGAACGGCCAGGTAGCGCATCGCTCCGCTGGGCGGACCCAGCGCAAGGGTGCCGCTGTGCTTCTCGAAGCTGGTGGTATCGAGCGGAGCGGTGAGCCGCTCCAGGGCATCGGCGCTCAGCGTGCGGGTGACCTCCGACAGCGCGAGAACCTGGCCCGCGGTGTCGGCCACGACGAGATAGTCCCGTACCGATTCGAGGTAGGCGCTGATGCCGGGATCGAGCGCGGGCTTGGAGCCGCTGGTGGTGACGATGCGGCCGAGGACCTTGTATGACTCGGTGAGCCAGCGGTGGGCGAGATCGGCCTCGAGGCTGAGGCGCTGGTCCAGCTCCTTGATGCCGGACTGACGCCGCTCGAGATACAGCGCGGTTCCAAACGCCAGCACCGTCACCGCGAGCGCCACCGTGTACCACAGGGTGAGCCGCCGGCGGATGGTCGCCATCTCAGGCCTTCACGACGTACCCGACACCCCGCACGGTATGCACCAGCTTCTGGGCGTGGCCGGAATCGACCTTCTTCCGCAACCGATTGATGACGACGTCGACGATGTTGGTGCCCGGATCGAAGTGATAGTCCCAGGCATACTCGGTGATGAGGGTGCGGGACATGACCTTGCCGGCATGCCGCATGAGGTACTCGAGAACAGTGTACTCCTTGGGGGTGAGGTCGATCCGCTCGCCAGCGCGTTTGACCTCACGGGTGGCCATGTCGAGCTCCAGGTCACCCACCCGGAGCAGCGGCGCGCGAATCTCCTTCGGTCGCCGGCCCAGAGCTTCGACTCGGGCCAGCAGCTCCTCGAACGCAAAGGGCTTGGTGACGTAGTCGTCCGCCCCCGAGCGCAGCGCCTGGACCTTGAAGTCCACCGCGTCCTGCGCGGTCAGCACCAACACCGGCGTGGTGTTGCCCCGGTCGCGGAGCGTCCGCAGTACCTCGAGTCCGTTCATCTCCGGCAAGCGCAAGTCGAGCACGATGAGATCGTACCTACCCCCGGAGGCCAGGCGCAGCCCCTCCAGCCCGTCATCCACCAGATCGGCGTGGTAACGCTGCTCCTCGAGGCCCCGCTTCACGTACTGGCCAACGGTACGATCATCTTCCACCACCAGAATCTTCATGGATGCACCGGCAGAAACACGCGAAAAACGGTTCCCCGCCCCGGCGTACTGTCCACCTCGATCCGTCCGCGGTGGTCTTCGACGATACCGTAGCAGATCGAGAGCCCGAGGCCGGTGCCGCGACCGGGCGGCTTGGTGGTGTAGAAGGGCTCGAAGATCTTGGACTGATCGGCCCGCGGTATTCCCATGCCGGTGTCCTCGACCTCCAACACCACTTCGCCCGAGCGGGTGAGGTTCTTTGCCGTCCGGACCGTGAGCTTCCCCCGGTCATCCATGGCGTCCACCGCGTTCAGCATCAGGGCCATGAGCACTTGGGTGAGCTGCTCCGGGTTCCCCATGGTGGCCGGCAGGGTCACGTCGAGCTCGCGAGCCACCGTCATTCGCTTGAAACGCTGGTGGTGTTTCATCAGGAACAGGGTCTCGTCCACCAGGGCGTTGAGCGCCACGCGGCCCTTGGCCTTCCCCTTGGGGCGGCTGAAGTCGAGCAGGCCATCGACGATCCGGGTGCAGCGGTCCACCTCCTTGTCGATGAGCTCCAGGTATTCCTCGACGGCGGCGCGCTCCGTCCCGGATGCCTCGTCCATGCGGCCGGTGATGGCGGCGACACACGCGCTGATGGTGGCCAGCGGGTTATTGATCTCGTGCATGACTCCGGCCGCGAGCTGCCCGATCGCCGCCAGCTTTTCGCTCTGCATGATCTGGCCCTGGATCCTCCGGGAGTCGGTCACGTCCTCGCCGATGGTGATGACATGGCTGATCTCGTCTCCTTCCAGCCGCATCGGGATCTTGGTCAGCCGAAAGGAGCGTTCCTCTCCGCCGAGGGTGACCTCGAGCTCGGCCTGCTGGATCTCACCGGTCTGGAAAACCCGGTCGAACTCGGCCCGGAGCTCCCCGGCCGGCTGCCGGGTCAGCACCTCGAACACCTGCCGGCCCACGACTTCGTCTCGCCGGAGTCCGGGGGCCCCGATCTCGCGTTGCCGGTTCCAGATCTGGATCCTATAGTCGCGGTCGACGACGTAGAGCCCCAGCGGCAGGCTGTCGATGATGAGCCCGGTAAACCGGCGCTGTTCGTCGATCTCACGGGACTGGGCCGCCACCTCGGTGGCGAGGTCGGCCGACAGTGCCAGCGAGGCCAGGAATGGCGCTAACAGGTCGGCGACCACCCCCAGGACCTCGACCTGGGCCTCGCCCAGGCGGCCGCGAGACTCCAACAGGCCGATCTGCGCCTCGTCGTGCTCCAGCGGGAATCGAATGGCGTCGGAGTCCGAGGGAATCAGCTGCAGTGAATCGAGCAGCAGCGGCGTGCCGTCCGCCGCGGGAGCCGCGATCATGCGGAAGCAGCCGGTGGTATCATCCCGAAACCAGATGGTCACCCGATCGGCCCCCAACTGAGACCGCACCATCTCGGCCACGGCGCCGAGTGCCTCCTCGGCATCAACCCCGGCATTGAGCAGCTTGGCCACCGATCCGACGACACTCAGCTCGGGGTTTTTCGTCAGCGGGCCCCCCCGCGGGGCGAGGACACCGCCGCCACGCTCAGAATGCGCCATTCGTCATCGATCCGCCGAAGCAGCACGTGCTCGGTCCATTCCCGTTCGATCGCGGTGGACCCTGAGGGGACGCGCCGCCGGGTAACCACCCACACCGCTGCCAGGTCGCCCTGCTGCCGGAAGTCGGTTCGCAGGACTCGCACGTCGAAATTCTCCCGCTCCACACCCCGCAGCCAGCGCTCGAGGATGCGTACCGCCGCGTCGATCGAGACCGCCTGGTGGTAATCCGCCGGTGCGCCCGGCCCCAGCGGTCCGGCGTAGATCCCGTCCTGCCAGAACAACGCCCGAACCCCTGCCCAGTCCCGCTCAGAGAGGCGCTGGGCGTAGCGGTTCAGGAGCTGGTGGATCGTGTCTTCGTCCCGGCGAGTACCGGTCGGGGTGCGATCCTCGATCCGGCATCCCACACCCGCCAGGAGGCCGATACAGAGGACCGCGAGGCGCAGACCGCTCAGGCGGATCGTTGGTGGGTCTCCAGCACCTGGGCAAGGAGCTCCTGGTTTTCCCTCCGCGTCCCCGGGGTCTCCTCCGCGTACGTCCAGCGAACGGTCCCCTCGGGGTCGATGAGCACGTACGCCCGGTTGGAAAAGAACTTGTCTTCGAGCAGGGTTCCGTAGCGGCGGCTGACTTCCCGCTTGAAGTCGCTCAGCAGCTCGACCGAGATGCGTTCCTTGGCCTTGAACTCGCGCAGGGTCGGCACCGAGTCCACGCTGATCGGCAGGACCTCGGTGTTCGCGTCGCGAAAGCGACCGTAGTCCTCGCTGAAGGAGCACATCTCCTGGGTGCATACCTTGGTGAACGCCAGGGGAAAGAAGGCGAGCAGGACGCTCTTTCCCCGAAGCCGGGAGAGGGTGACGTCGCTCCCGGAGGTCGATGGGAGGGTGAAGTCGGGAGCAGGTGAGCCCACCGCGGGAAGCGAAGCAGCAGGCCCGCCGCTCACTTCTTGGCCTTGTCGAACCGCTTCGCCACGTCGGTCCAGTTCACTACGTTCCACCAGGCGGTGACATAATCCGGCCGCCGGTTCTGGTACTTGAGATAGTAGGCGTGCTCCCAGACGTCGCAGCCGAGCAGCGGGATTCTGCCCTCCATGACCGGCGTATCCTGGTTCGGGGTGCTCGCGATGACCAGCTTTCCACCCCGGTCGGCGATCAGCCAGCCCCAGCCGCTGCCGAACCGCTCGACGCATGCCTTGGCGAACTGCTCCTTGAACGTCCCGAGGGCACCGAACGCCTTGGTGATCGCCTCGGACAGCGCGCCGCCGGGCTCCTTGGCGCCACCCGGAGCCATCATCTCCCAGAAGATGGTGTGATTGGCGTGGCCGCCCCCATTGTTGCGAACCTTGGCGCGGATGGCCTCGGGTATCTTGTCGAGACCGGTGAGCAGCTCTTCGATCGACTTCTTCTGCAGATCGGGATAGGGCTCGAGCGCGGCGTTGAGGTTGTTAACGTAGGCGGCGTGGTGCTTGTCGTGGTGCAGCCGCATGGTCTGTTCATCGATAGTCGGCTCGAGGGCCTTGTAATCGTACGGCAGGGGGGGAAGGGCGAATGCCATGACCGACTCCTCGGGAATAGAGCAGCTGAATTCCGAACGCTTACCTGCTAATTGGGGCGAAATATGAGTCCGGCAGATAGGGGGGTCAACGACGTGAAGCCAGCTGGTTCACCCGGCCTCGCACCAATGACACCGGTTTTCCTGGTCGATCTCATGCCCGGCCTGCACACCGAGTTGATGACTCTGCTTCGCGGTCTCGCCCCCGGCGACTGGGGCCGGCCCACCGCGTGCGCCCTCTGGTCGGTGAAAGACATCGTGGCCCACCTGCTCGATACCCAGCTGCGGCGGCTCTCCTTCGGGAGAGACGGCCTGACTGTCGCCCCTGACCCCCCTATCTCGGATTATGGGGACCTGGTGGCCTATCTAAATCGCCTCAATGCGGAGTGGACGGCGGCCACCCGGCGGCTCAGCCCGCGGGTCCTGATCGAGCTGCTCGACTTCACCAGCGGACCGGTTCATGCTTTCTTTCGGTCGCTCGATCCCCATGCCCCGGCGGCCTTTAGTGTTGCCTGGGCCGGAGAAGAGACTTCTGCGAACTGGTTCGACATCGGGCGCGAGTATACCGAACGCTGGCTGCACCAGCAGCAGATACGCGAGGCGGTCGGCGCCAGGGGGCTCATCGAGCGGCGTTGGCTCCATCCCACCCTCGATATCTTCGTCCGAGCCTTGCCCTTCACCTACCAGGGCGCGGACGCCCCGATCGGCCGGAGCGTCCGGATCGCGATCGAGGGTGAAGCGGGCGGTGTCTGGACACTGGTCCGGGAAGCAGAGCGGTGGAGCATTTTCAGCGGCTGGGAGGCCAACCCGGCCGCGACTGTGACCCTGGACCAAAGGGTGGCCTGGCGGCTCTTCTCCAAGGGAATCGACCGGGAATCCGCTCGCCACAGCATCCGGATCGAGGGCGATCCTCGTCTCGGCGAACCGGTCCTGGGGACGCTCGCCGTGATGGCCTGACCAGGCACCCGTTGTGGATCACATCTTGCACGGTCAGGGGGCAGAGTGTAGCTGCGGTTGCTGTTAGAGGGCTTCCTCTCACTCTGAAAACGTGAATTTCACCGAGCAAAGTGCCCGATCGGCGCCAGTCTCCAGCGCCCGGTGAAACGCAATCGTCGCGGATATCTGCAAGGCCACCCAGCTCATTTACCGGCCCCAGGCGCCACCAGAAGAAGGGACACCAGCACCGTGACTGTAGCGATCGGCACCAATCCGGCGGCCATGGCCGAAGCGTTCTTCACCAACGCCTTAGCTCGTCGCGGGCAGCTGGCCAAGAGGAAGACCTGGCGCCCCGCCAGCGAGCTGGCGGTAGACCTCGGCACTGCCAACACGCTGATCTTCGTGAAGGGTGAGGGCGTCGTCCTCAATGAGCCTTCCGTGGCTGCCGTCGATCAGAATGGGAACATCCTGGGCATCGGGCTGGAGGCCAAGCGGATGCTGGGGCGCACGCCCGAAGGCATCATCGCGGTCCGGCCGATGAAGGATGGGGTCATCGCCGACTTCCATATCGCCGAGAAGATGCTGCGGCACTTCCTGCGCCTGGTCATCGATCGGACCTTCCTCCGGGTCAAGCCTACCGTCATCGTCTGCGTGCCTTCCGGCATCACCGAGGTGGAGCGGCGTGCCGTCCGAGACTCGGCCCAGTCCGCCGGCGTCAAGAAGCTCTACATGGTCGCCGAGCCGATGGCCGCGGCCATTGGAGTTGGCCTGCCGGTGGATACACCGGTCGGCAGCATGGTGATCGACATCGGGGGCGGCACTACCAACATCGCGGTCATTGCCCTTTCCGGCATCGTGTGCGACGCTTCAATCCGCACTGGCGGAGACGAGCTGGACCAGGCGATCGTCCAGTTCATGCGCAAGACGTACAGCCTCCTCATTGGCGAGCCGACGGCCGAACGCATCAAGATCGGCCTTGGCTCGGCGACGATGTTGGAGCGCGAGGGAGAGATGGACGTCAAGGGACGCGACCTGGTCTCCGGTCTGCCGAAGACCATTCGGATCGATTCGGCCGGTGTCCGGGACGCCATCCAGGAACCGGTCTCGCACATCATCAATGCCGTGCGCCGCGCCCTGGAGATGACCCCGCCCGAGCTGGCCAGCGACGTGCTGGAGCATGGTATCATGCTCACCGGTGGTGGCTCCCTGATTCGGGGACTCGACCAGCGTCTGATGGACGAGACCGGCCTCCCGGTGCGCGTGGACGAGGATCCGCTGACCTCCGTGGTTCGGGGTACGGGCCGCATCCTCGACGACTTCAGCCGCTACGGTACGGTTCTAACGACCTGAGCTTTTCCGGGGCGCTTGCGTCACGGAAACACCCGACCCATGCACCGGCATCCTCACCTACGGGCGAGGGTGTCGGTGTGTGGTTTTTTGGGGGGTAGGAGGTCTAGGGTCTATACTCAGTTGCCCTTCCAGCGCGGCCGCTAGACCTTAAACCTTAGACCTTAAACCTTAGACCTTAGACCTTAGACCTTAGACCCTAGACTGTAGACCCCAGATGCTGGAGGTGCCCGGCGTGGATGACAGCGCAGTCTCGTTGACCTCACCCACCATCAGAGACGTCGCCCCCTGGGTCGAGCGGCTGGCTCGGGTGGGGTATCTCGCGAAGGCCCTGCTGTACATCACCATCGGAATGGTTGCGGCTGGAGCGGCATTCGGTCCCGGGAGAACGACGGACACTCAGGGTGCACTCCGACTGGTGCATGACATGACGTTTGGACGCGTGATATTGCTCGTCATGGCCGGCGGACTCATTGGCTATGCGGTGTGGCGGGTGGTGGAAGCGGTGGTGGACCCAGATGGCCGGGGTCTCGGCGCAAAGGGTGTGGCCCTCCGCGCCGGGTCGGCCGGACGGGGGCTCTTGCACGGTGCGCTAGCGGTAACCGCTCTCCGGCTCGCCTATGGCGACCGGTCGGCAACCAGCCGCGACCAGGCGCGGGAATGGACCTCGACGGCCTTTGACCTTCCGGGTGGTGCATTGCTGGTCTGGATCGCCGCGGCGAGCGTAGCTGGCTACGGTGTGTACCAGCTCTACCGCTCCTACGCGCCGAAGCTGGGGCGTCAGCTGGATCTGAGCCAGCTGCGGGAGCCGGCACGCGGTTGGGTGATAGGCATGAGTCGCTTTGGGATCGCAGCACGGGGAGTCGTGTTCTGTCTGATCGGATTCTTTCTGGCTCGCGCCGCCTCGCGCCACGATGCAGGACAGGTGGGCGGCATCCGAGAATCCCTTGGCATCGTCGCTGGCCTCGGCCGCTGGCCGTTCGTGGTGGTTGCGCTGGGTTTGGTGGCGTACGGGCTTTATGAGCTGGTGAACGCGAGATACCGGCGGATTCGGGCAAGCTGAACGAATCAACCCTACTGTAACCGAACCGGAGGATCTCGTAAGCCATATGAAGAGTCGACTGGGTCGAGGGCTCCTGCTTGCGCCCCTCATCTTCGTGGCTCATTTCCTGGAAGAGAGCCCGGGCTTCGTACCCTGGTTCAACGCCCATGTGTCGCGCGGCATCACCCAGGATCTCTTCTGGACCGTGAACCTGAGCGGCCTGCTGATCACGCTGGTCGTCACTCTAGGGTTCTGGACCACGCAGTCCGCGGCCGCCGAGCTTCTCGTCGTTGCGTGGCTCAGCTGCTTGATGCTCACGAATGCCATCTTTCACATCACCGGGGCTATCGTCGACCGCGGGTATGTGCCTGGGTTAGCAACCGCGATCTTCCTCTATCTGCCCTACTGCGGGTGGGTGGCGAAACAAGTCCTGGGCGATCGCCGGGTTGGGCCGACTCTGGTTGCTGCTGCTGCCATGCTGGGAGCGACGCCGATGGCGGTGCACGGGTACCGAATCCTGTTCCTCGGCACTCGTCTGTTCTAAGGACTGGAAGGACTGGTCGGAGGGTAAGCCTGGTGGGCGGGCTAGATGGTCCGCTGCCTGTGACGTCGTTCAAGCGCCTGCGCAACCTTCGCCAGCACCTCGCCTCGAGTGTACGGTTTCGCGAGGAATGGGACATCGAGGGACTCGAGTCCATGTTGCGCCAGCACCTGCGCTGGGTAGGCCGACATGTAGAGGATGCGCTGGTCGGGCCATTGCTGCAGTACCTGACGCCCGGTGTCCACCCCATCACATTCCGGCATTACGACGTCGATCATGAGCAGGTCGATCCGGCCCCTGGCGAGGCGCAGCACGTCGAGGGCTTCCACCCCGGAGTCGGCTTCGAGGACCCGGAAGCCCTCCTCCGTGAGAATCCGGTAGGCAACCCTGCGTGATATCCGTTCGTCGTCTATAACCAGGACCGTTGTGGCTGCGGGCAGGAATGGAGTCAGGGGTAACCTCTGGGAAGGGGCCGTCAGCGGCCTTTATCGTAACAGTCCTGCCTGGGTGCTGGCAACAGGCACAAGGGAATCAGGGATGAAAACCAGTCGACCAGCCAGGAACGTGGACGAATACATCGCCGGTTTCCCACCGGATGTTCAAGCACGCCTCGAGAAGGTAAGGATAACGATCAGAACGGCCGCACCCGGCGCGGAAGAAACGATCAGCTATCGCATACCCGCTTTCAAGCTGAAGGGTCAGTATTTGGTATACTTTGCCGGCTTCAAGAACCACATCGGTCTCTATCCAGTGCCCACCGGAGATGCAAAATTCAAGAAGGACTTGTCGGACTATAAATCGGGTAAAGCCACGGCGAGGCTTCCCCTGGACCAGCCGGTTCCCCTGGCCCTGATACGCACTATAGTGAAGTTGAGGGCGAAGGAGAATCAGAAACGAGCAGCAAGCCGATGAAGACCATTGTTGAGGTCGATGATCTCGATCAATATGAGCCGATTAGCAGCGAGCCCGGCGCTTTGCCGAGACGCATGGCTAGGCAGGGCGCTTCCTGTCATTCTGGAGAGGAGCCCGCGCCCCATCGGGCCAGATCGAAAGCGCAGCACCGATCGACCAGCGCGCCAGCCCGTACACCGCCACGAATAAGCCCAGGGCCGCGCCAACCCACCAGTCGCTTCTTAACGCCGCCCATACCTGGCTGCACTCCACCGTCAGCCAGGACGGCCCCACGGTAACCACCGGAACAATCCGCACCCGCGACAACATCGAGCGCCCCCAAGGAAGAGTCACTGGCGGAGAGTATACGCTCGCAATCAAGCAGCTCTCAAGAGGCCCGCGGAGCGAAACGGCCTCGACCGAAACTGAACCGCTGATGTCGCTCAAACACTAACCGTACATAGTCTTAGCCAGATGAGCGATTCTCAGCGCCGATGATTGCCTTGGATACTCCTCAGGTCAGGCCAATGACTCAGAAGTCCATCAGCCACTCCCCAGTGCTCCACCACTGCCTGGGACCGAGCCGCGCTCCTGCGCTGGGTCATGGCGGCGAGCCGGTCCCGAAATCCAAATGCCGTCCCGAGTGGCGGGGAAGTTTATGATGGCTGATCTTCTGGGCTTGGCAGCGGGCGGACCCATGATCGCCTGCAGGTGAACGCGGGTCCGTCAGGCGGACTCCAAATCCAGAAAGGACACCGATGGGCAAGGGTCGGCTGGAAGCCTTCAGCGATGGCGTGCTGGCGATCATCATCACCATCATGGTTCTCGAGCTGCGAGCGCCCCACAGCACCGACCTCGGCGCACTACGCCCGCTGCTGCCGGTCCTGCTCAGCTATGTACTCAGCTTCGTCTTCCTTGGCATCTATTGGAACAACCATCATCATATGCTTCTCTGCACCCGGCGAGTGACGGGGGCCATTCTCTGGGCGAACCTGCACCTGCTGTTCTGGCTGTCGCTGGTGCCGTTTGTGACGGCCTGGATGGGCGAGCACCCCCTCGCGCCGACCCCTGCGGCCCTCTACGGCGTCGTGCTTCTGATGGCCGGCATCGCTTACTGGATGCTGCAGCGGCAGATCCTGCGCTCGGAGGGGCCGCAGTCCGTCCTGGCCGCGGCACTGGGCCGCGACCTCAAAGGCAAGCTCTCGCCTTTGCTCTGCGCCCTGGCGATCGGCGCCGCGTTCGTACACCCCGGAATTGCCTATGCCATATACTTACTGGTCGCTCTCATCTGGCTGATTCCTGATCGTCGTATCGAGCGGGCGCTGACTCAGACGCTGGGTCGCAGCGACGCACCGGGAGCCGCTTAAAACCGCGCGTGCAGCCGATCTGCTATCTGGGCGCCGCGCACGTAGAACCTTGGACGACATGCGGACCCGAAGAAGCAGAAACGAGGCAGACCACACACGACCAAACGGGCACTCCTGGACGACAGTTGCCAAGGCGGACCGTTACTGCCATGATTGCTGAGCACTCGCTCATCAGAGCGCTTGGTTCGCGATCGAGGAACCGATGCGCGCAAGAATTGCTCGAGGGAACGTTTTGATGGGGGCGACTTCAACTGCTCAACCGGGGCGTCGTAGTATTCTAGAGAGGGGAACAAGCGATGACGTGGCAGCTTTCTGGACGAAGCATTGAACTTTGCAATTGCAAGATGCTGTGCCCGTGCTGGCTCGGTCCGGAAGGGCAACCCGACCAAGGGTGGTGCGGCGGTGCATTCGCGTTCGACATCCAGCGCGGCAGCTCGGACAGCGTCGACCTCAGTGGAACCAAGGTCGCTCTCTCGTTTGTATGGCCAGGGAATTTCTTCGGCGGCAACGGAAAGGCTCGCTGCTACATCGGAGACGATGCAAAGCCCGAGCAACGCCGGGAGCTGGAGGCGATCTTCACGGGGAAAAAGGGCGGCTTGTTGGAGGCGTTGTGGGGTGCCGTGATCAGCGATTGGCTGCCCACCGAGGCGACCAAGATCGAGATCGGTTGGGGTGGTTCGCCTTCCCTCCGCGTAGGAAATGTTGCACAGGCGAACCTGACACCGCTCAAGGACCAGGCCGGACGCCCCACGCGCGTGGAAGGCGCCGCCGCCCAGGCCGCATTTCAGCTGGCCAGCATGGATTTAGCCAGTAGCAAGGGCAGCCGGTGGTCGGATCCCGAGCTGCGCGAGTGGCAAGGCGATTCCGGAACCCTGCACCAATTCAACTGGAGCGCCTAATTGGCATCGCTGCGCGTCCCTCTAGATTCTCGATGCGGCAACGGTTAGGCAGGTAGTGCTCAGTCTGACTAAGCGCTTACGAGAAGTTGAGAGAACCGGCCATAGGTCAGTTACTAATAACACAAGTCACAACACTCTTCCACGAAAGGAGAAGGCCCCACAGCGGAACCGCTGCCGGGCCTCGATCTAGCAAGTGGAGCGGACCGGGATCGAACCGGTGACCCCCTGCTTGCAAAGCAGGTGCTCTCCCAGCTGAGCTACCGCCCCCGCATCGACAGCATACTAACTTAGCTCGGCGATCGCGGCGGGTCGAGTGGCGCGGCGTTTTGTCTCACCATGCGTATCCCCGGAAGCGGTGCTTGACTCGCCACAGGATCGGTTCTACGTTTGCCGGCTGCTTCCGCGTCATTTTTTCAGCTCATTCATCTGGCTGGTCCAACAGCCGA
>DATMDQ010000007.1:0-10109 GCA_035557715.1 Gemmatimonadales bacterium
CCTTCGGCGCCATGTGCCCGCGGGCTGCTGGTCCGGGCCAGCGCTTCTCGATCTCAAGCAATGCCGGAGCCGCAATGAAGATCGAGGAGAAGGTACCGACGATCACGCCGAAGAGCATGAGCAGTGCGAAGGGGCGAACGACGTCGCCGCCCAGAATCGACAGGGCCAGGAGGCTGCCGAGCGCGGTCGATCCCGTAAATACGGTGCGGGGCAACGTCTCGTTGATCGAGCGATTGAGAATGTCCTCGAACTGGTCCCGCTTGCGCAGATGCAAATTCTCCCGGATCCGGTCAAAAATGACAATGGTGTCGTTCAGAGAGTAACCGATGATGGTCATCAGGCCGGCCACCACGAACAGGCTCACCTCCAGCCGCAAGATCCCAATAAACGCGATGGTGGCCAGAATGTCGTGGGCGGTGGCGATGATGGCCGCGACGCCGAAGCGCCACTCGAACCGGTACGCCAGGTAGATGAGCACGGCTACAAAGGAGAGCAGAATGGCCATCGCAGCTCGCTCCCGCAGTTCACCACCCACCTTGGGACCGACTGCCTCGGTGCGAAGGATGGTATAGCTGCCGGTGCCAAGGGCGGCGTTCAGCCCCTCCTCCAACGCAGCCTGAGTCGACTGAGTATCGTCGGCATCGGTGCCCTCTCTTGCCACCCGGGCCCGAATGACAAGCTCGCGATCGGAACCGAAGGCCTGGATTTCGGCGCCTTCGATCCCGCGTGCCGCAAGAGCCTCACGGACAGCCGCGACATCCACCGGTTTTTGAGACTGAACCTGGATCAAGGTGCCACCGGTAAACTCGACGCTGTAGTTCACGCCCCGGATCAGCACGTACAGGAGGCCGGGAATGGTCAGAAGAAGAGTGATCAGGTACGCGATGCGGCGACGGCCGAGAAAGTCGTAGTTCGCGTTGGCGAAGAGTCTCATGGGTCAGATGCTCAGGGTTGCCATCGCCGGCTTCCGTTGCAGCCAGAGGATGAAGAGAGTGCGAGTCACGAAGATGGCCGTGACCATGGAGGCAATGATGCCCAGGACCAGGGTCACCGCAAAGCCTTTGACGGGGCCGGTTCCGAACTGGAATAGGAAGAGCCCGGTGAGTACGGTGGTCACGTTGGAGTCGATGATGGCGCTCATGGCGTGCCGGAAGCCTTCGTCCACCGCCAGCGACACCGTCTTCCCGCCGGCGAGCTCCTCACGAATTCGCTCGAAGATCAGCACGTTGGCATCCACCGCAATGCCGATCGAAAGGACCAGGCCCGCCAGCCCGGGGAGAGTAAGGGTGGCGTCGAGCATCGCCAGCGCCCCTAGCGTCAAGAGCACATACAGCACCAGCGCCACCACGGCCAGCGCTCCGGCTGTCTTGTAGTAGAGGACCATCACCATCACGACAAACAGAGTGCCGATGAGACCCGCGAGAAGGCCGGAGCGGATGGAGTCCGCACCGAGGGTGGGTCCGACCTGTCGCTCCTCCACGATCTTGAGCGGAATCGGCAGCGCCCCCGCCTTCAGGGTAAGCGCCAGGTCCTGGGCTTCCTGGAGGGTTCTCCCCGCCAACGTGATCTGGCCGTTACGCCCGATCCGGCTCTGGATTACCGGTGGCCGGCCCTGCACCCGTCCGTCGAGCAGAATCGCCATGTAGTCGCCCACGTGCCTGCCCGTCTCCTCGCCGAACTTGCGGCCGCCGGCGCGATCCAGCTCGAACGTGACGATCGGCCCGTTGGTGAGTGGGTCGAGCTGCGCCTGGGCATCCACCAGGTTGGCACCGGTCACAATACTGCGTTCATCCAGGACATACAGGAATCGAACCGGTTGCACGCCTACACTGGTGGGAGCCGAGCTCCAGCGTAGCACGATCCCGCGGGGGAGCTGTCGGCGCACCGCCGGGATGTTCAGCAAGCTGTCCACTCGAGGGAACGCCGTTTCCGGCACCCCGTACTCGCCCGGCGATCCACCGGTGGAGGGCTGAATGAGTCCGCTGAGAACGCCGCCCACCACCGCGGCGGTGTCCCGGGCGGTGCTGTCCTGGGGACCCGCTTTGGTCGAGTCGCCGCCGAGCAGCTGCTGGACCGCGGAGGGCTGAGTGGGAGTCCCTGCACCCTTGATCCCGAGGCCCCGGAGCGTCCGGTCCATGGCCGGCAGCACCTTGTCCAGCGCCTGGGTCTCATCGGTGATCTTGAACTCGAGGAACGCGCTGCGCTGCACGATCGCCTTGGCACGGGCGGGGTCCTTGATCCCGGCCAGCTCGACAACGATGCGGTCGTTGCCCACCTGCTGGATCAGAGGCTCGGTCACCCCAAACTCGTCGATCCGCTTGCGCATCACCGTGAGCGCCAGCTGCAGATCACGCTTCGGGTCCGAGGAGACTTGTTTGGACTGATCCAGCTCCAGAGCGAGGTGCATTCCACCCTGGAGGTCCAGCCCGAGCTTGAGCGGAACCCGCTTCTCGGTGCGGTCGGTCATCACTCCGCTCTGGGCATCCCGCTCCCGCAGTGTCACGTTGCGGGGAATGAGATAGAAGATGCTCAGGGCGATCATCCCGGCGACGATCAGCAGGCGTGTACGGATAGACATCGTTCGATCGTTACTCAAGCATGGGTGATACGACGGGGCGACTGTTCATCGGCCGCGAGGGCCGCCAGCGCCCGGATACGATCTCGCTCCAACTGTTTCTGCAACTGCTCGACCGAGGCGAACCGTTCGATGTCGCGCAGGCGCTCCACCCACTCGATGCGGACCCACTCGCCGTAGAGGTCGCCATCGAACCCGAACAGGTGGGCCTCCAGCACCCGCCGCCCGTCCTGAAACGTAGGCCTGGGTCCCTGGTTCATCATCCCCCCCGCCCCGCCTCCCCGCCATTCGACCCGCACCGCATAGACCCCGTCCGGCGGGAGGAGCTTTCGGGGCGACAGCTCACTCAGGTTGATAGTCGGGACGCCGAGCAGCCTGCCACGGCGCTCGCCTTCGCCCACCCGGCCAACCACTCCGTAGGGCCGGCCCAACATGGCCCCCGCAGTGGTGAGATCGCCACCTGCCACCGCACGGCGGATCCGGCTGCTGGAGACGTGCTGTCCGCCGAAATCCACCGGCGGCACTACGTCCACCTCGAAGCCATGGGACGCACCCAGCCGACGAAGGGTCTCGACGTCGCCGCTCCGGCCGCGGCCGAAGCCGTGATCGTGCCCGATGACCAGCTCCCGTACCGCGCACCGCTCCAGCAGGACATCACGAACGAACTGCTCGGGCGTGAGGCTCGCCAGGTGGCGGTCGAACCGGAGCAGCAGCACGTAGTCCAGCGGCGAGAGCGCCAGGATCTCCAGCCGCTCGGGGCCGGTGGTCAGGAGCGGAGGTGCGGCGCCGGGATTCACCACCTCAAGCGGGTGGGGATCGAACGTCACCAGGACGCTCGCGCGCCCAGCGGCGGCGGCGCGCCGGCCAATTTCCTTGAGGACCGCACGGTGGCCCAGGTGCACCCCGTCGAACGACCCGACCGTGACGATGCTTCCGTTCGGGAGGCGGGGAAGCAGGGAAGCGGGGAAGCGGGGAAGCCTGTCAGTCACGGCGCAGCCAGAACCACTGTTGGTTGAAGCCAACCGTCCTGTGCCTTGGCTACGGCGACGAGCTCACCGTCCCCAAGCAACCCCACCACTTCCCCGCTTCCCCGCTTCCCCGCTTCCCCACTGTCCGCCACCGCCCGTCCATGCCGCACCGCCACCCGTTCCGCCTGGTCGAGGTCAACGGTCGGCAGGTCGCCGAGAACGGCGCGGGCCGATATGATCGCCGCCGGGCTCAGATCGTCGAGCGCTACTGCGTCCTCCACCCGAAGCGACCCGATGGCCTCGCGCCGCAGGCCGGTGAGGTGGGCGCCGACCCCTAACCGCTCGCCCAGGTCCCGGGCGATGGCGCGAAGATAGGTACCGGCGCTGACCTCGGCTCGAAAGGTCACGAGCGGCGACTGGAACTCAACCAGCGCGATCCGGTGAACCGTGACGGTCACCTCGGGCAGCTCGACGACCTCGCCCCGCCGCGCCTTGGCGTAGCTCCGCTCCCCGCCGACATGCTTGGCCGAGTAGCGCGGAGGGCGTTGCGGCTGGGTGCCGAGAAAGCCGACCAGCGACGCCGCGACCTGCTGCTCGCTGACCCGGTCCACCGCATCCGACGTCGCCACCACCTGGCCGGTGAGATCATCGCTGTCGGTGCGGATGCCCAGCCGCCCGCTGGCGAGGTAGGTCTTGGACTGCGCCTCGACGAAACGGGCCAGCCGCGTGGCCCGGCCCAGTAACACCACGAGCAGTCCGGTGGCGAACGGATCCAGCGTTCCAGTGTGGCCGGCCGCGCGGGTTCCGAGCACGCGCCGAACTCGTTGAACGACATCGTGCGAGGTCATCCCGGCCGGCTTGTCCACCAGCACGGCGCCGATCAGTCCTGGCCCTCCCGCCGTATATCGTTCAACAGCTCACCGATGCGGGCGGCGTGCTCCAGGCCGCGGTCGAGCTCGAAATGGAGTTGGGGCACCGACCGGGTAGTGAGCGCCCGAGCCGCCCGGGTGCGGAGAAAGCCGGCCGCGCTCTGGAGTCCTTCGAGCGCCCGGGTCTTGTCCGCCTCCTCGCCCGGAATGCTCACCATGACCCGGGCGTGGGACAGGTCATTGGTCGCCAGCACCGCCGTGACGGTGACGAAGCCGACGCGCGGATCCCGAACCTCGCCCCGCAGGAGCGCGTCGGTAATGACCTGCCTCAGGGTCTCGGCTACCTGCTCCGGACGGCGAGACGACCCCTTCATCGGAACACCGTTGCCGTCTCGACGATGCGCACGCCGTCAGCCTCCTCCACGATCCGATCCGCCGCTCGCAGGGTCTCGTCCACCACCGACCGGTCGCTGCCGACGACGGCGCACGCGATCTCGGCCCGCTGCCAGAGATCCTGCTGACCGGTCTCCGCCACCGACACGTTGAGGGACCGCCGTAGCGCCAGCGTAAGCGGCTTCACCACGCTCCGCTTCTCCTTGAGCGAGTGGCAGGCGGGCAGATGGAGGTCCCAGGTGGCGATGGCTACGATCATTGTAGTCAGGAGTCGAGAATCACAAGTCGCAAGTTCATGCTGATCCTCGACCCAACGCGAGACTCCTGACTCGTGACTTCAGTCCCCTTTACCGGTGGCACCCGACGCCGCAGGAGCCAGCGTCCGCTTGATCTCTTCCATTCGGAACGATTCGATCCGGTCGCCCGGCTTGAGATCGTTGAAATTCTCGATCCCGATGCCGCACTCGAGCCCCTCGCGCACTTCCTTCACATCGTCCTTGAACCGTTTGAGGCTGGAGAGTGCGCCGGTATACACCGGGGTGCCGTCGCGCACCACGCGCGCCTTCGCGGTCCGCTGGATGGTGCCGCTGCGCACCATGCAGCCGGCAATGGTGCCCACCTTGCTCACCTTGAAGAGCTGGAGCACTTCGGCCTCCCCCAGCACCGTCTCCCGCTCCTCCGGCTTCAGCAGTCCCTCGAGCGCGTTCCTGACGTCCTCGACCGCCTCGTAGATGATGCGGTAGGTGCGCACGTCCACCTGCTCCCGCTCCGCCGCCGACCGGGCATTGGAGTCGGGCCGGACGTGGAAGCCGAGCACGATGGCACCGGACGCCTTGGCCAGCAGCACGTCGCTCTCGGTGATGGCACCCACGCCGCGGTGCACCACGTCCACCCGCACTTCGCTGGTGCTGAGCTGGGCCAGCGCGTCGGCCAATGCCTCGGCCGGGCCGCCCTGATCCGCCTTGATAATGATGCGAAGCATGGTGACCTCGCCCTCCTTGAGGGCTCGGCTGAAATCTTCCAGCGAGGTGCCCTTGGCGCTGCGGCGATTCTGGGCTTCGCGCTCCAGGCGCTGGCGCTTCTGGGCGATCTCCCGGGCCTCGACCGCGTCGGTCACGACCGCGAAGATATCGCCCGCCGCGGGCACGCCCTCGAACCCGAGGATCTGCACCGGGATCGACGGGCCCGCCACCTTGACCGCCTTGCCGCGCTCGTCATACAGCGCGCGAACCCGGCCGGAGAACCGCCCACAGATGAAGTTGTCGCCCCCGGTCAGCGTGCCCCGCTGAACCAGGATCGTGGCCAGAGGACCCTTGCCCGGATCGAGAGTTGCCTCCAGCACGGTGCCGTGTCCCTTCCCGGTCGGATTGGCCTTGAGGTCGAGGATCTCCGACTGCAGCAGAATCTGCTCCAGCAGGTGATCGACGCCGGTGCCCTTCTTGGCGGAGATCTCGGCCGCGAGCACGGTGCCGCCGAACTCCTCCAGCACGACGTTGTGCTGCAGCAGATCCTGCTTCACCTTCTGCACGTTGGCGGTGGGCAGGTCGATCTTGTTGATGGCGACGATCATCGGCACGCCGGCGTTGCGGGCGTGGCTGATCGCCTCGATGGTCTGGGGCATCACCTGGTCGTCCGCGGCCACCACGAGCACGACAATGTCAGTGACCTGGGCGCCGCGTGCCCGCATGGCGGTGAAGGCCTGGTGACCCGGTGTATCAAGGAAGGTGATGTGCTTCTCGCCCGGCAGCTCGACGTGATAGGCGCCGATGTGCTGAGTGATTCCGCCCGCCTCGCCGGCCACAATGTTGGCCTTGCGTATATAGTCGAGCAGCGAGGTCTTGCCGTGGTCGACGTGACCCATGATGGTCACCACCGGCGGACGCGACACCAGCTCTTCCGGATTCTCTTCGGTCTGATTCAGCTCCGCCTCGGCGGCGTACTCGTCCTCCCGGACCGCCTGGAAACCAAAGGCCGACGCGATCAGCTCGATCTGATCGAAGTCGAGCCGCTGGTTGACCGTCACCATCAACCCCAGCTCCTTGAACGCGAACTGGACGATCTGGGTAGCGGGCACCTTCATCGCCGCAGCGAGCTCCGAGACGGAGACGAACTCGTTGACCCGAACGAGAGTCTTCTCCCGCTCCTTCTCCTCGGCCATCCGGCCGGCCTGCACTGCCTGGAAGGACGGCTCATCGGTACGCCGGCCCTTGCGTCCGCCGGGACCCTTCATCCCCTGGAGCGTACGCATGATGTTGGCCTGCACTGCGTCCTGATCCACCGACGAGCGCTTACCCTTCTTGCCCCGTTTCCTGCCGCCCCCCTTCTCGGCGTCGGGTCCAAAGGTGCGCACCGGCGGCGCGTTGCGATCGCTGCCCGGACGCGCCGGCGGCCCGCCGCTGGGACGTGAAGGGCCGCCCGAGGGACGGGACGGCGAGCTGGGGCGCGACTGGTTGGCCGGGGCGCTGCTGCTGAAGACCGGCTTGGGTCCGCGGGTGGGCGCGGCCGCGGGACGCTGCACCCGCGGCGGGATGAACGGGGCGCGGGTGCTGGCTGCCGGCGCCGCAGGCCGGGCTTCCGGAGCACCGCCGTTGACCGGCTCATCCGGGACAGCCGGCTCGATTTCCTCGACCTCCGGCGGCGCGGGCGGCAGGTCCTTGAACAAGGCCCGGGCGCGCTCCTCGAGCGTCTGGGTGGGTGCGCTCTCTTCGGGCTCGTGCAGGACGGGGCGCTCCAGCTCCAGCGCCGCCATCTCGGCGGCCTTCTCTGCCTGGACCTGAGCCTCCACCTGCGCCACCTCAGCCGCGGTCCGGCGCCGCTTGGCCGGCTTGGCCTCGGCCGCTACCGGAGCGGGAGCGGGCTTGGCCGCCTTGCGACGCCCTTTCTTGGCGGCCGGCTCGTCCGCGCTCTTCCGCTTGTCCCGCTCCCAGCGCACCCGGACCGCGGAGACCTGATCGCTCTCCAGCGCCGACAGGTGGCTGCGAACGAAGATGTTCATGTCCTTGAGCATGTTGAGAAGCTGCTCAGGGGCGACGCCGAACTCCGCTGCCAGATCGTGAACTCGAGTTTTAACCACTCATGCCTCCATCAAGAGCGTACGGGCGCCAGCTGCACCATGCCGCCGGCCAACGCGCGGTCCCGTACGCCTACCGCCATCACAGGCGGTTTACCCAACTGCGCGCCGATCGCTGCGGCGCTCGGTCCCGACAGCAGCGGCACATTCTTGGCTGCCGCCAGCCGGACCACCTTTTCCACGGCACGCGGGCTGGCATCCTCCGCCACCACCACGCACCAGCACTCTCCCGCCTGCAATTCTCTTCTCACTCCATCCACTCCGACGACGATGCGCCGGCCCCGGTACCCCAGGCCGATGAGGCCCAGCAGGCCGCTCATGCCTTGGGCCGGGATTCCTCGCTGCTATCCTCATCCGTCGTAAGCTCGGAGAGAAAGGCCATGAGCTGATCGGCCGTCTCGGGCATCATGCCCGGAATCTTGGCGATATCCTCGCGCTCGAGATCGAGAATGTCGTTGAGCATCTTGTAGCCCGCGCTCTCCAGAATCCCGGTGAGGTCGGGTGACAATCCCTTGAGCTCGCTGAGCGGGACCTTGCCGGCCATCTCCTCTTCGGGCGGGAGCGGTGCGAACAGCGGCCCTTCGCCACCGCGCTCCAGCCACTCGCGGCTGGAGTAGAGGTCGATTTTCCAACCGGTCAGCTCGGACGCCAGGCGGACGTTCTGCCCGTTGCGCCCGATGGCGAGCGAGAGCTGGTCCTCGTCAACCACCGCCTGAATGGTCTTGGCTTCGGGGTCGGAGAAGACCTTAGCCACCCGGGCCGGGGCCAGCGCCAGCCGGGCAAACCGCTCGGGGTCGGGCGACCACGGCACGATGTCGATCCGCTCACCACCGAGCTCGTTCACCACGGCCTGGACCCGTGATCCCTTGAGGCCGACGCAGGCGCCAACCGGATCGATGGCGTCGTCGCGGGAGATCACCGCGACCTTGGTGCGGCTGCCTACTTCGCGGGCGATGGCGCGGATCTCGACCACCTGCTGCTGGATCTCGGGCACCTCGAGCTTGAAGAGCGCCTTCACGAACAGCGGATCGCCCCGTGACAGGATGAGCCGCGGGCCCTTCGGCGTCTCCTCCAGCCGCTTGAGCACGGCCCGGATGGTGTCGCCCTGATGGAAGTGCTCCCGATGGTTCTGTTCCCGGTAGGGCACGATCGCTTCGGCCTCGCGGAACTTGTTGAGCATGATCACCAGCTTGCCCCGCTCGATCTGCTGGACCTCACCGGAGAGCAGCTCGCCGACCTTGGAGGTGAACTCTTCCCGGATGCGGGCGCGCTCGCCTTCCCGGACCCGCTGGATGATCCGCTGCTTGGCCGCCTGTACCGCGAGCCGGCCGAACTCGACGAAGGGAACCTCCTCCTCGAGCATGTCCCCGATCTGGAAGTCGGCGTCCTCGTACTGCGCTTCCTCCAGCGTGATCTGCCAGCTGGCATCCTCGACGACTTCGACAACCTGCCGCAGGCGGACAACCTTGATGGTTCCCTGCAGCTCGTCCACGCTCAGCTCGAACCGAACGTTCGGGCCGAACTTGCGAACCAGGGCGGCATGAATGCCGTCCCGCAGGAGCTCCAGCAGATCGGAGCGCTCGAGTTGCTTTGCCGTGGTCAGCTCGCGGAACGCGGCCAACATCTCAGTCGAACCAGCCATCCATTCACCCCCTACCGCGTTTACCCAGTGTCCCCCAGTCCACCACCAGCGCCGCCTCCCGAATCGAGTTCAGCGCCAACGTCACCTCAGACCCGTCGTCCAGCCGCAACACAACGTGCTCGTCGTCGGGAACCGCCAGAATCTCGACCCGGGACTTCCCCGGGAGCGACGGGGAGCGGACTCGCGCCTGCCGTCCCA
This sequence comes from Gemmatimonadales bacterium, assembly GCA_035557715.1. Classification (GTDB taxonomy): domain Bacteria; phylum Gemmatimonadota; class Gemmatimonadetes; order Gemmatimonadales; family GWC2-71-9; genus CAVVWJ01. The sequence continues at coordinate 9,716 of DATMDQ010000007.1, forward strand.
CGAATCGCCGCCAGTGCTCGGGCCACCGCAACGGCCGCTCGAGCCCGGGCGATGAGACCTCCAGCACGTAGCGCGGTCCGACCATCGCCCTGTGTTCCAGGAAACCTTCGAGGGACCGGCTGATCACGGCACAGTCGTCGGCCGTCACTCCCTGGCCGGGTTGGCTGTCCGGGCGGTCCACCCGCACCTGCAGGATGGGACGCTGCGACGTTCCGGTCCGCTTGAGATCGACCAGCTCGAAACCGAGCCCGGTGATGTGATCGCGAATCGGTGCGAGAAGCGCGTCGGCAGACATCGGCAGAGAAAGAAAAAAAATGTGGGGGAACTCCCCCACATCGACAGTCGGCCCGAACCAGGCGCCTCCCGGGACAGCAGGTAAATATTACTCGGGAAT
>DATMDQ010000008.1:0-9577 GCA_035557715.1 Gemmatimonadales bacterium
CGCTCTGCAGAAGCAGTGGATAGCCGCTAGCGCCGATCGTCAGCGGCTCAGCGCTCGCCATGCCGTGGAGATGGAGCGTGCCGCCCTGGACCTGCCGCATGGCCATGATCATGCCCCAGTTGATGCTGCCGAGCTGGTCAGCGCCGCGCGGGCCGCCCTGGTGGTCGTACTGGAGGAAGGCGTCGCCGTGGACCATCAGCATCCAGGATCCAGCCGTGAAGTGCCAGGCGCGCATGGGGGACGCGTCGGGCAGCCACGCCGTGCCTGAACCCATGCGGGTCATCGGGATGCCGAATGGACGGTCGGGTCCCACTTGAGCCAATCCTCGCGTGGTCCCCACGATGGCGCCCCATGCCAGCAGAGCGAGGAAAAACGCGACCTTAGCCGGCAATGCCCAACAGACGCTCGCCACCCGCGTCGCCGAACGCGGCGGCGGCTTCCCGGCTCCTCTCCTCTGACCGGTGGAGAATGCGGATGAAGTCGGGATCGGCCCGCACCGAGTCGAACCACGGGTCCTGCACCAGAGGGAGGGAGCAGTAGAACCCGCCGTCCACTGTCCGGCCGAGCAGCTGCAGAGCAAAGTCACGGTCCTGCACCCGCGCGAGGTTACGGGCGCAGAACAGGATCCCTTCGGGATCGTGGAACCCGGTCTCGAGCAGTTGGCGGGTACCTTCCACGCACTGGTCGCGATCTTCCTCGAAGGCGGCACGCAGCGATTTGAGCAACCATCGCTCGCCGGTCTGCCATTGCGGCTCCAGCCTTCGAACACCTGCGAGCGCCTCCTCCTGCCGGCCCACCATCCAGAGTGCCGCGTAGCGCAGAGTCTGGATCTCCTCCAGATCGCTGACAATGGTCTGTTGGTAGTCGCCCAGCATCCAGTGGGTGTAGTGGACGCTGGTTCGTACCCCCGGGTCGATCCGCCGGGCACGCCGGTCGGCCGCCAGCGAGGCCTCGAGCAGGCCGCAAAACCGGCAGGCGACGACCAATCCGGCGTAGAGGTCGGGGTCGGCCGCGCCGGTCTTTGCCAGGCGAAGGAGCCGGAGGAGCGCCTGCGGGGCGGCCCCAAATTCCTCGATCTCGAAATAGGTGTACAGATTGTGGGCCAGCGGCAGATCCGGGTTGAGCTTCAGCGCGGTGTGGAACGCCGCTTCCGCACGATCTCGCGCTTCACTGACATCACCGTAGCCGTACTTGCCCAGCACCCGGTGCACCCGCCCCAGGCGGGCCCAGGCGGGAGCGTATTGCGGGTCGAGCTCGACACACCGCTGGTACAGGTCCCGCGCGGTGACGAGCCTGGCGGGGTTGGACGCACCTTCCCCAATGTGGTTGGCGTGTAGATACAGTTGATAGGCCTCTGGATTGGGCGACACCTCGCGGTGCAGCGCCCGCCGGTCGCGAGCGGAGAGCGGGAGAGCCAGGGCATCCACAATTTGTCGGGTCAGCTCGTCCTGCAGCTGGAAAATATCGGTGAGCGCAACCTGTGCGTTTCGCGAGATCACGACGGTTCCGGCCGGCGCCTCGACCAGCTGGATGGATACCCGCACCTGGGCATCCGCGCGGAGGAGGGTGCCGAGGAGCACCACGTCCACTCCGGCCTCGGTGGCGATGGCCTTCAGATCGGGACTGTTGCCGGCGAAACGCGCACCCGTGGCCGACGACCGCACCGTGAGCGTCTCCAGACCGGAGAGCGACTCGGTAATGGCCTCCGGGAGGCTGGAGGCAAGGAACTCGATCTCCGCATCGGGCCGAAGCAGCCGGAACGGGAGCACGATGAGCCGGGTCATCGTTTGGACCCGGGTCACCGGCCCGCTGTCCAGAAGAGTGAGCGCCTCTCGGATTTCCCGCGCCATTGCACCCGCGCTGGAATACCGGTGTAACGGCTCCTTGACGAGCGCCCGCTGGATGATCCTGTCGGCCGCCAGCACGTCCGGACCACCCACCAATGGTGGAGGCTGGTCCTTCATCAGCGCCGCGTAGACCTCATAGATAGAGCGCCCGCCAAACGCGGGCCTGCCGCTAAGCATCTCGAAGAGGATCGCGCCCACCGCGAAGATATCGGTGGCGGGCCCCAGCGGCTCGTCGTTGAGCGTTTCGGGCGCCATGTACCGGGGAGTTCCTACCACGGTACCGGGCCTCGTCAACTGGATATCGCCGGTCTCGGGCCGGGCCAGTCCGAAGTCGAGCAGCTTTACCCCGTGTGGGGTAAGGAAGACGTTCGACGGCTTGAGATCGCGGTGGATGATTCCCCGAGAGTGCATCGCCTCGAGAGCGCTGAGGACGCCCAGAGTAGTCTGCAGCGCCTCGCCGAGTGGGAGGGACCCACGCCCGATGCGGTCGGCCATGGTCTCGCCGGTGAGCAGCTCCATGACCACGAACAGCTCGCCGTGCTCCTCGGCCAGCTCGTAGACCTGACAGATATTGGGATGGCTGATGCCCGCGGCCACTCGGGCCTCCCGCCACAGCCTCTGCTTGAGCGACGTGTCGGCGTCGAGGCCGCGCACCCGCTTGATAGCCACCAGTCGATCGAGCCGCTCATCCCGCGCCTCGTAGACTACGCCCATGCCCCCCTCGCCCAGCTTTCGCGTCACCCGATACTGACGGATGGCCTCAAGCTCGGCGCTGGGATCCAGCGGTGTTGCTGTCGCGGGTGAGAACCGCTTGAGCCAGCGGAACATGGCGTGGAAATAACCATCCCGGGGGCCACTATGCGAGGGCGGCCGCTCGATACGGAGAGTGATGTTGCTGCACCATGCACCGTCCGAGCTTGCCGGACGCCCCGACGATGCACACCTTCATTGAGATTCCTCCAGGGCCTTGTGAGAGAGAGGGGGAGGCATGGATGGCCTTCGACAAAGGTAACGAACGTTCTGCGCGAGGTGCCGCCTGGCTGAAGACTTGAGCCGCGGCAGGCACGAGCACGTCACCCTGTTGCACCCTGACGTGGAGCCCTCGAAGTCTCGAGCGATCTCGTCGTCATTCCCGACCGATCTGCTCGTCCAGTCTGCCGCGCGGCTCCGCGTCCTCGCCCTGCTGTACGCCTTCGTGTTCTTCATGGCCGGCATCTTCCCGGCGCTGCTGCTTCCTAGCGATCGGGGCCGATTTCTGGGCAGCTTCGTGCTGTGGGGTCCCGGCGTGATCGGGATCGTCGTTGCGTTGCTCGTCGCGGCGGTGATCCGGAGCCCTCGCATTTCGCTTTCCACGGCCATGAGCATCGGCCTGGCATTCGAGATCGCCAGTAGCTACGGCATCGCCGCGGCCGAATTTGGCGATCCCGTGGGAATCGACACGCACAGTGGGTATCTCGGCCTCTCGTGGGTGGCCGTATGGGTGGTGCTGTTCACCGTCGTGGTACCGACTCGACCGCGTCGGGCGGTCTTAGCGGCTCTGGCATCGGTCAGCGCCGTCCCGGTCATCATCGGGCTCATGATGGCCTCGGGCGCCAGTTCGTTAAGGCTGGTGCCGGAACAGTTCTTCTTTGCGCTCGTGTTCCCGTACCTCCTCGTGGTGGGCATGGCCTATGTGGGTGCCCGCGTCGTTTACCAGTTGGGCACCGAGGTCAAGCGCGCGCGCGAACTAGGCAGCTACCGCCTGGAGGAGAAGCTCGGAGAGGGAGGGATGGGGGAGGTCTGGCGAGCCCGGCATCGCATGTTGGCAAGGCCTGCCGCCATCAAGCTCATCCGGCCGTCCGTCGCCGGCGATGCGCCTGCCGGACTGTCGCAGGAAGCAGTGCGCCGATTCGAGCGCGAAGCGCAGGTGATCGCCCGCCTTCGCTCGCCCCACACCGTGGAGCTCTTTGATTTCGGGATCGCGGCTGATGGCAGCTTTTATTACGTCATGGAGCTGCTGGATGGTCTCGACGCAAACACGCTCCTGCGACGCTTTGGGCCTATCCCGCCCGACCGGGCCATCTACCTCCTCCGCCAGATCTGCCACTCGCTATCCGAGGCGGAGTCATGCGGTCTGGTTCACCGCGACATCAAGCCGGCGAACATCTTCCTCTGCCGGTACGGCGAGGATTACGACTTCGTCAAGGTGCTGGACTTCGGACTGGTAAAGGCCTTCGATGAGCCCTCAGACCCAGACTCCGGCCTCACTCGCGAGAATGTCGTTCAGGGTACGCCGGCGTTCATTGCGCCCGAGCAGGCGCTGGGCGGGTGCACCCTCGATGGCCGGGTCGACATCTACGCCACCGGCTGTGTCGCCTACTGGCTCCTGACCGGGCAGCTCGTCTTTACCGCCGAGACCCCGATGGGGCTTCTGATGCACCACATCCATACGCCACCGCTCCCACCCTCGGCTCGGTCCGAGCTACCGATCCCGCCCGCGCTCGACCGGCTGGTGCTCTCCTGCCTGGCGAAGGACCCTGCGGATCGGCCGCAGTCAGCCAGGGAGCTGTCGCTCAGGCTGGCAGAGGTGGAGGGCGCAGGCGGCTGGACCCAGGACCGTGCCCGGGACTGGTGGCTAACGCACCAGCCAGCGGGTGGGGCCCTCTAGATCGCAATCGGGGGCGGCCACCTCAAGCGCATGTCAGACCGCGCCGTGGTGTGCCTGAAGCGCGGCCTCTTGCCACCGTGCAACGTTCACTCCCTTGATTAGAAGCCACAGGGGCAACAGCAACTCTCCAAGAAAGGTGAACTGACTGATTGTCGGGAGGCTCGGCCACAGGAGCTGCGTGGCCCAGTCAACCACATAACCAACGCCGCCGATCACCAAGAGGATACCCAACAGCTTGGGGAGGAACCCGGATCTCAGGATCAACAGGCCTAAGGGTAATAGCCAGAGTCCCCAGAATACCTGGTTGAGAAGGATCCCGCTCCTGCGCATGTCAAGGAACCGCATCGCCTGGACCTGGAGCTGAGTCGGGGTAAACCCTCCACCGTCCGCGCTGCTGAGCAGCCGCAGGGCCCCAAGGTGGTGGACCTCGTTAAGGAACGCGATGGGGACGCCGAGTAGTGCCAGGAGGACCATCAGCACCGCGCGATTCTTGTCCACAGGCTTCAGGAGCCGGTACAATGCCAGCACCAGGAAAATGAAAATGGTCTGGCCGATCAGGTGACTGACGGTGCCGCTGCGGAAGAGCCCCTCGGATGCCATGATGTTGCGGGCCGTGGTGGCGGCATCCCCGGGCACCACAAGAACGGACGGGACATACAGGATGCCAAAGAAGCCGAAGACCGCCATGGCCAGGTACAGGGCACCAGCGAGTCTGGCGGTCTTATTGATCGAGGCATGCGATCCGGCAGTCATCGGTGCCTGAGTTGTTGCGGGCTATTGACGACGGTGATCGAGACGGTCAAGAAGCCGAAATCTAAGTAATTAGATTTCTACGAGAGGCGGCGTTGCTGTGAGAGCCGCGCCGCCCACTCTGACTCTTGAATCATGCTTCGCGAATTCTCGTCAAGACTATGTCGTGAAGCTGATCGAGGCGCGGAAGCAGCGCAACTACCTAAACAGTTCCGGCCTGATCGCAAGGAACAACCCTATCATAAGCCCGATTACCACTCCCATGATTGTGCCGGCAGCAAGCATCTTTTTTTCGCTGGTCGTCATTCCAACCTCCCTGAAAACCGATGTCTCTGTGGTACCTAAGTTGTTCTGGGGATTGAATGAGGGCGGTGGGACTCGAACCCACGACCTAGGGATTAAAAGTCCCTTGCTCTACCAACTGAGCTACGCCCCCGTGGTGAAGCGAAATATCGGTGTCCAAATATCTTCGGCAGCTCAGCCGGTCGCAACCTTTCGACCCTTCTCCCCGACAGTCCCGGTTGTCCCCCGAGCAAGCAGTTCCGTGAGCGGCGCCAGCGTACTTGCGACAAGTACGCAACCGTCTTGGAGCTAGGGCGGGAGATGGGAGGAGGTTGGGATGGTCCCGGAATGGATACTGGTTACCGGGGCTAATCCGCGGGTAGGAGGAGTTTCACCTGTCCCTGCTCTTCGGTGACCCGGTAGGTGTCGATCGACGTTTCGGCCGGGCCGGCCTTTACCGCGCCGGTCCGGCAACTAAACTGTGAGCCGTGCCACGGGCACTGCACCACGCCGTCGATCATGATGCCAGCGGCCAGTGAGCCTCCGCGATGAGGGCAACGGTCATCGAAGGCAACGTACCCGGCATCTGTCCGGGCAAGCACGATCCGGCGACCACCAAGATGAACCAGCTTCATCTGGTCTACCTGGAGCTCGTCCGCTCGGGCCACGACGGCGGACTGACCCTGGGAGGGATGGATCCTCTCTTCCTTCCACTTCCCCGATCGGGCGTAGCGGTGATCAACTCCGATCTGATTACGACTGACCAGGACACCACCCATCCATCCGCCGGCGGTCAGGAGGGCTATGCCGATGCCCTCAAACAGCAACACGGTCATACTCGGTAGTGCGTCGGAGTTTCCGCGGACCGCCCAGGCCGCGGCAAACAGAATCACGGCTCCCAGGTTGACCAGCATGTGCTTCGTAGCACGCTTCTTCCCGGAGCTCTTGGGCGGCACCGTCATGAAGTAATCGATGAACCCTGGAACCGCGGCAATCAGTGCCGCGACAATACCGAGGAGACTCAAATAAGACCCTGTGGTCCACCAAGCGGGCCGCTCCGCCAGTCGCCCGGCAAGATCGAAGAAGAACCCGCCGTAGAGAAATGCGAACGGAAACGGGATTAAAGCCGGGTGGATTGGGTGGCCGCGAAAGCTGGCCTTGCTTCTCATGAGAGACTCAGGTTGTTGGCCCGGTCACGATGCCTCCGACACGATCCAGATTGCTCGTAGGAAATTGATCTATCGCTGGAATTCACGTCGTGACAGGGATCACGGGGGAAAATTGTGACGGAGCAAGAGGGCACACGACAACCACCCCCCGCTGTTCATTCGGGCTGCGACGCAGTGCACATCCACCGCGGACTACAGTGTTTTCAAGTACTCGACGAGATCTCGCTCCTCCTCGGGGGTGAGTCTCAGGTTGCGCACGCGATTGTAATGCGCGACCACATCTGCGAGCGTCGCCGCGGCACCGTCGTGGAAATACGGGGGATGCTGCCAAAGTGCGCGGAGCGGGGTCGTGCGGTATGCCTTATTCGCGGTACGGACCGCGTAGCCGCTATCCATTCCGGTTTCGGCTGGCTGGTGCAGCTTGCCATCATTGTTATCAGTGCCAGTTGCACCCACGTGGCAAGTCGAGCACGACCGGTTGAACAAGGAGCGGCCGCGTTGTGCGGCGGCCACGTCGAAGCTCCCTGCCGGAGCAGGTGGCGCTGGCAGGCTGTGCTGGTAACTCCGCAGCGCCGCGAGTCGCGGCCCGACCATATCGGGTGACTGCCTGATGTTGATGCCGAGCCGGGGGTCGGAGAAGTTGCCATGGCCGTGCATTTGGGTGACCGCGACGTAGGCATTCCAGTATGAGATGGGCCCTTCGGCGGTGTAGGTCTCGTTCTTCACGCTGGCGAGACCGTAGGCAGGTGGTAAAACCAGCGGATTGCTCTTGCCATCGATGTTGAAGCGGGGGTCGTATTTGCCCGGGCCCCACGAGTTGTAGACTGTCTTTTGCTCGGCGGTGACAGCTGGTGACAAGGCGATGACTGCACCGACGTTGAGATCACGATTGGGCCATCCGTCCTGGCGTTTACCGATTCCCTGAGCGAAGGAGTTATCAACGGTAGAGTGACAGAGGGCGCAGGTAATTCCAAGACGGACAAGCGTGTCCTTCCCGCCAGCGTTCGTTACTGTCCCCTTAAGTCCGACGACCGCATTGAGTTTGAGGAGGGTCACTGTAGTGGCCGGGCTCTCGAGGTCGACCTGGCCGTTCTTGATCGCCTGCGCGACGTCGGGCGGTATGGCGGCGGCGTCTACCTTGAGTCCCACCGAGAGCGCCGTCTTGGGACTCACCGACTTCTGCACCACCTCGTGCAGCCGCGCGGTGTCGGTCCAGAACTGCTCATCTCCGAAGGTCTCATAGCGAAAGATCCGCTGACCTTCGGCCAGGGTTTGAGGCGAGCGATCGTCCTGGGTGGGACCAGTCCCGGTAGGCACTTGCCCAGGCTCTTCGCGTGTGCTCTTCGAGCTGCACGCCAGGGCTCCCCCCGCCGTCCCTAAGATGCCCAGAATGAGAGTACTCCACGTGAGTTGACGTGCTTTCGAGCTAACCACAAATGAAGGAATAGACATGGCCCACGCTCCATCAGGGCGGTAGAATGGTACTGCTGGGCAACCCTGGCCTTGGAAAGAGCCAGGGATCCTATGGCACAGTTAGAGATACGAAACGGGCGGGAGAAAAGCAAGATAAAGTAGCCGAATCTTTACTTTCCTCTGCGCAGCATGATCTCTGCGCTGGAGGGCTTCGAGGCAACCATATGGGAAGACAGCTGCCACGCCGCGTTATCGAAGGAACCGGCGGGAAGATCCTGGAGCTCCTTCGGCAAGGTGCCAGAACCGTGGATGAGATTGCCTCGGCCCTTAACCTGACAAGGACGGCGGTACGGGCCCAGCTGGCCACCTTGGAGCGCGATGAGTTGGTGGAGCGGCGTGGCAGCCGCCGAGGTCCGAGCAAACCGGCGGGAGTCTACGGCATAACCATGCAGGCCGAACTGCTCTTCTCCCGGGCGTATATCCCCATCTTGACGCAGCTGCTCCATGTGCTGGCGCATCGACTGGGGGCGGCGGAGTTCGATTCCATAATGTATGAGGTCGGCCGTCGTGCCATGTCGGGGCGCGCGGCAGCACCTCATGGCCCCTTACGAGATCGGGTCGCCACTGCAAGCACCCTCCTGAATGAGCTTGGGGGCCTGTCAGAAGTGGATGAAGAGGATGGGCTCTATATCATCCGGAGCCATGGGTGCCCATTAGCGGCTGCCACGGCCGAGCATCCCGAGGCCTGCAATGCGCTCGAGAGTATGTTGAGCGAGTTCGTTGGTACCAGGGTGACGAAATGTTGCGATCGGTACGATCGGGTCCGCTGCTGCTTCGAGGTGGCCCGGGACTCGGGGCTAACGCCGGAGCTTCAACACTAAAGCGGTCGATTCCTCCGGGGCGTCGTACCAGATACAGAACATCCCAGGTACACCCAGCCTGCGGCGGCACGGACCTGCAGCGGCTGCCATGTGCGCTCGCAGTGCCTGGACTGCCACCGCCCCAATGCGGCAGACGCGACGCCGGGCTACCATCCGGCCGGCTTCCTCTCACGGCATCCTGCGGCCTACACCCGGGAGACCAGCTGCGCCGACTGCGTCGAGAGCGCAGTGATTCCTCCGTAACAACCTCAACTGAGAGACCCACATGTCTGGCACACTCTGGCTGGCCGCAGGAACCGCGGGCCTGGTTCTCGCCTGCGGTCCACGGGCGCCCTCCGATCGTCCCGCGGCGACTTCCCAGGAGAAGCCTCAGACGAAACCACCTGCCGACGTATCGCACGGCGAGGCTCCGATCGGCAGCCTCGGTGGTGAAGGTGGCGCCGGCCCCCAGGCGCACCTGGACATGGCGGTGAACCTCGACAAGCGTCTCGCCACCAAGTGATTCAGCGAGGCGAGATGGTAGGTAGAAGTTGACGTGGGATCGCATGAGCCATAGTCTCCGCTCATGCGAATCCTCATCACGGGCAC
>DATMDQ010000009.1:0-6878 GCA_035557715.1 Gemmatimonadales bacterium
GCCGAACAGGTAGGCGAACACGGCAAACGCAGCAGCGGCGATGCCCGCGAGTCCGGTGGCCAGGCCGTCCAGGCCGTCGGTCAGGTTGACCGCGTTGCTGGCGCCGGTGATGACAACAGTCACAAACACCACGAACAGCCAGGGCGCGAAGTTGACCACCAGGTACTTGAAGAACGGTAGCGTGGTGGCGGTGGCCGGGATGGTCTCGACCGGCACGACCGGGTTGAAGGCCAGAAAGAGCCCGAGCAGGAGCCCGAAGCTGCACTGCCCTGCCAGCTTCCACCGCGCCACCAGGCCGCGCGACTTGCCCTGCACGATCTTGAGGTAGTCGTCGAGAAACCCAATGCACCCCATCCAGAGCGTCGAGAGCATCGCTACCACCACGAAGCGGTTGGTGAGCGGCGCCCAGAGCAAAGTTGGCACGATGGTGGCGAAGAGGATGATGAGGCCGCCCATGGTTGGCGTGCCGCGCTTGGTTTGATGGCTCGCGGGACCTTCGGCCCGGATGACCTGCCCCACCTTTTTTTCCCGGAGCCGGCGGATAACGTAGGGTCCCAACACAAACGCAAGCAGCAATGCCGTGACAGTGGCCCCCGCAGCGCGGAAGCTGATGTAGTTGAAGAGATTGAAGATGATGTACTGCTTGCCAAGCGGGGCGAGCCAGTGATAGAACATCAGTCCTCAGTGAGAACGGAGGGGTGCCGGGGGAGCACCTGGATTCTTCGCGCGGGCCGCGAGTGCCGGAAGTATACGCTCCAACGCTACCCCGCGGGATGCTTTCAGCACGACCATCTCATTGCCCTGCAGGCGCTGGGCCAGAATCGGCGCCAGGGCCAGCGGGTCGGCGGCAGTGATCAGGCGCTCGCCGAGGGCGGTGGCGTGGCGCGTGAGCGCGGGGACGAAATCACCCACCGCCGCCAGGATCTCTGGGTTCAGCTGGACCAGCGCGTCGGCCACCTCGCGGTGGAGCGCGGCGGAGTGCTCACCCAGTTCCCGCATCGTGCCTGCGACGAAGACCAGCCGCCGCTTCCCCCGCAGCGCCCCCGCAGTGGCGATCGCGGCGCGAAAGGACTGGGGATTCGCATTGTAGCAATCGTTCAGGATCGTGAGGGCCCCCTCCTGCAGCAGCTCGCCGCGGCCGCCCGGCATCGAGAATCCTTCCAGGGCTCGCGCGGCCGCCTTGGGATCCAGCCCTAACGCCTCCACCACCGCCCATACTCGGATGGCATTGTCGGCCTGATGCAGGCCGCGGATCGGGAGGACAAACGTGTTCTCGCCGATCGTCAGGACGGGACGGGCGGACTCGTCGAGGGCCACCCGATCCGGGGTGAGATCGGCGTCGCGAAGGGCGGCGGTTCGGACCCGGCCGGCGAGCTTTCGGGCTCCGGCGGCGAGTCCAGTTGGCTCGACACCCACCACCGCGAGGGGCACCCCGTCGGTGAGTGACAGCTTTTCCGCCACCACGCCCGCGAGCGACCCAAAGCCTTCCAGGTGTCCCGCAACCGCGTTGGTCACGACCGTCAAGGAAGGCTCGATGATCTCACGATACCGCGCGATCTCGCCCGGCAGGTTGGCCCCCGCCTCGACCACGAGCGCCTCGGTACCAGCCGGGGCTTCGAGGATCGTCAGCGGAACGCCAACCAGATTGTTGAGATTGGCGCGGGTGGCGTGGGTAGCGTAACGGGTGCGAAGCACCGCGGCGAGCATCTCCTTTGTACTCGTCTTTCCATTCGTGCCGGTCACCGCAACGACCGGACCCGTGAGGGTTCGTCGCCGGGCGCGAGCCAGGAGTCCAAAGGCGCGCAGTGTGTCTGGTACTTCGAACAGGATCAGGCCGAGTACCGGCCCCGTTCCCGGGCGCACGACGGCACCGGTGGCTCCTGCGGCCGCGGCAGCCGCGAGATGATCGTGCCCGTCGAACTTTTCGCCCTCGAGCGCGACGAAGAGTGCGCCGGGTGTGACGGAGCGGCTATCCGTGCTGATACCGGAGAAGGTCAGCGGAGGGCGACCTCGCGGCAATTCGAGACTCAGCGCTTCTCGCACCGCCGTTTCGGACCACGGGGGCGTGCCAACCTCCCGCTCACTGCTCACCGCTTACCTCTCACCGCTGCTTGAACGATCTCCCGCTCATCGAAGTCGATCTTTTCGGTGCCGAGAACTTGATAGGTCTCATGGCCCTTGCCGGCGAGAAGGATCGTATCGCCGGCTCGTCCTTCGTTCAGCGCGGCATGAATGGCGGCCAGCCGGTCTGAGATCCGCAAGTGGGGCATGTCTCCCATTCCCTGCTCGATATCATCGATGATCGCATCGGGATCTTCGGTGCGGGGGTTGTCGGACGTCGCGATGGCCAGGTGAGAGAGCTCCGCGGCAATCCGGCCCATGATCGGCCGCTTGCCCCGGTCGCGGTCTCCGCCACATCCAAACACGACGATGAGGCGTCCGCTGGTCAGTGGCCGCAGGGATGTCAGGGCTCGTTCCAGCGCGTCCGGGGTATGGGCGTAATCCCGGAGCACGACGCATGGCGTGTCGCTGATCCGCTCCATCCGGCCGGGCACCTGGGGCGCCGAAGAGAGTCGCGTGGCCACTTCGCTCAGAGGCCGGCCCAGCCCCAGCGCCGTCGCCGCCGCAGCGAGCGCGTTGGCGACGTTGAAATCCCCCAGCAGCGGGAGGGAAATCTCGGCCGACCCGAACCTGCCGACCAGTTGAAACCGGGATCCGGCGGCATCGAGCACCAGGCTGGTGGCCCGCACGTCGGCCGCGGGGTGAAGCCCGAAGGTGAGCCTTGGCGTTCGGGGCGACATCGCGTGCCAGGCATCATCGTCCAGGTTCACGACCTCGATCCCGGAGAGTCCGAGCAGAGAGCTCAGACGGAGCTTCGAAGTGAGGTAGGCTTCCATCGTGCTGTGATAATCGAGATGATCACGGGTCAGGTTGGTGAAGACCCCGGCCGCAAAGCTCAGTCCGTCGAGCCGGCGCTGGTCCAGACTGTGGGACGAGGTTTCCATGGCGACATGGGTGACCCCCCCCTCTACCATGGCCGCGAGTGTCGCCTGCAAATCGATCGGACCGGGAGTGGTCAACGAACCGGCAGTGGAAGGGATCGGCTGCCCTCTTCCATCGAAGGCACCGAGGGTTCCTATGCTCCCGGCCGTGTCCCGCAGGTTAAAGAGGTGACGGATCAACCCCGTGGTGGTGGTCTTCCCGTTGGTGCCGGTCACTCCGATCAGTGTGAGGGCACGCGCCGGATGCCCATACCATGCGGTCCCCAGGACCAACGCGGCCCGCTGACTGTCTCGGACCACGATCTCGGGGACACCTGCTTGCTGCGGCGTCTCCACCACGACCGCCCTGGCCCCGCGGCGCACCGCGTCGCCCGCGAAGCGATGCCCGTCCGACTGAGAGCCGCGGACGGCCACGTAGAGCATTCCCGGGACGGCGGTCCGGCTGTCGACGCCGACGCCGCTGGGATCCTCCGCCTTCGACGGGGCCGTGACGAGCAGATCGGCCCGGCGAAGCTCATCGAGCACGGCACCCCAGGTCAGCGGCATGGGGTACTCATTGGTCGGCCCACACGATCACGGCGGTTCCCGCGTTGGCGGTTTCTCCTGCGGCGGGAAGGGTACGGGAGACCCGCCCCAGGCCCCGGAGGCTCACCCGAAATCCGCGCTGGTGAAGGGCCAGCGCTGCCTCCCGGACCGGTCGACCTGCTACTTCCGGGACCGGCCGGCTGCCGGCGCTCAGGCGATCAGGTTGATACGGCCATGAGAGCACCACACGGGGCATTCCAGCAGAAGTGGCGGCCGGCTCTGGCAATCGGTGAAACGTCGTATCACGGGGAGTGAGGCGGCTCCGGTCGATGCCGATCCGGCGGGAGGCGAGTGCCTGCTGCAGCATGGTCCGGGTGACCGGAGCAGCGGTGAGGCCGCCGTAATACTTGCCGGTGGGGTTATCGATCTTGACCACCACCACTAGTTGAGGATTGTCGGCCGGAAACAGCGCGGCAAATGAGGCGGTATACTCGCCAGTCACGTAACGCCCGCCCTCGAATCGCACTGCGGTGCCGGTTTTTCCAAGGAGAGAGTAGTTAGTCAGCTGGGCGCCACCACCGGTGCCGCCTTCGCCCACGGCATCCTTCATGAACTGACGAAGCTGGGCCGCTACCTGTGGCGTCACCACCCGGCGCACCGGCTCGGGCTGATGCCGATACAGCACGACGCCGGCAGGATCGCGGACCTCGCGGACCAGGGTGGGCGTAAGCAGCAGACCCTCATTGGCAATTGCGCCGTACGCCGCGGCGAGCTGGACTGGAGTTACCCCGAACTCGTACCCCATGGCCATGCTGGCCCGAGTGTACATCGGCTGCCATCTATCGGGCCGGGCCAGGCGCCCTCTCGACTCTGACGGAAATTCGGTGCCTGTCGGCGTCCCGAAACCGAAGTCGCGCAACATCTCGAACTGCTCTTCGGGCAGCAGACGGGACGAGAACTTGGCCATTCCTACGTTGCTGGAGATCTGCACCGTCTCCGCCAGCGTGAGGTTGCCGGTCGTCTTGTGAACGTCGGTGATCAAGCGCGTCCGCCCGCTGCTGTTAACCGGCATCTGCCACCTGCCACCCTCGACGAAGACGGCATCTCTGCCGCTCACCTTTCCGTGCTTGAGCAGTGCCGCGGCCGTAAAGAGCTTGGCAGTGGACCCAGGCTCGAAGGGATCAGTGAAGGTGGAGGCACGCACCGATCCGAACCCGGATCCCCGCGCCTGCCGCGATGCCAGCGCCAGCAGCTCGCCGGTGGTCGGGTCGAGAAACACGACATCCCCTCCCTCGGCCCTCATCTCCGCCAGTGCGTCATCCAGGCCCCGCTCGGCGATCTCCTGCAGCTCCGCGTCCAGGGTGAGGACCACATCGTTCCCCGGGACCGGCTCGCGGACCATGCGGGACGGCGAGTCGTACCTCCGGCCCGCCCGGTCCTTGAGGAGCACAGCTTCGCCCGGCTCGCCAGTAAGAATCGAGTCCAGCGAGAGCTCCAGTCCCGCCGCGCCGGCTGGACCGTCCGGCGAGAGACCACCGATGATGGGGCGCGCCAGGCTCCTGGAGGGATAGAAGCGCTGGAAATCTCGGGTGAGATGGACGCCGGGCAGCCGGCGCAGGGGCTGCACCCGGGTGGCCGTGAAGGGCCCGTGGAAATAGATCCATCGTTTGCCGGCCCGGACATCGCGATTGAGCGCAGCCCGCGACACGCCAAGATGCCGGCTCAGCAGTTGGAGGGCTTGGGCATCGACGAGCTCGTTCGGAGCCACGCCGACGTGATAGAACTCCTGGCTGACTGCGAGCGGCACCCCATTGCGGTCGAACAGCGCTCCCCGACGGGCGGGAAGGACGGTGCGTTCGGTCCGCTGGCGCTCGGCCGCTTCAGCCCACCGGTCGCCCTGCATCAACTGCAGCTGCGCCGCCCGCGCGAGGATGGCACCAACGCCCAGCGCGAAGCCGAACTGGATGGCGGCGATGCGGACCTGTGGGCGCGCCATCAGGGAACGCTCGCCTCGGGTGCGACGGGAACCGGGAAGAGCACGAACTCGGAGTCGGCCGGCTCGTGCAGCCCAAAAGTGCGCTTCGCCTTGGGCACCAGAACCTGGCGGCTGGAGGCCACTCGGATTCGACGCTCGAGCTCGGCGCGGCGGGCTTCGAGGCTGCCCCGCTCTTCACGCAGATCGTGGAGCCGGCGCGCCGTATGCAGCGCGGCCGTCTGGCGCGTCACCACCGCCACGGCTCCTCCCAAGAAGATCAAGAGCCAGAGCAGCACCCAGTGGCGGCCCTTAAGTGGCTTCATCAACCTGAAAGATTCGCAGTTTGGCGCTCCTGGCTCGGGGGTTCTCCGCCACCTCGGCCGGCTCCGGCACGATTGGCTTGCGGGGCTCCACCCGGCCGAGCGACCGGCCGCGGCAGATACAGACCGGAAGCTCGGACGGGCACACGCAGCTTCGAGCCCAGTCGCGGAACGATTGCTTAACCAGCCGGTCTTCACCGGAGTGATATGTAATGATCGCCAGACGCCCGCCGGGCTTGAGTGCATCACGGAACGCTACCAGGGCCCGCTCGAGCTCCGCCGGCTCATCGTTGACCGCCATCCGCACTGCCTGAAACAGCCGGGCGAATTCCGACGGCCCCGCCTTGGCGCCGAGGGTGGCCCGAACGGCATTCACCAGATCGTCGCTAATGGTGAACGGCCGGCGCACCCTGCGCCGGACGATCTCGGAGGCCAGGCGGCGGGCCCGCCGTTCGTCGCCGTAATCCCGGAACAGCGCCTCCAGCGTTCGCTCGTCCGAGCTGTTCAGGAGTTCGGCGGCCGAGGTTCCGGTCCGGCCCATCCGCATGTCCAAAGGAGCACCCGGACGGAAGGTAAATCCGCGAGCCTCCTCGTCCAGTTGCCGGGAGGAAACCCCAAGATCCAGCAGAATGAAATCCGGCCCAAATGCCGCCACTGCCTCCAGCGCCTCAGCAGAGGCATAGGGGGCCTGAAGGTACTGGATTCTCTGGGCGCCCAGGCGAGCCCGGCTGACGGCCAAGGCCTCCGGATCCCGATCGATCCCGAGCACTGCGAGCCCGTGATCCAGCAGCGCGGCCGAGTGCCCGCCATCACCCAGCGTGGCGTCTACGGCTCGCCGGGCTCCGTTGGCCGCGGCAACGATCGGGGCGAGGAGTACCGGTACGTGAAAACTTGGATTCTGATCGGGCATCGGCGCCTCTGACTGGCCGAAACACAACACCCCGTCCGTTCGGACGGGGTGAGGGTTTTATCAGGGCGAGCGGGGCTGACGGGGCTCGAACCCGCGACCTCCGCAGTGACAGTGCGGCACTCTAACCAAGCTGAGCTACAGCCCCC
>DATMDQ010000010.1:0-16321 GCA_035557715.1 Gemmatimonadales bacterium
GGGGTACCCTTAGGCCGGGTACATACTACCCCCCCGGTATGCGAAAACGCAAGAGTTTTCTGGAATCCTGGGGCGTGGAGGCCTTTAACTGGACGTCTTCGCCCGCGCTCCGTACCTTCAACCGTTCCCTGCAGCCTTCCCCATCGACACCTAGGCCTGGCATGGCGACTACGACGCCCTCCTCTCCGCCGTCCGCACCAGTTTTTCAGCCCTACGTTTCGCCAACCCAGTCCCCGGCTGAGCTTACCATCCGGGCTGTCGTGCTTGGCGCCATACTCGGCGTGGTCTTTGCCGCCTCGAGCGTTTATCTGGCGCTCAAGATCGGACTCACCGTCTCCGCCTCGATACCCATCGCAGTACTCGCCGTGGCCTTCTTCCGCACGCTGGGGAAGTCCACGATCCTCGAGAACAACATCGTCCAGACGACCGGCTCGGCCGGTGAGTCCATCGCTGCGGGCGTCGTCTTCACGCTCCCTGCCATTCTGCTGATGGGCTATGACCTGAACGTGAGCAAGGTGGCGGTGATCGCGGTGATCGGCGGACTGCTCGGCATTCTGATGATGATCCCGCTCCGCCGGGCGTTGATCGTGAAGGAGCACGGCAACCTCACCTACCCCGAGGGCACCGCCTGCGCCGAAGTGCTGGTTGCCGGTGACAAGGGAGGGCTCCAGGCCCGGCTGCTGTTTCAGGCATTTGGGATCGCCTTCGTGTACAAGTTCCTGATGGCCGGCCTCAAGGTATGGCACGAGTATCCCGGCCGGGTATCCAGCTTCTACAAGAACGCCTCCATCTCGGCCGAGGTGTCGCCGGAGCTGCTCGGCGTCGGATACATCATCGGCCCCCGGATCGCCGGCTATCTCTTCGCGGGGGGCTCGCTCGCCTATCTCGTTCTTATCCCGGCCATCACCCTCTTCGGCTCAGGGCTTACCCAGCCGATCTTCGCCGAGACCAAGCTCATCAAGGACATGAGCCCGAGCGAGGTGCGGGCCGAGTTCGTGTTCTACATCGGCGCCGGTGCCGTGGCTTCTGCGGGGATCATCGCCCTGATCCGTGCCCTGCCGACCATCGTCGGCGCGTTCCGCTCGGGGTTCCAGGACCTGCAGCGGAGCGCAGGTGAGCTCAGCAGCCGGGTCAGGACCGACATCGACCTCCCGATCTGGATGACCATCGTCGGCTCGATTGCCCTTGTGCTCCTACTCACCTTGGTTCCGCAGGTGGGAGTCAACCTGCTGGGCTCGGTCCTGATCATCATCTTCGGCTTCTTCTTCGTCGTGGTATCCTCCCGCATCACCGGGGTGATCGGTGTCAGTGCCAACCCGATCTCGGGCATGACGATCGCCGCGCTGATCGGGACAGCCACGATCTTCTACATGATTGGCTGGACGGGAGTGGACTACCGGGTAGCGGCCATCTCGATCGCCGCGGTGATTGCGGTGTCGGCGGCCCTTGCGGGCACCACCAGCCAGGATCTCAAGACCGGCTTCCTGGTGGGAGCCACCCCGAAGCGGCAGCAGATCGCAATCATGGTAGGGGCCATGACCTCTGCCCTGGCAATCGGCTGGACCATCTCCCTACTCAACACCACTTACACCAACGTCGTTCCCGAGCGGCACCCTGGAGTGACCCTCCAGGCCGCGGCTCCTGGGTCAGCTAACCGATCGGTCACCAGTCTGGGCGAGCAAATGCGGCATGAGGGCAAGCAGTGGGACGTGGTACGAGTCAACCTGCCGACCGACGGCGTGCAGCCGGGCAAGTACCTCCTCGACCCATCCACTCGTGAGGTGGCGTATCTCGTAGACCCCGGCATCGGCGGCCGAATCCGCGAGATCGACGGCAAGCCGGTCACCAAGCTCGACTCCCCCAAGGCCACGATCATGGCTTTGGTCACCGACGGCATCCTCACCCAGAGGCTGCCGTGGGGGCTGGTGCTGATCGGTGTCTTCCTCACCATCGCCATCGAGCTCATGGGTCTTCAGTCGTTGCCCATCGCGGTGGGTGTCTACCTGCCGATTTCTACCTCGGCTCCGATGTTCATCGGCGGGGCGGTCCGCTGGCTGGTCGAACGGCGGCTCAGAAGCGGGTCCCGCTCGATCGCCGAAGTCGAGTCCGGGCCCGGGGTGCTCTACGCCAGCGGGCTGATCGCAGGAGGCGCCATCGCCGGTGTGGCAATAGCCGGGGTCGCGGCGGCAATGGTTCTGAAGGCAGAAGCCGCCCAGGTGCCCGCAGCTGATTACCTGGCGCACGTCGTGGGGCTACAGCGCCTCGTGGGTGGCTTCGCCACCAGTGATCTCGCGGCCCTCCTGATGTTCGCGATACTGGGCGCACTGCTTTATCGGGTAGCCAGGAGGTAGCGTGCCGCCCGCGGCTCCAGTATCACCTGCCGTCAGCGCCCGCATCATCCACGCGGCGCTGGTGCTGGGGGTGATGTTGTTCATGGGCACCGCGTGGTACGTCGGCACCGACATCTCGCTGCCGGTGTCGGCCCTGCCCGACCGGCGAGTGCTGTACCTGGGACTCTTCGTGGTAAGCGCCGTGCTTTTCGGTGCTGCCATGTACACTGCCGCGCGGCTGACACCACCCGCCCCTGGAGTGTCTCAGGACGCATGGTGGAAAGCGAACCTCGGTCGGGCAATCGGAATCTGGGCCCTGGTCGAAGCCCCCGCGCTGCTCGGCACCGTGGCATACCTGCTCACCCATGATTTCAGAGCACTGATCGCCCCGTTTACCGGGCTGCTGCTGTTCGTAAACTATCGTCCGAGCCGCCTGGCCGAGAGGTAGATGCGGGTCATCACGCTCTTGCCGGCGGCAACCGAGATCGTGGCAGCGTTGGGGGGCGCGGGATCCCTGGTGGGCATCTCGCACGAGTGCGACTACCCCGCATCGGTTCAAGGCCTCCCCAGAGTGACCGCAACACCGGTGAACATCGCCGCGGCCGGAGGGGCGATCGATGCGGAGGTCCGCCGCCTGCGTGACGCGGGGCAAGCTGTCATCGGCATCGCGGCCGACCTGCTGCGCCGGCTCGCTCCCGACCTGGTCATCACCCAGGATCTCTGCGAAGTGTGCGCCGTGGCGGACGGCGAGGTCCACCGGCTGACCACCGCGTTGCATCCGGCCCCAGCGATACTTTCTCTCGAGGCGCGCGACCTCCACGGGATCTGGAGCGACATTCGGCGCGTGAGCCAGGCGCTGGACCTGAAGGACGAGGCTGAGGAGCTGGTGCTCGGACTTCGGAGCCGGCTCAAGAGACTCCTCCCCAGTCCGCGGGCAAAAACGCCCAGGGTACTCTGCATCGAGTGGCTCGACCCGTTGTACCTGGCCGGCCACTGGGTTCCCGAGCTGGTTGCGGCGGCGGGGGGCCAGGATGTGGGAGCCTCGCCCGGGAGCCACTCCGCCAGGCGGCAGTGGGGCGAGCTGCGCGGCCTCAAACCCGACCACGTGATAGTGATGCTCTGCGGCTTTGGCGTCGAGCGGGCGCGGGCCGAGCTGCGCGCGCTCCAGGAACCTGAGGGGCTGGGGCTGCTGCGGACGGTGCCGGTTTCGATTATCGACGGAAACGCCTACACTTCGCGCCCCGGTCCGCGCGTCGTGGACGGAGCCCAACGAATCCAGTGGGCTCTGACCGGGCAATCCTCTACCGGTGTGCAACGATGGCAGCCGCAACCGGCTTGAAAATCGCCGAGGCCAGCGGCGCCGCAGATATAGCTACCGCACGCCTCCTGTTCGAGGAGTATGCCGTTTCGCTTGGAGTCGATCTGTGCTTTCAAGGATTCGACGAGGAGCTCGCGACCCTGCCGGGCAGCTATGCGCCTCCGGACGGACGGCTCCTGCTGGCGCGGGGCGGCAGAGAAATCGCCGGCTGCGTGGCACTCCGGCGCCTGGAAGCGGGCGTGTGCGAAATGAAGCGGCTATACGTCCGAGCTGCCTTCCGCGGCCGCGGCCTGGGACGAATGCTGACCGAGGCCGCCACCCGGGAGGCCAGGGCTGCGGGGTATAGTCGCCTGCGGCTCGATACGCTCCCAACCATGGCCAGCGCCATAGCATTGTACCGTCAGCTTGGCTTTCGTGAGATCCCGCCGTACCGTAGTAATCCCGTCGAGGGGTCGCTTTTCCTGGAGCTGCAACTGGATCGGTCCACCACGTGACGCCTGAATCGCTCTCCTTCCTGAAGTCCCTGCTCGATACCCCCGGTCCCTCATCGTTCGAGGCTGCTCCCGCCCGGATCTGGCGAGGTGAGGCGGAGAAACTGGTCGACTCGGTCCATGCCGATGTTAGCGGGAACTCGTTCGCCACCCTGAACCCCGAGGGGCGGCCCCGGCTCATGTTGGCCGGGCACATCGACGAGATCGGAATCATGGTGACCCACATCGACGATGAGGGCTACCTCAGCTTCGACACCATCGGTGGCTGGGACCACCAGGTGTTCGTGGGTCAGCGGGTGATCCTGCTCGGGCGCGGAGGTCAGGTTCTCGGTGTGGTCGGGAAGCGAGCCATCCATCTCATGGAGAAGGACGACCGGGAGAAGGTATCCAAGGTGGAGGACCTCTGGATCGACCTCGGTGCCAGGAATCGCGCCGAGGCCGAGACGCGCGTTCGGATTGGTGATCCTGGCGTCCTGGCGGCGGGCGTCCTCGAGTTTCCCAATGGACGCCTGGTCAGCCGCTGCATCGACAACCGGATTGGCGCGTTCGTCGTGCTGGAGACGCTTCGACTGCTCGCCGCCAAGCTACCTCGCGCCTCGGTGACCGCGGTGGCCACCACGCGAGAGGAGATTGCCGCCACCGGCGGTGGGGCCCGGTCATCGGCTCACCGGCTGGAGCCCGATGTGGCGATCGTCATCGATGTGACCCACGCAACCGACTATCCGGGCATCGAGAAGCGGAAACATGGCGATTATCGCCTGGGCGGGGGCCCGGCCCTCGCCCGAGGTGCTTCGGTCAGCGAGCTGGTCTTCGAGATGCTGGTGGAGACGGCCGAAGCGGAGAAGATCCCGTACTCGATAGAGGCCGCCTCGCGGGATACCCACACCGATGCCGAGGCGATCTTCAACGCCCACCGGGGAGTGGCCACCGCGTTGGTCTCGATCCCGAACCGATACATGCACAGCCCCAACGAGATGGTGGCGCTCGAAGACCTGGATCGAACCGCGCGGCTGCTGGCAGCCTTTGCCCGGAACCTGAGATCCGATACCAGCTTCGTGCCGCGATAGCAGGCACGATCTATATTTCCCCTCCTATGTGGCGTACCGTTCTGCTCGGCAGCCTGCTGGGCCTCGCATCCCTCGCTGATTCGCTCCAGGCCCAACGCCCTGACCCTCCCCGCCTGCTCGACGACATCAGACTCCTGAGTGACGACCGGCTTCAGGGCAGGATGACCGGCTCTCGCGGGGCCGACTCTGCCGCCGCGTACCTGGCCCGAAGATTCTCTCAGGTAGGACTTCAGCCCGCCGCCGGAGGGTGGTTCCAGTCATTCACGGTGGGGCGCGAAGCGCCCGCCGCCAGACCAGCACAAATTGGCCCGCTGGTTGGCAAGAACGTGGTGGGCATTCTGCCCGGCCGCGACCCGCTGCTGCGGAACCAGACCGTCATCCTCGGTGCCCACTACGACCATCTGGGACTCGGCAGCTTCGGCAGCCTGGACCCCGACAGCACCGGGCTGGTGCACAACGGCGCCGATGACAACGCCTCGGGCGCGGCCGCGCTGATCCAGGTGGCGGCCCGCCTGGCCGCATCGCCGCCGGCCCGTACGGTGGTGTTCATCGCCTTCAGCGGTGAAGAGCTCGGCCTGTTGGGCTCGACCTACTACGTCAAACACCCGATCTACCCCCTGGCAAGCACGCTGGCCATGGTCAACCTCGATATGGTGGGACGCCTCCGGAACGGGCGTCTCATAGTGTACGGTGCGCGCAGCGCCAAGGAATTTCCCGCCCTGCTCGACTCGCTCAACTGGTACGCCGGTTTCGACATGAAGGCGCAGGGCGATGGCTACGGCCCCAGCGATCACTCGTCGTTCTACGCAGCCAAGCGGCCCGTTCTCCATCTCTTCACCGACCTGCACGAGGATTACCACCGCACCACGGACGACTGGCAGAAGGTGAACTACGATGGACTGAAGCGAGTGGCCGACTTCAGCCTCGGCCTGGTGACGGCACTGGCCAACCGAACGAGGCCACTGACCTTTCTGGAGCTCGCTCCCCCCACGAGCCAGATCGAGGCCGCACCATCCGGCACGCCGGGGTACGGCGCCTATCTCGGGACGGTGCCCGATATGACCGGCACCCCGGGTGGAGTGCGGCTGGTGGGTGTGCGCGCCGGAAGCCCGGCCGAGAAGGCAGGCCTCCGCGGTGATGACATCATCACCCGCATCGGTAGTACTGAAACGCCTGACCTCCAGGCCATGACCGACGCGCTCCGAAGCCACAAGCCCGGCGAGGTGGTGGACATCCTGGTGCGACGTGGCGCAAGGGTTACTACCCTCCAGGCGACGCTTGGCATCCGGGGAGGCTAGCCATGCCCGTGCTTGATGCCGGCAGGGTGGTGGCAGCATTGCGGGGAGCATTCGCCCGCAGCGTGACGCGGGAAGAGCTGCTCCGCACAGCGGCCGAGAAGGTCCGCGCCGCCGGGGCACCCTACACCTCGGTCTACCTCTACATGCTGCATGGCAACGAGCTGGTACTGGAGGCCTTTGCGGGACGGGAGACCGATCATACCCGCATCCCGGTCGGGACCGGGGTGTGCGGAACCGCGGTAGCCAGTGGCCTCGATCAGAACGTGCCGGACGTGACCGCAGTGGAGAACTATCTCGCGTGCAACACCTGGACCCGCTCGGAGCTCGTGGTCCTCATCCGGCGGGGGACGACGATACTGGGTCAGATCGACATTGACAGCGACGTCCCGGATCCCTTCACCAGGGATGAAGAGGCTCAGGTAAAGCAGGTCGCGGATGCGCTCGGGATACTGCTGTGAGAGTTGTTAGCTATGAGCCTCTAGCTAGCTAACAGCTAATGGCTAATAGCTAATTGGCCTCCACTCCCGAGACCCGCATCCGAGAGGTACGTGGCGTCACCCTCTTCGAGCGCCGGATTGGCAGCGGTCCGCCAACGGTCGTGCTCCACGGTGGTCCCGGCGCGCATCACGATTACCTGCTTCCTGGCTTCGATGCGCTCGCTAAGGGACGGGAGTTGATCTACTACGACCAGCGTGGTGGCGGGCGATCACCCGTGTCGCGGGAAACGCCGGTGGGCTGGAGAGAGCAGGTGGCCGACCTGGAAGCGCTCCGCCAGGTGTGGAAGCTGGAGCGGCTCAGTCTGGCCGGGTATTCCTGGGGCGGGCTCCTCGCTCTACTCTATGCCGTAGAATTCCCTGACCAGGTCGCAGGCCTGGCGCTCGTCTCCCCCGCTCCCGCCTGGCGCGAGGCTCGGGTGGAGTTCGAGCGACGATTCGCCGAACGGAACCTCGCCCCCGCGCTGCAGCGAGAACGAGGCGCGTTGCGTGAGAGTGGGCTGCGCGAGCGCGACCCTGAGGTGTACGCCCAGAAGCTCTTCGAGCTTTCGGTGGCCCCGTACTTCTCCGACCCCGCCCGCGCTCACGATCTCACGCCTTTTCGGGTGACGGGTCGCACCCAGCAGGAAGTCTGGTCCAGTCTGGGCGACTTCGACCTGCGTCCGGCGATCGCCAGGTTGTCTATTCCGGCCCTCCTCATCCACGGCGAGGACGATCCCATCCCGCTGGCCACAGCCAGGTCGATCGCCAGCACCCTCCGAGCGGATTTTCAGCAACTGCCCCACTGCGGTCACGTTCCGTATGTCGAGGCACACGAGGAGTTTGTACGGCTGATGGATGGGTTTCTGCCTCGGGAGCCAGGAGCTGTGAGCTAGTGGCTAAGGGCTTCCGACTCCCAGCTCCCAGCTAGATTGCAGCATGCCCCGCCCCACCCCGTTCGATCTCGTTTTCGGCCCATCAGCGCAGGATGTCTTCCCCAAGATCAGGTCGGCACTGTCCGAGGCCGACTACGACCCCAAAGACCGCGACCGCTTCTTGATGCTCAGGGACGTGGTCACGCTGGTGCGAGAGCTCCGGCCCGAGGAGGGCCTGGGGGAGGGCATCGACCAGCTCGCGGCCCTGGTCCACCATGCGTATCTACATTGGGAAGCCGGGGAGGAGGTACTCGAGATTACGGCTCAGCAGCTGTCCTCTCTACTCCGCGACGCCGGCGCCGACAGGGGGGAAACCCCATCCGCGCCTTACGCGCAGGTGCCACAGCACCGCATCTGGGCCGAAGTCATTCCCGGACACCCCCCGGAGCCCCTCGATGGCTTTTTCGTTCACCCCACTTCGGACGGCTCGGAAGTCAGAGTACTCGGGGTCTTCGGCATGCATCCGGAGCGCGAGGGGTTCAGCGTAGTGGAAGCGGCGGGGCCGAGACCGCTGGTGCTGATGCGTGCGGATGGGACGGAGCTTTTCTCTCCGATCCTCACCGGCGGTAAGGCGGCGGGCCTCTATTCGATTGCGGGAGAGGAGGAGCTGCTGGATCTCGGGTGGCGCATACAAGCGCTGGGAGCTGGGAGCTTGGAGTCAGCAGCCAAAGGCTCGGAGCTCGGCCGTTCCCAGCACCCTGCTCCCAGCTCCTAGCGCATATGGAGAGCGTCAAGGACTACATGGACAAGAAGGCAGTGGCGCAGGTGTTGGAACAGATCGCTGCCTTCCTCGAGCTGAAAAGCGAGAACCCGTTTCGGATCCGCGCCTTTCGGACCGCGGCACGTGCGCTGGTGGGCTTCCCGGGCGACCTTCACCAGTCGCTGGCGGACGGCACCCTGGCCGAGGCTAAGGGCGTGGGTCCGGCCACCCTCCAGATTGTGAAGGAGCTCGTCGGAACCGGCCGTGCCAGCATGCTTGAAGAGCTGCGGCAACAGATCCCTCCCGGGCTGGTCGAAATGCTGGAGATCTCTGGCCTTGGCGTGGCCAAGATCCGCCAGATCCACGAGGTACTCGGCATCGACTCCCTGCCCGAGCTGGAGGCGGCCGCGCACGACGGCCGCCTGGCCAAGCTGCCGCGGTTCGGGCCCCGCACCTCGGAGAACATCCTCAAGGCGATCGCCTTCCTTCGCCAGGCCAGCTCCTTCAGACTCTTGCACCATGCGGCCGATGAGGCCGAGGGACTTCGTGCCGCGCTGGAACGTCTTCCGGGAGTGAAGAGCGCCGTAGTCGCCGGTGACGTGCGCCGGCGCGCCGAAGTGGTCAAAGACCTTATCCTCGTGCTTATAGCCGAGACCTCTCCGGCGGATCTATTCAAACGGCTGAGCCAGCTCCCTGGCGTGCAGGAATACGCCGGCCAGGACGAGCGTCGGCTCACACTTCGTTTTGCCGGCGGGTCCAGCGCCCAGATCGTGGCTACAACTCCGGTCAATGCGGGAACGGTGCTGGTCCAGGCCACTGGCAGCGAAGGCCATCTCAGGGAGCTCACCGAGCACGCCCGGTCCAAGGGGTTTGGCTTGAATGGCGCGGCGCTCTGGCGGGGCAGTGAGTTCGTAGCCACGCCGGACGAGACGACCTTCTACGCTGCGTTGGGGTTGAGCTTCATTCCACCCGAGCTGAGGGAAGGACTGGGCGAGGTGGCAGCCGCCCACAACCATCACCTGCCTCTGCTCCTCGAACAGAAAGAGCTCAAGGGATTTCTGCACTGTCACACCAGCTATTCCGATGGCTCGACCACCGTGGAGCAGTTGGCGCTCGCGTGTATGGCCGCGGGATACGAATATCTGGGCGTAACCGATCACAGCGAGGCCGCCGCTTATGCCGGCGGACTCAGCGCGGACGATCTGGCTCGGCAGGCCGAAGAGATCGATGAGGTCAACAGCCGGCTCAGCGGGTTCCGGGTGCTGAAGGGAATCGAAGCCGACATCCTGCAGGATGGACGGGTCGATTACGAAGATCGGGTGCTGGAACGGCTCGACTTCGTCATCGCTTCCATCCACAGCCGGTTCAACATGGGTGTCAGAGAGATGACCGCCAGGATGCTGGCGGCGATGGATAATCCATATCTCACCATCATCGGCCATCCAACCGGCCGGCTTCTACTTTCCCGCGACCCCTATCCCATCGATCTCGACGCTGTGATCGCGAAGGCCGCGGCAACCGGCGTGGCCCTGGAGATCAACGCCGACCCACACCGGCTCGACCTGGATTGGCGGCTGGCCCGCAAGGCACGGGACGCCGGCGTCACAATCTCGATCGGTGCCGATGCGCACAGCGTGGCGGGACTCGGGTACGTGGATTTCGGCCTGGGTATGGCCCGGAAGGCGTGGCTCGGCCGGGAGCACGTCTTGAACGCGCGATCAGTCGAAGAGTTTGTAGCGTTTGCGCGGAGGCGGAGATGAAGGCGGGCGGGCGGACAGGCGGACGGGCGGACAGGCGGTCAGCAGGGCAGGCACGCGGCAAGGAGCCGAAGGAGTCTCTCGTCACGCGGGTGGTTAAGAAGGCGCTCGGCAAGACTCCCCGCCAGTCTAAGAAGTCCGCCCGTCCGCTCGTCCGCCCGTCCGCCCACGAAATCATCTCCCTCCTCAAGGAAGCCTACCCCGACGCGCGGTGCGCCCTGGACTACCGGAACGCGTACGAGCTCCTTTGCGCCACGATCCTCTCGGCCCAGTGCACCGACGCGAGGGTCAATTTGGTCACGCCGGCGCTCTTTGCCCGTTATCCAACTCCCTTCGTGCTGGCCCGGGCCGAGCCCGCCGATGTCGAAGAGATCATCAAGTCCGCCGGCTTCTTCCGAAACAAGACCAAGAGTCTCATCGGCATGGCCCAGGCCGTGGTGGCCGACTACGGCGGTGAAGTACCGCGCACCATGGAGGAGCTCCGCCGGCTCCCTGGCGTGGGGCGCAAGACCGCCAACGTCGTGCTCAGTAACGCGTATGCAACGAACGAGGGGGTGACTGTCGACACCCACGTCACCCGCCTGAGCGGCCTGCTGGGCCTGACCCGGGATACCGATCCGGTCAAGATCGAGGAGGACCTGATGCGCCTGTATCCCAGGGAAGACTGGGGAATACTGTCTCACCTCCTCATCTTCCACGGCCGGCAAATCTGCATCGCCCGCCGGCCCCGGTGCGGTGGCTGCGTGCTCGCCCGACTCTGTCCTTCGTCTCTGGTTTGACTTCATCCCAGGATTCATTGATGCGCATCCGGTTTTTCCTCCTGTCCTGCCTTGCCTGGGGTACTGCGGCAAGAGTCCAGGCCCAAGCGACCGCCACAACCGCCAGTCCATCCACTCTGGTGGCAGGCGCGGTGGACTCGAACAGCATTCGTGCCCATCTCGAATTTCTCGCGGATGATGCGCTGGAGGGCCGGAGACCCGGAA
Source organism: Gemmatimonadales bacterium (assembly GCA_035557715.1). GTDB lineage: Bacteria > Gemmatimonadota > Gemmatimonadetes > Gemmatimonadales > GWC2-71-9 > CAVVWJ01. The sequence continues at coordinate 11,353 of DATMDQ010000010.1, forward strand.
CCCGGGGAGGCGAGCTTGCGGCGCGGTATATCGCCGCCCAGTTCCAGCGCATGGGCTTGAAGCCTGCCGGTGACAGCGGCACCTACTATCACCGGGTGCCGATCATCACGCTGACACCACACCCTGCGGTGAAGGTGGTCGGGCCGGCTCCTGTGCCACTGACGTTTCGCGACGATTACGTCCTCTGGTCGATGCGCAACGACTCGTCGGTGCATGCCACAGGCGACCTGGTGTTCGTGGGCTATGGGATTGTTGCACCGGAGAACAACTGGAACGATTACGAGGGAACCGACGTAAAGAACAAGATCGTCGTCGCGCTGGTGAACGATCCCGGCCTCAGGGACTCGTCCATCTTTCGAGGCCCGATCCTGACGTACTACGGCCGTTGGACCTACAAGATCGAGGAAGCACGCCGTCAGGGCGCCGCCGGTATCCTGATGGTGCACACCACCGAAAGCGCCACCTACCCGTGGACCACGGTTCAGTCCAGCTGGACCGGACCGCAGGTCCGAATCGAGGAGTCGCCCGGCTCGCTGCTGGTGGCCGGCTGGCTGACTGAGAATGCGGCGGGCCGACTATTCAAGGCAGGAGGACAGGACCTTACGGGATTGATGGACCAGGCCGCGCGTCGTGGCTTCCGTGCAGTCCCGCTCGGCATGAGTCTCGACGCCACCGTGCGGAGTGAGATCGAGCGATCCGCTACCAGCAATGTGCTGGCCCGGTACCCCGGACGGGGAGCCCGGTCCAGCGAGGTGGTGATGATCGGCGGCCACTACGACCACTTCGGGATCGCCACCCCGGTGGATGGCGACTCGATCTACAACGGGGCTGAGGACAACGCCTCCGGCACTGCCGCCGTGCTGGCCGCAGCGGAGGCCTTCACCCGATCGGGAGTGCGCACCAGCCGCTCCATCGTGTTTGCCGGATTCACCGCCGAGGAGTCTGGGCTGCTCGGCTCCCAGGCGTTCGTCGTCAAGCCGACGATCCCGCTCAGCCAGGTTGCCGCCATTCTCAACCTGGACGTGATGAATCTCTACGGCCGAACCCGCGATGCGTCGGCTCTCGGCCTCGACCAGTCGTCGCTGGGACAGGTGTTCCAGAAGGCCGCAGCCGCTGAAGGACTCACGGTCAGTGTCAACCGGGACGCCTTACTGAAGGGCTCCTTTTTCCGCTCCGACCACTTCCCCTTTGCCCGCGCCGGGGTACCGGGAACCTCGATGGAAAGTGGAGAGTCGTATCTCAATCGGCCGGCGGACTATGGTCAGAAGAAGAGCGACGAGTACGTGGCGAAACGGTACCACCAACCCAGCGATGAGGTCCTCCCATCGTTCACCTATGGTGGTGCGATTCAACAGCTTCGCGTCATCGTTCGCACAGCGGTGGCCGTGGCAAACGCTCCGGCGCAGCCGGTCTGGAACAAGACATCCGAGTTCCGCGAGGCAGGAGAAGCGAGGCAGAAGGTCAAATAGTCAGAAAATCGGTGAAAGCGTCCAAATTATTGAAGATTTTGGGCAATTTTAGGCTATTTTCCGTGTTTTCGCGATGGTTCTTGCCCGCGACGGACTCAAAGATTCTCCTGCAAGGGCGAGTGGGCGCCGCCCTTCCCGCCTTTCCCACCCTCTAGTATCTTTGCCGCCGCTCGACCTCCCAACCGTCCCTTCTGGAGCGATTCTGGAACTTCCTGCGGAGCACCGGATCCCGCTCACCTGGCTGCTGGATAACGGCGGCGCCTCTATCCGATACCGGACGTATCGCGAATTGGCCCCCGAGGGCTATGCCGCTCCCGAGGTTATCGAGGCCGCCCATCAGGCCATCACGGACTCAAAGCCAGCCCTCGCCGTGGTCAAGAAGCAGAAGGACAACGGCATCTGGGGTGGGAATCTGCTCGGCCTGGCCAGCTCGGCCGCGCAGGGTGTCAAGGACGTAGGAACCATCCCCCAGTATCGGCGCCTGCTGCAGCTGGAGTGGTCCCGGACCGGCCGTCCCTTCAAGCTGGCCGACCGGGTCCTGTTCCGCCTCCTCTCCAGGGACGAGGACCCTTCGCTCCTCTTCGAATTCCAGAAGGCGGTCAAAGCCGATCCCGAGGCGGAGGCATGGGCTCGAGGGATCATGCGCGAAGCTGCCTCCGCGGCACTGGCCGAAGCAGGTCATGCCGAAGATCCCCGGCTTCGTGGCGCCGGGCATAAGATTGCCAGCGCCATCTCTCAGTTCCTCCGCGGTCCCCTCGCCGAGAAGCCGTTCCTCAAGTCCGGCAAGCAGATCGTGCTGCACCCTGAGGCCCACCCGCCAAGCTGGTACTCGGTTGCGATGCTGGCTTCCATGCCGAATCTGCAGAGAGAGCGAGCCGGCTTTACTGAAAGACTAGGGCACTACCTGGCCCAACCCGCGCCCAAGAAGGCGTTCGTGATTCAGGTGGGCAAGAAGACCGTGAAGCCGCAGCACCTGATCCTGGGCGACCCGATCGAGGCCGACAGCAAGGGTGTGCCGAAAGACATCCCGTTGGCACTGCACTACATAGAGCTGTTGGCCAGGATGGGGGCGCTGGAGTGGGCGCCGGTGGCCACCAAGGTACTGGCCCGGCTACTCAAGGACATGGACGATACCGGAATCTGGTCACCCAGGAATCTTCGCTCCCAGCCGAAGGCCGGGAACAAGATCACGCACCACTATTACCCTCTTCACCTCGAGGCCAAGACCACAGAAGGCCGAGAGGTCGACATCACTTTTCGGCTGGCGCTGATTGGTAAGGCGCTGGGCTGGAGCCCCACCTACACCTGAGCGTTCGACTTGCGGCTAGGGAGGTAGTTTGTCATACTACTATCGATGCCGCGAATTGACCTTACCAGGTTTGGCTTTACTCCGACCGAAAGCCTCATTTACGAGGTTCTCCTCACTAGCGGTCCAGGCACCGGCTATGCCCTTGCCCGAGCAGCCGGCCTGGCTCGAGCCAACGCCTACAGTGCGCTCGAGGGGCTGGTTGCCAAGGGAGCTGCCCGGGTCGAAGGCGGACGTCCTCGCCAATATCGCCCGGAGCCACCGGCCAGCCTGATAGCCCGAATCTCGAACGAGCAAGGTTTGGCCCTGGAGCGCCTCAGCGCCGATCTGGACACGATCGCCGTCCCCGCCACTCCCACAGTAGTTGAGATCGAAACCGGCCGAGCGGTGCTGCAGCTCATTACCCACGATCTGGCCAGGGCCACCCGCTCGGTTGCGCTCGCCGCGCCACCTGATGCGTTCCCTCTCCTGGCTCCAGCACTCCGCCGGCCGGTTTCCTCCGGCCTGCCGGTTGAGCTTTATTCTACCTCACCGGTCGACCTCGGGTTCCACCCGGTTGAGATCATTGCCGACGGCCATTCGTGGCCCGGGATGCCCATCATCTCGATCGTGGATGATCGAAGCGCCATCCTGGGATTCCGTCAGGGCAGCGAAGTGCGGGGCCACTGGAGTACCGCCCCGGCCCTGGTGGCAGCAGCACGCCTTACTCTCCAACGGCTTCGTGCCTCGCCATGAGCGATCCAATCGACCCCGCGTTTCAGGAGCTGCAGCGCGAATACTTGAGCACCATGCCAGCGCGACTGGGTGAGTTGCGCTCGGATGTGGCCGAGTTTCGGGAAGGACACCGGAACGCCGCGGACTCCCTCAAGACCCGACTCCATCGTCTGGCCGGATCCGGAGGATCCTACGGCTTTCTGGAGGTCAGCTCGATTGCCCGGGAAGCCGAGCACTGGCTTTCCCGCAACCCGCCGCCTGGTGACTCCGAGCAGCTGGCAGCAATCGTGGACCGCCTGGCGAGAGCGGTCAGCGTGGCCGAGGCGGAAATTGCTCGGGTCAGTACGGCGCAGGCGGCTGGACCGACTCCACGTGCCCTGGTGCTCATGAGGTCAACTCCGGTACGCGACCGGATCGCCCAGGAACTTCGAGACGCCGGCTACGAGGTCCGTTTCGGGACCCGGCAGGAGGACCCCGCACGCACTCCCCACGCCGAGCTTCCCCACCTCGTCGTAATCGGTGGAGAGGCCGGTGAAGGAGATCCCTCGGCCATCGCCTCCGCCTGGACCCGCGATCCTGCCCGCCGACCGGGAGCCGTAGTCCTGGTCGAGACGCTTCGCGCGGTGGATCGGCTTCGCGCCATCGCCGCCGGAGTGGACGCCGTGTTTCCCGCGGAGCAGGTGGAACAGAAGCTTCCCCGCTACGCCCGCACCTTCGCCCGAATCGGGCCCCCACCCTCGAGCGTGCTGTTGGTCGAGCCCGATGACTCCCAGCCGTCCGCGATGGTCAGCGCCCTTGAGGCGGTCCACATCAGAGTCGTTCGCTGCCAGTCGGGGCAAAATCTGCAGGAGAGGCTGGAACGGGAACGCACCGACCTGTTGCTCGTGGACAGCCGAGTGGCAGACCCGGACGCGTTCACCCTGATCCGTCTGGTGCGGCAGGATGTCCGCTACAGTCTCCTCCCGGTCGTCGTAGTCGGAATGGAGAGCACGGCTGACCGCATCGCGGGTCTCAGAGCCGGCGCCGATGACTTCCTGCTCGCGGGCGCTGACCCCGAGCTTCAGGTCCAGACCGTCATCGCCCGGGCGGCCAGGGGCCGCCGAGTGCGGGAGATGGTTCATCGCGACGGTCTCACCGGGCTGCTCAACCACGCCACCCTGGTGTCCGAACTGGAAAACGCGGTGGAGTACAGCCGGCGCCACGGCGAGCCGCTGGCGTTCGTGCTGTTCGAGCTGGAGAATTTCCAACACCTGGGCGATCGACTGGGGCCCCGCGTCTGCGATGAGATCCTGCTCCACATCGCGGCGGTGTTTCGCTCGAACGTACGGGCCAGCGATGTGATCGGCCGCTACGGAGGCAATGCGTTCGGCATGCTGCTCCGGGGAGCCAGCGCAACCGGGATCACGGTCCTCACGGAGAAGCTTCACCGGCTGCTGGGAGAACAGCCGGCGCGCACGACTGGAGGGGAGATCAGCCTGCT
>DATMDQ010000011.1:0-15420 GCA_035557715.1 Gemmatimonadales bacterium
AGCCTGAACCGGACTCAGCCGGTCGCGATCCCGCAGGTACTCCTGAATGCGGGCGATGTTGTCGTTGCTCCCGACGAACCGCGCCAGCGCCTCGTTCGCCCGGCGGGTGCGAATCGAGTTGGTGGAGTCACCCTCGACGATCCGGGTGTTGGACTCCCACTCGGCCAGTCCGCTCTCATAGTACAGCCGCTGGTACTCGTGGCTGTACCGCGAGAGATAGGCGTCGAGGGCGGCGTTGGCCGATCGCGAGGTCCCGGACTGACAGGCGAGCAGTGCGAGGAGCGCAAGCCCGACCGGACGAGGAACCATTACCTCAGCTCGGAGGTACAGTGCGGACAGCGGACCGCGTTTACCGGGATGGGCATCCGGCAGTAGGGGCAGTCCTTGGTATTGGGGGCAGCCGCCGCCTCAGGGGGGCGCAGACGGTTGGCGACGCGGACCACCAGGAAGATCGCGAAGGCCACGATGATGAACGTCACGATGTTGTTGATGAACATGCCGTAATTCAGGGTGACCGCCCCCGCGGTCTGAGCGTCGGCCAGAGTGGCGTAGGGGGGCGCGGCCTTCGTTCCCTCCTTCAAAATCAGGAACAGGTTGGCGAAGTCCACATTGCCCAGCGCCAGTCCTATGGGAGGCATGATGATGTCATCGACCAGTGATTTGACGATGGTCCCGAACGCCGCCCCGATGATGATGCCCACGGCAAGGTCGAGCACGTTGCCGCGCATGATGAATGCCTTGAATTCCTTGAGCATGTAGAATCCTTTGGGAGGAATTGTCATCCTGAGCGAGGAGTTGTCATCCTGAGCGAAGCGAAGGATCTGCTTCGCCGGTGCCACGGAACCAACCTTCAGCCAGGTCGATCCAGCCCGCATTTACCGATTCAATGAGGCGGAGCTTCCTCTCACGCACCCAGCCCTTGATCTGGCGCTCCCGCGCTACTGCGGCGCGGCTCTTGGGAGTCTCCTCGAAATAGACCAGACGGTTAACTCGGTACCTTGACGTGAATCCTGGAAGAAGGCCGGCTTTGTGCTGGTATACGCGCCGCTCCAGATCCGACGTCGTGCCAATGTAGAGGACTTGGGAGTGGCTCGCCATGATGTAGACGTAGTAGGAACGGTCCTGAGGCATTTCGGGAGATCCTTCGCTGCGCTCAGGATGACAGATCTGCCGATACCCCTCAACTGCGCCACAATTCACTACCTATCCATTTTCCACCTCAACCGCCAACCCGGCGGACCGCCATTCCGCAAATCCACCCGCGAACACCCGTACGTCAGGGAATCCCCGGGCCCGCAGCAGGCTCGCGGCCATCGCGGCACGCGCTCCGCTCTGGCAGTGCACGATTAGTGACCGGCCGGCCGGAATGTCATCCAGCCGTTGCGTCAGATCGCCCAGAGGCAGGTTGAGCGACCCCGGAATGTGGCCCGCCTTCCACTCCCCTTCCCCCCGCACGTCGAGCAGCGCCGTGGTGCCAGGCTGTTGCCGCTCCGTAGCCTCCAGCCCCAGCGACGGGATGGTCTGAAGCTTCCCCTTCGACGTGCGCCAGGCATCGATGGTATCGGCCCCGAAGTACCCAGGCAGACGATCGAGCCCGATCCCCGCCAGATCACGCACCAACTCATCGACCGTCTGTCCCCGTCGATCGTCGATGATGAGGTAATAGTCACGGTCATAGGCGAGGAGCGAGCCGGCCCAGGTGGTGAAGGCCCGATTGACCGGGATGTTGATCGTTCCCGGAACGGCGCCAAGCCCAAACTCCGACGCCGGCCGAGTGTCCACCACCGTCGCACCCTGCTCCAGCACGCTGGCCAACGCTCCCACCGGGAGCCGCGCCGGACGACGGATCCCGCCCAGCAGGCGGGGGCCCGCCTGGTTGATCCGCTTCATTTCAGCGAAGTAGCGCGGCGGCTCGGGTTGCCCCGCCAGCACGGCGCGCACGAACTCCGACTCGTCGGTAATGCCGAAGGCCCAGTTGAACCGCTTCTCGTATCCCAGCGTCGTCTGCGGCACCGCACCGAGCGACTTGCCGCAGGCGGACCCTGCGCCGTGACCGGGCCAGATCTGGAGGTAATCCGGCTGGGTCCGGAACCGCTGGAGCGACCGAAACAGCTGACGCGCGCTGTCCTCCATGCTGCCCCGAACCCGGGCGGCACGCTCGAGCAGATCGGGACGCCCGACGTCTCCCACGAAGATGAAGTCGCCGGTGAAGGCGCCCATGGGCTCCGAAGCGGTAGCGCTGTCGGTGACCAGCAGAGTCAGATGCTCGGGCGTGTGGCCGGGAACGTGAAGCACCAGAAGCTCAACCGCCCCAACCTGGATGCAGGAGGCGTCGTGCAGTGGCGTTGCCCCGGCCTCCGCAGCGTAGCCGTAGTGCCAGCTGTCGCCCCCGGCCTCCGACAGGTACAGGCGTGCCCCGGCTCGATGGGCCAGCTCGCGAGCACCCGAGACGAAGTCTGCGTGAATGTGGGTCTCGGTCACGTGGGCGAGCCTGAGCCCTTCGGCGTCCGCCGCCTGGAGGTAGGGATCGATGTCGCGCGTTGGATCCACCACCAGCGCCTCGCCGGTGACGGTGCACCCAACCAGGTAGCTGGCCTGGGCGAGCTTGGGATCGTAGAAGCGTCGGAGCAGCATAGTCAGGAGTCAGGAGTCGGGAGCTGGGAGTCGGCAGCTTGGAGCAGCTCGAATATACTAGCCACGATTCTCCATCCTCCGAACAAATTTCAACCCGGACCACACTTCATCCACGGCGATCACCTTCACGTCCACCAGGCCCTGGTCGAGGCCCACATCCCGGATGATGTTTTCGTTCAGGTCGGTCTTCACGCCCGAGGCCTGTTTGGGCCAGGACACCCAAAGCGTCCCTTGGTCCACGAGCGCCCTTGCCAGCCGGGGAAAGGTGGTCTCGAGCTCGTTTCGGTGGCGGACGAACCACTGGATGAAGGTTGCCGACCCGCCGAGCCGGGTGTGTAGCGTCGCACCGTCCGGCAGTTTGCCAAGTAGCGACGAGTAGGCGGGCGGTGCGTCGAGAGCCACGATGCTGGTACCAGGCTTGATGCCCAGCTTCTGCGTCAGGCGCCGGGTGGAATAGCCGGCGGCCACGCGCAGCTCAGACCCCGGCGGGAGGACGGATGGGCCGCCGTCCCCGGGCCACGACCGGCCAACTGGTTTCGATCCTGTCTCCGCGGATCCCGTAGATCACTTCGTGCAGGTGGACAGCGATGCAGACATGGTTGGGCACCACCCGGACCAGCTCGCCCACGGCGGGCCGCCAGGCGCTCTCCCCAAGGTCGAGGATGCCATGCTCCTCGGACAGGCGCTGCACGGTGACCTCCGGCCGGTCCAACAGGGCACCGAACCCGTCCCCGTCTCCCTGACCCGGCTCACGGCCCAGCGCCTTGCTGCCGGCATCGATCACCGCCTGGCCGGGTACCGCCGTGCTCACCACGGTGGCGAGCACGGTGAGGGCGCAGTCGCTCCACTCGCAGGCGCCGATCTGGGCTGTGGTTCGGTCATTATAAGCGTACGTGCCGGGCCTGATCTCGGTCACACCATCGATCTCATGGCTTCGCCAAACCGTCGGAGTCGAGCCACCGCTCACAACCTTCGGCTCGAGGCCGGCCGCACGTAATTTTCCAGTCACCGCCTGGAGTGCAGTGCGGAGCCGGTCGAGCTCCGGGGTGTGGCCGCCGACCGGACCGCGAATGTGTCCCGGGTAGAATGTGATGCCACGGTACTCCAGTGATGGCATCGCGGCCACCGCCCGGGTCAGCGCCAGAACGTCCTCAGTCCCGGCAAGACCCACCCGGCGCAGCCCGAGATCCAGCTCCAGGTATACCCCGATGGTCCGGCCTCGTTCCCGGGCTGCAGCAGCCAGCTGCTCCGCCACCGCGAGCGAGTCGAGCGCCACTGTGAGATCGAGCCCGGCGGGGAGCTCCATGAGTCGATCGAGCTTCGAAGAGCCTACCGGGGGATAAGCGAGGAGAATGTTATCGGCCACCTCGGCCATGGTCTCCACTTCCAGAAGGGTGGCGCAGGTCAGCCCCACGGCTCCACGGCGCAGCTGCTCTCCGCCAACCCGAGGTGACTTGTGCGTCTTGGTGTGGGGACGGAGTGCAAGCCCGTGCAACCGGGCGTACGCTGCCATGCGGTCGAGATTGGACTCGAGACGATCGAGGTCCACCAGTGGAACCGGCGTCTCCAGCGCTGGACTGCCGTGAATCGGGGCGTTCATGGCTCCATGATCTCCCCGCCTCCGGGAGTATGCAAGCGCTCGGGGGCCTGTGCGCGCCCGGGCCAGGTGGGCGTCCCCCTGTGAATTGCGCCCATTCCTGTCACACCAATGACACAAGGACATGCGCTAGCGGTGACCCCGGACCCTCACAGACTGCGGCCCCTGTTGCTCCTGCTTCCGCTCCTCGCATGCGGACACACGGAGCCCTTCGGCACCCCGCCCACCGGAATCGACCAGCCGTTCGACGCCGGACCTCCGGTTCGATTGACCTACAATCTGGGTCCCGATCGCGGTGCCGCCTGGCTTCCCGACGGTTCCGGCATCCTGTACTCCACGCAGCAGCTTGGGCGGCGTGACAATGACGTCTGCCTTGCCCTGATCCCTCCCGGCGGAGGCAGTCAACGGCAGCTGACCTGTGATCTTTCACCCACCGGCGCTGATACGGTGGATGCTATCGAATCTCCCGCGCCGGCGACGGATGGGCGGTTGGCCTTCGTCGGATACAGCTCTCCTTTTGGCGCCATTCCACCGGGCAGCACCGGTATCTACGTCGGCTCACTTTCCGATCCCGCCAGCAGGACCACGCTTCGTTCGCTGCCGTACACCATACCGGGAGGCCCGCTGCACACGGTCGCCTCTCAGCTTCGCTGGCTTACCACGACCCGGCTGTTGTATCTCGGGGAACGGGCGGACTTCGCGCCGCACTGCGACCGGTGTGCCGAGTGGGACACTACGATCACGGGCCTCAACGTGGTCGCACTCGACGTGAATCAGCCAGGCAGCACGCCTCAGCTGATTCCGGGCACCGACAACGCTTCCGGCCTCTCGGTGGGTGCGAACGAGGACGAGATTTACTTCACCTTGAGCGGCGATGGCCGGGTGTACCGTCAGACCCTTTCTACCGGCGCAGTCAGCGTGGCGTATGACTTCGGCTCCGCCGGCATGGCTAGGGATGTCCATGTCGTGGGAAACCGCCTGGCGGCAGTGGTGGGCGGGCGGGTGACGTATGGGATCGATCCGCGGTTCGGACCCACGCAATGGGACTCCGGAGGAGTCCTACATGTAGTGGATCTCCCCTCAGGCCCCGACAGGGTTCTCGACGGACCGGGACTGTTCCGGCGGCCCCAGGTCTCGCCTTCGGGCTCGGCGGTGGTGGTGGAGATGTATCCCCTCGAAATCGGATTCGGGGACCCACCCGATACCTTGGTGAGCCGCCGGGGTGACCTCTATCTCTACCAGCTGCAGTGACCGCCCGGGGCATGGCGGCGATCGCCGCACTGGTTCTGACTACGGCGCTGCCGCGGGCCGCCGTGGCTCAGGCGGAGGGCACCCTTGCCGGCCGAGTGAACGATGCACGCTCCGGCAGCGGACTCCCGCAGGCGGAGGTGCTGGTGGACGACCGCCTTCGAGCCGTTACCGATACGGCCGGGGTCTACCGGGCCCGCGGCATCAGGAGCGGGTGGCACCGCATTTCGGCGCGTCTCATCGGGTATCGCAGCGTGGTGCAGGACAGCGTCTTCGTCCGCGCCGGCGCCGCCGTGATGCTGGACTTTTCCCTGGAGATCAACCCGCTGCAGCTGGCTCCGCTGGTGGTCACGGCGCCGGTAGATCCGGTACTCGACCCGCTCGCGACCGGGACGACGCAAAAGATCACCGCTGAGGATCTGCGAGAGCTGCCGGTGAGCTCGCTGGAAGAGGCACTGGCCTTGTCGGCCGGAAGCGTGGGCCAGAGCTACCGGGGCGGCAGGCTGGGGGAGGAGTCGTTCATTCTGGATGGGCTCGGCGTCAAGAACCAGCTGGATGCGGCCAACGGCGGACTCGGCCTCCGGATTCCGCCCGACGCGCTGAGCGAGGCGTCCCTCGTCACCAACGGCTTCTCGGCTCGTTACGGCCAGGCGCTCTCCGCCCTGGTGAACGTGGTGACCAAAGACCCGGGAGACAGCTGGGAGGGACGCCTCGGTTACGAGAGCGATCGTCCCTTCGGTGACAGCTGGGACCTGGGGCTGGACCGCTTCATTGCCCAGGCGGATGGTCCGGTCATCGGTCGAGTCGGGGTCATGGCCGCCATCGACGTGGTGGGTAGGCTCGACGCCGACCCGGTGAACGCGCCGGCGCCAACCGACCCTCGCGATCCGCGAACCGCCGCTCCAGCGATGCTGCCCCACAACAGCGGCGAGCAGTGGACCGGGCTCGGCAAGATCACCTTGCCGCTGTCCGACGAGCTCACCTTCCGTATTCTGGGGATCCATTCGGAGGACCAGAGCCTGCTCTATGACCACGCCTACAAATACAACCTGACCCTGGCACCGGCGCAGCGCCTCGGTGGCGACCTGCTCAGCGGCCACGTGCAGTACGCCACCAGCCCGCGGAGCGGAAAGCCCCTGATGATGGATCTCCGGGTCGGCCGGTTCGCGCGGGAATTCATCCGCGGCACGCTGACGAATGAGGTGGACTATGCGCTCGGCGCACTCACCGGGCGCCGGTTCCACTTTCTGGGCGAAGACATCGCTCGAGCACAGGAGACGAGCAGCGCTCCCATTCCGGGCTTCCACGTGCCGGAGCCGAGCACTACGTCGCCTTGGGGAGTGCCGGCCTTCTTCGTGGGCGGAGGCGCGCGCGGTACGCTGGGCTGGAGTGACTTTGGTGAGACCCGGGGACAGCTCGACGTTACTTTCGGAGCCAGCGAAAAAGTGGATCTCTACGCCGGCGCCGAGGTGACCCGGCAGCAGGTGCGCACCTTTCAGCGGGCGCTGGGCTACCTGCCGGTGGGCGACAGTGTGCCGCCGGCTGCGGTGTCCAGCTTCTCACCCGCGAGTGCCGCCGGATACCTCGAGGGTCAGATCCGCCTGGCCAATCTGGCCTTCACTGCAGGCCTCCGCTACGACCAGTTCGACGCCGGCAGCACGCTCGCGACTGAATCGCGCGGCTCGCAAAGCCGCCTCAGTCCTCGCTTTGCGGTGTCGACCATCCTCTCCAAGGCCACTCTCGTGGCGAGCTACGGCCGCTTCTCTCAGGCGCCCGATTACCAGTACCTGTCCGATGCAGCCTTCGACGATACCACGAGAACTGGACGGTTCCGCCGCGGCAATCCCAACATCGGCTTCGAAGACGCCACCCAATACGAGCTCAGCCTCCGGCTTCGGCCCACTCCTATCACGTCGCTTCGGCTCGGGGTGTACGTCAAGCGGCTCGACGGGCTGGTGGCCTCCGTGCCACTCGGCCTCGATCCGGATTCCACCATCTTTGGGAACGCGGACGCGGGGAGCGTCAAGGGCGTAGAGCTGCTCTTCGAGCGCGAGCTGCGAGGAGGATTCGGAGTACGGGTGGCGTACATGCTTCAGTACGCCACGGCCACGGCCTCCGATGCGTTTCTCCTGAATCGACTGATCTCGATCGATCCGGCTACCGGTGACACGATCCGGCCGGCGCGGGCCGAGTTTCCGCTGGACTACGACCAGCGGCACACCGGGACCGTGGTTCTCCGGAGCCGGGTGCCGGACGACACCAGCCCCAAGCTGCTCGGGGTGCGCCCTCTGGCGGGACTCGAGAGCGCCGTAGTCTTTCGGCTGAGCTCCGGGTTGCCGTTCTCTCGAACCAACGCAGCCGGAGATTCGCTGCTCGGGCTGCCGAACGACTCGCGACTCCCCGCCGCCATGACCGTCGATCTGCTGGTGCGCCGTCCGCTACGCCTCGGCAGTGCCCGGGCCGGCGTGTACCTGGATGTGAGGAACCTGCTGAACCGGCGAAACGTCGTGGCGGTAAGGAGGGATACGGGGCAGCCGGCTCTGGATAGCGTGGGCGTCGAAGCACTGGCGGAGGCCGCCTACCAGGCGCACCCGGAGGAGATACCGTTCGAGTCGGGTCGTTACCGCGCCTTTGCCGATATTGATGGCAACGGCTATGTCGAAGGAAGGGAGGAGCTGTTCCCGTTATACCTGGCAGCGGCCCAGGACTTTACTCAGCCCCTGTTTGCGTACGGACCACCCCGCTTGCTGCGGCTTGGAGTCGAGTTCCTCTTCTGAGCGAGATCTTCCTTGAGCAGGGCCTTGTTGATGGCCACGCCAGCTTCGCTCCCTTCCGCGGCGGCCACGACCACAAACTGCACGTCCTTCGAGGCATCACCCGCCACGTACAGGCCGGGGACGTTGGTGACCTCGCAGCTCCCGGTATCCACCGTGCCCTTTGCGTTGAGGCGGGCGCCGAGCTGCTCGGCGAGCGGAGAGCGTTGATGCTGGCCGCCGCAGAAAAAGAGCGCTCGCCGGGCTAGCCAGTCGCCCTCGGCGAAGATCACCCGCTCCAGCAGCCCGTCCCGCCCCTCGAGCCGCACTACCGGATCCTCGCGCACCTGGATTCCCGCCTGGTCCAGGTGCTCTTCCTCGTCCTCCGACAACCCGCTGGGACCATCGGTGCACAGCACCACGTCGTCACTCCACACCGTGAGCCCCAGGGCCAGCGCCGTGCCGGCCTCGGCTCGGCCATACACCGCGAGCGGCTGATCGCGCCACTCCCACGCGTCGCAATAGGGGCAGTGGTGGACGCTCTTTCCGTAAAGCTCCCGGAAGCCTTCGATGTCGGGCAGTTCATCTACCACCCCGGTGGCCAGCAGCAGCTTGCGGGCGCTGAGCTGGAGACCGCCGGCGCAGACGACGTGGAACCCGCCTGAGGTTCTCCGGGCCTCGGTCACCGCACCGCGATGGAACTCGACTGTTGGATACTGCTCCAGCTCCTGGCGAGCCAGCCCGAGAAACTCGCCAGGGTGAATGCCGTCCCGAGTGAGGTAGCCGTGCAGTCCGGCCGACTGCGCGTTCCTCGGCTCGCCTGAATCGCAGACCATTACGCTGCGCCGGCAGCGTCCCAGCATCAGCGCCCCGCTGAGACCTGCCGGTCCGGCGCCGACGACGATGCAGTCATAGGTCACCTAGCGGTCTGACTCTGCCTGCGGGCGCGAGAGCCGGTCGCCACCTCGCCCGAATCCATGACCTGCTTGAGCCGGCGCAAATCCTCTGCCACCTGCTTCGTGGGCTCCTCACCGAGCAGCTTGGCAACAGCAACGCCCAGCTGGCCTGCCGGAGGCTCGTAGCTCAATACCACGCGTACTTCGGTAGCCGCCCCGTCGTCCGAAGGCGTAAAGTGGACCGAGCCGGCGTGACTGATCTCGGAGCCGGGTAGCGACCGCCAGGCGATCAGCTCGTCATCGATCTCGTTGTGGATGACGGCATCCCACTCCACCCGGGTACCGGCCGGACCCTTAGCCACCCAGCGGGAGCGGTTCTCGTCGATTACCGTGACGGCTTCGAGATGATCCATGAAGCGGGGCAGGTTCTCGAAGTTTCGCCAGAAGCGATAGACCTCGAGCACCGGGCGATTGATCGTCACACTCTGCTCGACCTTGGTTCCCTTTCCCCGGCCAACGCTCGCCACCCGACTGTCACGGTTCTCCCGGCGGGTGAGCCCCGCCAGCGCGCGCTTCGCCGGACCACGCCCGGTGAGGGCGCGCGCGATCAAACCGGTGGCCACCGGAAACAGGATGGGTCGAAGCCGGCGTTTTCTGAGGCTCAAGCCCACCAGGACAACGCCGGCAAGGCCGGAGACCAGGCGCTCCATCTTTCCCACGTTTGCCGCCTTCTCGTCCTTATGCCGGCGGAGATTCTCCCACCGTTCGCTCGATCCATTATGTGTCGATGCCATGGAGCCTTCCTATGCGATTTGGTTGTATTTTTTCGCCGCTCGATCTCCGAGACGGCTGAGCCATGAAGGAGAGAGCCGGGACTGGCTATCCGCGCCCTTGCGCCGCCCTCGGGAGGCACCGTCGGCAGCCGGCAGGAAGCGGTCCACGGCGGAGAGGATGCCTGCAGTGAGCCCCGGCGCAATCGCATTCACCACGGCGGCGACGCGGGCTGGAATCGGGAACAGGACCTCTGCATTTCCCCGGCGGCAGGCCGCCGCGATTCGGCGAGCGGCAGCCTCGGCGCTGATCGAGAGACCGGGCAACGCATCGCTGATGCTGAACCAGGCGTACTCGGCGCGGTGCCGGCCGCGGAAGATGGCATTTCGAGGACTCCCGGTGCGCATGAGTCCGGGGCAGACGGTCACGACCTTGATGCCGTCAGCCGCAACCTCCGCGCGCAGTCCTTGCGAGAAGCCCACTGCGGCGAACTTGCTCGCGCTGTATGGCAGGAGATGGGGGAGGCCAAGTTTGCCACCGATCGACGTGATGTTCACGATCCGTCCCGAGCGGCGGGCGCGCATCTCGGGGAGAAGAGCGAGCGTAGGGTAGAGCATTCCCCAGAAGTTGGTGGCCATTGCCTCCTCATAGTCGGCCACCGACATCGTAACGGCCGGCCCCACCTCGATGACGCCAGCGTTGTTGATGAGCACATCCACCGGTCCCAGCCATCGGCGCACCTCATCGAGCAGCTCGGCGACCGAAGCCGGGTCGGCGACGTCGGCCTGGATGGCTATGACCTCCGCCCCGGTCCTGGCGAGCGATTCGTTCGCCCGCTGCAGCGACTCCGGATCTCGGCCACAAATCGCGACCCGGGCGCCCTGGTCCCTCATCTGACGCGCCAGGGCCAGCCCGAGCCCCCGAGAACCGCCGGTTATCAGAACCGTTCTTCCCTGCAGGCTGTAGCCATGCTTTCTCAGCCGGCGAGCTGCCCAAAGCGCCAGGCCCGCCGCGACGGCTAAGGATTTGCTGGAAACCCTGAGTCTGGAGCGCTTCCGCGCCAGTCTCCTCACCCCTCGCCCCCCGACTTCGGCTCAGAGGCCTTCCGCTTGCCGCCCACCTTCTTGACCGCCCGGTCATGGGCCTTGTCGTCCAGCAGGGCGGCCATGCCATCCCGATGCCCGGGGTCGGCGGTCTCCTCCCTGGGATTGGCGTAGTGGGCTCCCATCCGCTCCGGGTCACGCGGTTCCTCGAAGTCCAGCTCCACCGGCCGGTCCTTGGTTCCCTGGCTCTCTTCCAGCTCGAAGCGGGTGCGATCATCCTCCGACATGGTGGCGAACTTACGGCTGAGATTCTTTGCCATGTGTTCCACTCCTGGTGGTCGCCTCGAGCAGCGATTTCATGCGCCCGAGATCCTCGTTCAGTTTTGCCCTCGGGTCCGAGCCGAGCAGCTGGGCCACTGCTTCGCCGGCGCCGCCCGCAGGTGGATGGTAGCAGAAGCGCAGGTTCACCCGAGTCCCGGTTCCGGCCGGAGCAAAGCGGATGATCCCGGCATTCTCCAGCATGGAACCCGCCTCGCTTCTCCAGGCAATCACCTCCTCGGGGGCTTGCTGGGTCAGCACCGCGCCCCACTCGATGGGCAGCCCGCCGGGTCCGCTCACGCTCCAGTGGGACCGCCCACCCCCCAGGTCCACGACCTCCCGCACGTGAGACATGAAGAGCGGGAAATTCTCGTAGTTGCTCCAGAAGGCATACACCTGGTCGATCGGTGCGTCGATATAGAGCGTCTTCTGGATATCCACGGCGCGCCGCCGGTCGGTCCGGGGAACGCCCGGGATGCCGAGACGCCCTCGACGCGCTGAATCGAGCAACAGGCCGGTCCCCAGGGTCCGGAGGGCGGTGGCCAGCCTACCACGGCGGGTGAGCCCGTAGAGGGCAAACAGGCCGCCGGCCACCTTCAGGACGGTGCCGCTGGATTCCGATACGCGTTCGCCGGCGCCAATTGTTCCTAGCGTTGCCTCACCCAGGCCTTCCAGGTCGCCGATCCGCGAACCGTAGCTGGCCGTCGGAAAGCTCAGCATCTCGGGGTGGCTCGCCTCGAGAGCGTGGCGAATCTCATCTACGATCGGCCGGAGTCTCTGGCTCAGCTGCTGCCGGCGGATCGGTCCTCGCTCCGGGTCGAGCAGGTACACCATCCCCGCGCCGACGGTCATGCCACCGATGAATGTTTTGGTACCCATCGTTCCCTCCGAGAGGAGTCGGGAATGGAGAGTCGGAGTCGTGGTAGAACTCTCCCGAGTCTTCCCTCCCGACACCGGACTCCCGACTCCTGACTGTTGATACTGTGAAACTGACCATTTGCCGTCAGTCTTCTGTGATGGTACTCACACGGTTTACGAGGTGCGGAACCCGGAAAAGACTTTTGAGGCGGTCAACATTGGCCGCGCTGGCGATTCAGCCATGACACTGAAATTGACTTGTAATACGACGAGCTTTTCATGCCTTCGCAGTACGCCGTTGTCACGTTTTCGCACCTCCGCTGGAACTTCGTTTATCAGCGCCCCCAGCATCTGCTATCCCGGTTGGCCGCTAGGCACCCCGTGGCATTCATCGAGGAGCCTGAATTCGACCCGGACGGTCCGCCCCGCTGGGAGAGGAGCTCGCCACGGCCCAACGTTACAGTATACCGGCCCAGGACCCCGGTGCGCGCCCCCGGATTCCATGTCGATCAGTTCCCCGTGGTCGAGCCACTGATTCAGGAGCTGGGTGCCGAGCTGGGCACGAGCAACGTCCTGGCCTGGCTGTATACGCCGATGGCTCTACCGCTGGCTCGGATCCTCGACCCGGATGCGGTCGTCTACGACTGCATGGATGAGCTGTCCCTATTTCTGGGCGCGCCGCCGGAGCTCCTGTCCCACGAGGCCGCGCTGCTGGAGTATGCCGATCTGATGTTCACCGGTGGGCCAAGCCTTTTTCGGGCCAAACAGTCGCGCCATCCGAACGTGCATTGCTTCCCCAGCAGTGTCGACGCGGCGCACTTTCGCCTGACCGGCGATAACGGCCTGCCAGTCAGCGAGGCGGAGGATCAGGCGGAGCTTCCATACCCCCGGCTGGGGTTTTATGGCGTCATCGACGAACGGCTGGACTTGGAGATCGTGGACCGAATGGCCAAGGCTCGCCCTGACTGGCACATCGTACTGGTGGGACCAGTCGTGAAAGTCGATCCTGAGCGGCTGCCCCGCCGGCCGAACATCCATTACTTCGGCCAGCGTACCTACGAGGAGCTGCCGCGCTATCTCGCTGGCTGGGATGTCTGCCTCCTGCCCTTTGCCAGGAACGACGCCACCCGCTTCATCAGCCCGACCAAGACCCTGGAGTACATGGCAGCCGAGCTTCCCATCGTAAGCACGCCGATCGCAGACGTGGCGGAGCCCTATGGCCACATCGTCTATCTGGGCAGTACCCCGGATGAATTCCTGGCGGCTTGCGATGCGGCCCTGACCTCGAGCCCGGCGGAGCGCACCCGCCGGGCAGTACAGATGAGGAGGGTCCTGGCGCGCACTTCATGGGACGTGACCGTGGACGCCATGGAAAAGCTCCTCGACCAGGCCATGGTCGATAGTCCGGCCACCCGCATCCCCGCCTGAGGAGGAGCATCGTACTACCGAGCTCTTCGGTTCGACACACACTGAAAGGATTCAAGGCGCTCTCATGCCTCCTAAGCATATGAATTCGTCCGAAACAGCCGCTCCCGTCGTCGTCATCGGAGCGGGACCTACCGGCCTCAGTGCGGCCTACCACCTCGGCCAAGATGCTCTGCTGGTCGAGCAAGCCGACCGCGTTGGAGGCTGGTGCCGGTCGATCGAAGACAATGGCTTCACCTTCGATATGGCCGGACACATCATGTTTTCCAACGACCCCTACGTTCACAAGCTGTATGAAATGCTGTTGGGTGACAACGTCCATTGGCAGGACCGTGAGGCGTGGATCTACAGCAAGGATGTTTTTACCCGCTACCCATTTCAGGGGGCGCTGTATGGCCTGCCGCCCGAGGTCATCTCGGAATGCATCGTCGGCGCCATCGAGGCTCGTTTCGGGAGTCTTACTGCCAAAAAGCCGGCGGCTGACAACAGCACCAATGGCGACTATACCGGTCCCGAGCGCCGCGACATGTTCGAGCCGCTGCTGAAGGCAGGCGCCGCCCCACGGAAGGTCGCGTACAATGGACGCGAACGTCGCCTAGGTAGGGGGCCAAAAGGCGAGCCCCGGAACTTCGAGGAGTTCATCTACAAGGTATGGGGATCGGGAATCGCCAAGCATTTCGCTATCCCGTACAACCAGAAGCTCTGGGCTGTGCCACTCAATGAGATGGAAACCTCCTGGCTGGGTGGCCGAGTGCCGCTGCCGAACCTGGAGGAAATGGTTCATGGCGCCCTGTCACCGGTACCCAAACCCATGGGACCCAATGCCCGGTTCGGCTACCCGCTCCGGGGCGGCTTTCAGGCTCTCATGGACGGCTTCCTGCCTCAGTTGAAGGGGGAGCTCAGACTAAATACCCGGGTGACCGCGGTCTCGCCCGAGGGCCATAGCCTCACACTCTCCGACGGCAGCGTGGTGCCCTACGAGCACCTCATCAGCACCATGCCGCTTCCGGCCTTGATCCGCCTGATCGCTGAGGAGGCTCCACCGGACGTACGCCGCGCGGCCGCAGGTCTGCGTCATGTGTCGGTGCGCTGCGTAAATATCGGCATCGGTCGCGAGAACCTCACCGAGAAGCACTGGATCTACTATCCCGAGGACACCGTCTTTCACCGCATTTTCGTGCAGGGCAATGCCTCCCCGCACTGCAACGCGCCGGGCGGCTTCGGCATCACCTGCGAAATCACTTATTCCGACGCCAAGCCGCTGCCGGTGGATGGCGATACCCTCATCCAGCGCTGCATCGAGGACTGCCACAAGGTGGGCTTCTTCAGTCCGGAGGACCCGATCTGGGCTGCCAATCAGGTGGACCTTCCGGTGGCATATGTGGTCTACGACCACGACCGTGCCCAGAACGTAGACCTGATTCGCGAGTGGTTGTCAGCCCAGGACATCGTGCTGGCGGGTCGCTACGCGGAGTGGGAGTATTACAACTCGGATCACGCCTTTATCGCCGGCAAGAAGGCCGCCGAACAGGTGATGGAACTGCGGGAAGAGCCTGATGCGATGATGTTGACGGCCCAGTGAGTCGTAATGTGAGAAGTAAGAGGTGAGAAGTGAGAAGTGACCCCTGTCTCGACCAGGAGTCCCCTCTCACTTCTTACCCCTCACCTCTTACTCTTCCAGCATGTCCAACGCTCTCCTGCGCCGCCGGCCCGAGGACTTCCTTTGGGCCACCGGCATCGAGAATACCTTCGTTCCTCAGACCCGGCCCGGACATCGGGCACTCGACGAGTACGAGCTGATCGGGCATTACGAGAACTGGCGCGGCGACCTGGCCCTGGCCCGCGACCTCGGCCTCCGCATGGTCCGCTGGGGTGTA
>DATMDQ010000012.1:0-19674 GCA_035557715.1 Gemmatimonadales bacterium
CAAGCCCTTGACAGACAAGGGTTAAGCTCATAGTATCGGCCATGGGAGGCCCCTGCTGCGCTCCACTGTCTGTAACCCTTCTGGGGGATGCATGACCAAGGCCGATCTCGTAGAACAGGTAACAGCCTCCATCGCCCGCACTGCGGGCCCCATGATCTCCAAGAAGGACTGCGCCCGAGTGGTGGACGCGTTCCTGGAGGCAGTCAAGGAAGCGCTCAAGCAGCAGCACAACATCGAGGTGCGTGGATTCGGCACCTTCAAGATCCGCCGGCGGAAGACCCGGATGGCACGGAACCCCCGCACCGGCGATCCGGTAGAGGTGGCCGCGCGTCCCGTCCCGGTATTCAAGCCCAGCAAAGAGTTACGGGCGCTGGTGGCGGACGAGACCTCGGAGGCGGAGCCGGCCCAGGGGATGTAGCTCCCGACTCCAAGCTCCTGACTCCCAGCTAGCAGCGTAGCAGGTCCAGGTCGTCCCGGGGGGAACCTCAGGGCGACCTTTTGCTGTCCCAAGGATACGCCGGTTTCCCGAGGCCCCCCTTCGGCGGTAACTTTCGGTCATGCCAAGCACAGCGGCTCCGGCTCTCACCGTGCGCGTTCTGCTCTTCGCGAGCTACGCGGACACGCTGGGCTTCGCCTCGGTCGAGCTCCGTCTGACGCCTCCCGCCACGGTCGGCGACGTCCTTGACCGCCTTCGCGCCCTTCCGGGCGGCGAGCGGCTGCCTCCCAAGCCGCTCTGTGCGCTCAACCTCACTCACGTGAGTTCCGATACGGCCCTCTCCGGAGGAGACGAGCTGGCCGTGCTGCCACCGCTTGCCGGGGGATGACGCTGTACCTCACTGAGTCGCCCCTCGATCTCGGCGAGCTCCTCGCCTCGGTTCAGTCGCCGGAGCGAGGCGGCATAGCTTGCTTCCTCGGTACGGTGCGGAATCACCACGGCGGACGCGAGGTGCTCCGCCTGGAATACTCCGCCTACGGTCCGATGGTCGAGGCCGAGTGCGCCCGGATCGTGGCCGAAGCGGAGTCCCGGTGGCAGGCGGCGATTGCGCTGCGCCATCGCATCGGCCGGTTGAAGATCGGCGATGCCGCCGTCGCGGTGGTGGTCGCATCGGCCCACCGGGACGAGGCCTTTGTGGCCTGTCGCCACGTCATCGAGGAGCTGAAGCGCCGCGTGCCGATCTGGAAGCGGGAGGTGTACGCGGACGGATCTGTAGAATGGGTAGGCAGCAGGGCAGCGGGGCAGCAGGGCAGTGAACTGCGTGTGACGGCAGGTTTCGGGGGAGAAACCTCATGAAGGATTCCCGCGAACTGCCCCGCCGCCCCGCCGCTCCGCCGCAAGCGGTCGAAGACCGCTTGCACCGCCCGCTCCGCAGCCTGCGCATATCCGTCACCGATCGCTGCAACATGCGCTGCCGCTACTGCATGCCCGAGGAAGACTACCTCTGGCTGCCTCGCGCCTCGATCCTCTCCTTCGAGGAGATCGATCGTCTGGTGGGCATCTTTAGCGGGCTCGGCGTGCACAAGGTCCGCCTCACCGGGGGGGAGCCGCTGCTGCGTCACGATCTCCCCGAGCTGGTGCGGCTGCTGCGCCGCCACCCATCGCTGGACGATCTCGCCCTGACCACCAATGGCATTCTCCTTGGCCGTCATGCCGCCGAGCTGCGCGCGGCCGGATTGGGCCGGGTGACGGTTAGCCTCGATACGCTGAGGCCGGATCGGATGCTGGCGTTCGCCCGCAGTGCGCGGCATGCGGACATTCTAGAAGGAATCACTGCCGCCCGCGCCGCCGGACTCGGCGTCAAGCTCAACTCAGTCGTAATCCGGGGATATAACGACGATGAGCTGATCGATCTGGTCGAGTACGGCCGGGCCACCGGGGTCGAGGTCCGCTTCATCGAATACATGGACGTGGGTGGCGCAACCGGGTGGTCGATGGATCAGGTGGTGAGCCGGCGAGAGATTCTCGAGCGGCTGGTGCAGCGCTACGGTTCGATCGAGCCGGTCGGGCACACTGATTGGGCCCCGGCCGAGCGATTCGCCCTGTCCGACGCAACTACGGTAGGTGTGATTGCCTCGACCACGGCGCCTTTCTGTCGCACCTGCGATCGCGGCCGCCTCACCGCTGACGGGACCTGGCTCCTCTGCCTTTACGGCGAGACCGGGCTCGATCTGCGGGAGATACTCCGCCTCGGGTACAGCGATGAGGAGATCGCGGCCCGGATCGCGGCTACCTGGAGCGCCCGGGACGATCGCGGTGCGGAGGTGCGGGCTGCCGCCCCCGGGCGTGGGGTCCTGCACCAGCTGGAGTCGCTCCGGGCCGATCCGCGGCGAGAGATGCATACCCGGGGCGGGTGATGGCGCTCAACGTCGCCCTGATCCAGCCCCAGATTCCTCCCAACACCGGTAACATCGCCCGCCTGTGTGTCGCGACGGATACCCCTCTCCATCTCATTGAGCCCCTCGGCTTTTCCATCTCGGATGCCGAAGTGCGGCGGGCGGGGCTGGACTATTGGGATCGTCTGGACCTGTGGGTTCATCCGGACTGGTTTGCGTTCCGCGACGCCATGAACCGCAGCCGCTGTCTCTACTTCTCGGCCAAGGCGACGCAGAGTTATATCAACGCGCCATATCGCCCGAATAGCTGCCTGGTGTTCGGGAGTGAAACCGAGGGAATGCCGCTGCGGATTCTCGAGAAGCACCCCGACCAGTGCTTTACCATTCCCATGACTGGTCCAGTGCGGAGTCTGAACCTGGCAAACGCGGTGAGCATCGTGCTGTACGAGGCCCTCCGGCAGACGGGTCAGGAGTCGGGAGTCAGGAGTCTGGAGTCTGAAAACGGTCCCCTTGCATCTCCCGAGTTCCCCTTATCGACGCCTGACACCTGACTCCCGGCTCCCGACTATATTGCGGCGGCTTGAGCCGATACACCTCAATTCAAACCTGAATCGTCGAGTGCACTTGCATGCTGGCTAAAGTGGCAGTGGTCGGGGCGGGGAACGTCGGGGCCACGGCGGCACAGCGTTTGGCCGAGAAGAACCTGGCCCGAACCGTGGTAATGGTGGACGTCGTAGACGGCGTGCCGCAAGGCAAGGGTCTCGACCAGTGGCAGTCAGGACCTATCGAGGGCTTCGACACTCGGATCATCGGCAGCAACAGTTACGACGAGGCCGCGGGCGCGGAGGTGTTCGTGGTGACGGCCGGCATCGCGCGAAAGCCGGGCATGAGCCGGGACGACCTGGTGAAGACCAACGCCGGGATCGTGCGCTCGGTAGCGGAGCAGATCGCTCGGGTCGCTCCGAAATCC
Source organism: Gemmatimonadales bacterium (assembly GCA_035557715.1). Taxonomy (GTDB): domain Bacteria; phylum Gemmatimonadota; class Gemmatimonadetes; order Gemmatimonadales; family GWC2-71-9; genus CAVVWJ01. Next base: position 3,302 of record DATMDQ010000012.1, read on the forward strand.
ATCATCGTGGTCGTCTCCAACCCGCTCGATGTGATGTGCTACGTCGCGATGAAGGCCAGCCGCTTTCCCCGCGAACGGGTGCTGGGCATGGCCGGGGTGCTCGACACCGCCCGCTATCGGACGTTTCTCGCCGACGCCATGGACGTGTCGGTGGAGGACATCCAGGCCATGGTGCTGGGCGGCCACGGCGACACGATGGTTCCGCTGATCTCCTACACCACCGTTTCCGGTATTCCGGTCACCCAGCTCATCGACAAGGCCAAGCTGGACGAGATCGTCACCCGCACCCGGAACGGCGGCGCCGAGATCGTCGCGTTCCTCAAGACCGGCTCTGCCTACTACGCTCCCAGCGCGGCCGCGGTGCAGATGGTCGAGGCTATCGCGCTGGACAAGAAGCGTATTCTGCCGTGCTCGGCCTGGCTTCAGGGAGAGTTCGGCCTGAAGGACGTGTTCTGCGGCGTCCCCTGCAAGGTCGGACGGAAAGGACTCGAGCGGATCATCGAGGTAACCCTCACTTCTGCCGAGCGGGAGGAGCTACACCAGTCGGCCGAGGCGGTGCGTGCGACGCAAGGCGTCGTGGACGCATAACCGGAAACAGCATGAATCGGCTCCAGCTCCTCTGGGCCTCGTCCGCCGGCAAGAAGGCGGTCATGGCGGTCACCGGCCTGATCTGGGTGGCGTATCTCCTCACCCACATGCTCGCCAACCTGCTGGTGTTCCAGGGCCCGGGAAAGATCAACGCCTATAGCGCGTTCCTGCATGGCACGGGCGGCGCGCTATGGGCTGCGCGCCTGGTGCTGATCGCCGCGCTGCTGCTGCACGTCGTCGCTGCGATCCAGCTGGCCGCCCGGAAGCATGAGGCCCGCCCGGTCGGGTACGCTGCTGGCTATGAGCCGCAGGTCTCCACCGTTGCCGCCCGAACCCTCCGCTGGGGTGGCGCACTGATTCTGCTCTTTCTGACGTATCACATCCTGCACTTCACCGTGGGCACCGCGCATCCGGGGTTTGTCGAAGGCGATCCCTACCACAACGTGGCGACCGGTTTCCGGAACATCTTTGTCGTGCTGCTCTATCTCGTCGCCATGGCCTTCGTCGGCCTTCACCTCTATCACGGGATCTGGAGCAGCGGCCGCAGTCTGGGAATGAGCCCACCGTCACCCCATCCGCTGCGGCGCAGCGCGGCCCTGGTGCTGGGGGTGCTCATCTGGCTGGGCTTTTCGCTGATTCCGATCGCGGTGTACGTGGGAGTGGTGCGATGATCGTGTTGGATCCCCGGGTGCCCTCCGGCCCCATCGAGAAGAAGTGGGATCAGCACCGCTTCGAGATGAAGCTGGTGAATCCAGCCAACAAACGGAAATACACCGTCCTGATGGTGGGCAGCGGACTGGCAGGCGCATCGGCCGCCGCCACCATGAGCGAGCTGGGCTATAACGTGAAGTGCTTTTGCTTTCACGACTCGCCCCGGCGGGCGCACAGCATTGCGGCGCAGGGTGGCATCAACGCGGCCAAGAACTACCGGAACGATGGCGACAGCATCTACCGCCTGTTCTACGACACGGTCAAGGGTGGCGACTTCCGGTCGCGCGAGGCAAACGTGTACCGCCTCGCCCAGATCAGTGTCGAGATCATCGACCAGTGTGTGGCGCAAGGAGTGCCGTTCGCCCGGGAGTACGGGGGCCTGCTGGACAACCGCTCCTTCGGCGGGGCCCAGGTGTCGCGCACCTTCTATGCCCGGGGCCAGACCGGCCAGCAGCTGCTGCTCGGAGCCTACCAGCAGATGGAGAAGGAAGTTGCCCGCGGCGGGGTGAGGGTATATCCGCGTACCGAGATGCTGGACCTCATCGTCGTCGACGGGCGGGCTCGGGGCATCGTCGTCCGCGACATGGTCACCGGCCAGATCTCCTCCCACCTGGGCGACGCCGTGGTGCTCGGCACCGGTGGATACTCCAACGTTTTCTACCTCTCGACCAACGCGAAGGGCTCCAACGCCACCGCCATCTGGCGGGCGCACAAGCGCGGCGCTGCGTTTGCCAATCCCTGTTTTACCCAGATTCATCCCACCTGCATTCCGGTCAGCGGCGAGTATCAGTCGAAGCTCACTCTGATGAGCGAGTCACTGCGGAACGATGGCCGGGTCTGGGTTCCGAAGCAGCAGGGTGACAAGCGGCGTCCGGACCAGATCCCCGAGAGTGAGCGGGACTACTACCTCGAGCGGAAGTATCCCAGCTTCGGGAATCTCGCGCCGCGGGACATCGCCTCGCGCGCCGCGAAGGAAGCCTGCGACCAGGGTCTCGGCGTGGGCGAGGGCGGGCTGGGCGTGTATCTGGACTTCGCCGACGCCATCAAGCGGCTGGGCGAGCAGACGATCCGCGACCGGTACGGCAATCTCTTCGAGATGTATCAGCGCATCACCGACGAGAACCCGTTCGGGGCACCGATGCGGATCTACCCCGCCGTGCACTACACCATGGGCGGGCTCTGGGTGGACTACAACCTGATGAGCACCATCCCCGGACTACACGTGATCGGCGAGGCCAACTTCTCCGATCACGGGGCCAACCGGCTCGGCGCCAGTGCCCTGATGCAGGGGCTGGCCGATGGGTACTTCGTCTTGCCGGCCACGATTGGGGACTACCTCGCGTCGGCAAAGCCACCCGCGATCGACCTCGATCATCCAGAGGTCCGTCGAGTCGAACAGGAAGTGGCGGACAACACCCGGAGGCTGCTGGCAATCAACGGCAAGCGCACGGTGGACTCGTTCCACCGGGAGCTGGGCAAGATCATGTGGGACTATTGTGGCATGGCCCGGCACGAGATCGGTCTGCGGAAGGCGCTCAAGCTGATCCCCGAGCTCCGGGCGGAGTTTTGGCGCAACGTCAACGTCCCGGGCAGCGACGCCGAGCTGAATCAGGCGCTGGAGAAGGCCGGCCGGGTGGCGGACTTCCTGGAGTTGGGGGAGCTGATGTGCCTGGACGCGCTCCACCGGGAAGAATCGTGCGGCGGACATTTCCGGGTCGAGTATCAGACTGAGGATGGCGAGGCGCTGCGCAACGACGAGCTCTTTGCCTACGTGGCCGCCTGGGAGTATCGGGAACCCAATACACCCGAGCGGTTGCACCGGGAGCCACTGGGCTTCGACCACGTGCAACTGGCGCAGCGGAGTTATAGGTGAGTCGCGACTCGAAAACTCGCGACTTCCGAGGGGAGTAATTCTTGAACCTCAAACTCCGCATCTGGCGCCAACCGGGCCCGGGCGCTAAAGGCCGGCTGGTCGAGTACGAGGCTCGCGACATCAGCCCCGACATATCGTTCCTCGAGATGCTCGACGTGATCAATGAGCAGCTGATGCAGCGCGGCGAGGTCCCCATCGCGTTCGACCACGACTGCCGGGAGGGGATCTGCGGGGCCTGCAGCCTGATGATCAACGGGGTGGCCCACGGCCCGAGGCGGGGCACCGCCGCCTGTCAGCTGCATATGCGAAGCTTCAAGGACGGCGACACCATCTACGTCGAGCCCTGGCGTGCCCGGGCCTTCCCGGTCATCAAGGACCTGGTGGTCGATCGCGGGGCGCTGGACCGCATCATCCAGGCCGGCGGCTACATCAGTGCGGCCACCGGCGGCGCGCAGGACGCCAACACCATACTCATCCCGAAAGACACGGTGGACACCGCCATGGACGCGGCCCAGTGCATCGGCTGCGGGGCCTGTGTGGCGGCCTGTCCCAACGGATCGGCGTCACTCTTCACCGCGTCCAAACTCAGCCACCTGGGTCTCCTGCCCCAGGGCCAGCCGGAACGCTACCGGCGCGCGCTGCGCATGGTGGCGCAGATGGACATCGAGCACTTCGGCGGCTGCACGCTGTACGGTGAGTGCCAGGAGGCGTGCCCCAAGGAAATCAGTATCGATACCATCACCCGGATGAACCGGGACTTCCTCAAGGCCAGCCTCTCCGAGGGGCGCGGAGCGGTAGCCAAGGGCGACTGAGTTGTCTGGGGGATTGCTTCGGGGGCTGCGCCCCCTCGCAATGACTGTCGCTCTGACCCTCCCATCATTAGCCAGCGCGCAATCGTCGCCGTGGATCCGGTTCGGAGCCAACGGAGTCCTGCTCTACACCTCCGCCGATCCGGTGCCGCATGGGGGATCACTGGCAGAGGTACGGTTGGTACAGCCGGCGTTCATGGTGCACGCCGGTGTTCTCTCCAACCGGCTCCGCTTTCTGACCACGATCAATCTCGAAGGCCTCACCATTCCGGATGGCGAGCTCACGCTCGGCGCGTGGGGCGAGGGGTTCATCGATCGGCGTCATCCGCACACGTATGTGCACGAGCTGATCCTCTCCGCCGACGACCTGCTCGGCGGAGGCGATGGCGCAACACGGCTCTCTCTCACCGCCGGGAAGGGCTTCGCGCCGTTCGGCACCGATGACCCCATGGTGCGGCCGGTGGTGCGCTACCCGGTCAATCACCACCTGGCACAGATCCTGGAGCGGGCGGTAGTGATCGCTGGCATTGCAGGCGGGCCTGTTGTGCTTGAGGCCGGCCTGTTCAACGGCGACGAGCCCGAGCGTCCCGGCCAATGGCCCAACGTCAGCCGATTCGGCGATTCCTGGTCGGGGCGGCTCACCTTTTTGCCGATGAGAGAGCTCGAGCTTCAGAGCTCATACGCGCACGTCCACTCTCCCGAGCATCGGCCCGGCGCAGGAACCGACCAGCACAAGTGGAGCGTTTCGGGGCGCTGGGACGGAGCGGTCGGTACATATCCGGTCTATGGCCTGGTCGAGTGGGCCCGGACCTCGGAGGCCGAGGGGTTCTTCGTCTTTCGGAGTTTCCTGGCGGAGGGTGCATGGACCGCGGGGCATAGCCGTCTCCATTACCGATTCGAGCGAACCGAGCGGCCAGAAGAGGGGCGCACCCTCGACCCCTTCCGCTCGGTCCGGCCACACTTAGAGAACTCGATTCTGGGGACAACCCGGTGGACCATCCATACCCTGGGCTACGGATTTCGCCTGGATCGGCCCGCCCCCTGGCTGGCCGCACTTCCCTTTGTCGAGGTTTCGTATGGGCGGATGGCGGATGTCGGAGGCGGGCTTTTCGATGTACGCTCGTTTTATGGCCGGAGCTCATTCTGGTCGCTCGGCATTGGCGTACGATTCAATGCTGGCATGCCACTGCACCGAATGGGTCGCTACGGGGTGGCGCAGGACACGGCAGGGTTGACGGAGACAGGGCATCATGAGCCTCATGCAAACTAGAACCACAGTACTGGCGATCCTGCTGATGGGCAGTGCCGCCTGCGAATCTTCTGACCCACTCCGGCTCCAGCTTGCCACCCAGATTGCCTCCGCCAATGGCAACGGGCAGGTCGGCGAAGCCGGCGGTGTGCTCCCGATTCCCTTAAGCGTTCTAGCAACTGATGCGGAGGGCAACCCGGTCGCCGATGTCGCTATGAGCTGGTCGGTGGTGAGTGGCGGCGGATCGGTGACGCCCACCTCGTCCACCAACTCCTCTGGGATTGCGCAGGCTGTGTTTACTCTCGGCGCTACGCTGGGCGAGCAGACCGTGCAGGCCCAGACTACCGGGCTTTCCTCGGTCGTCTTCACTGCCACCGCGATCGCCGCTGGTACCGGACTGAGTGTTCTGGGCGGGGGCAACAATGTCGACGAGCGGTTCAGCTCTGATCTCTGGGTACATGGGAACTACGCCTACACCGGTACCTGGGGCTTCCGGGAGGAGGGGGGCAACACCCTCAAGGTGTGGTCCCTCGGTGCGGGAGGGGCGCCGACGCTGGTCGGATCAGTCGCCGTCCCGGACATCGGGACCGTGAGTGATGTCCAGGTCAGTGACGATGGCCAGCTGCTGGTCCTCAGCGGAGAGGCGGGAATCGACGGAGGAATCTATCTGTACAGCCTGAGCAACCCCGCCGCACCTTCATTCCTGAGTTCGGCCCTGGTAGGCGAGGTAGGGGTCCATACTGTTACCCTCTCCAGAATCAATGACCGGCTATACGCGTTCGCGGCACGCAATCCCGGTTTCCCGGAGGAGGCGGCGACTGATCCGGCCCTGCTGATCTACGATGTGACCGACCCCGAAGCACCAACCCTCGTTGCCACGGAGCGATTCCCGGAGCGTAACTACGGCATCCATGACACCTTCGTTCGCGACGGTATCGCCTTCGCCTTTGTCTGGAATAATCCCGGCCTCGTCATCTACGATGTGGGTAACGGTATCCGTGGCGGCTCGCCCTCCGCGCCGGTCGAGATCAGCCGGCTGATAACCGCGACGAACGGTGTATGCTGCGGGCCTTCGATGCACAACGGCTGGTGGTTTCACAACCCCGTGACCAGCGAGCGGCGCTATCTGTTCATCGGTCAGGAAGGGGCCGCGACCATCGGCTCCAACTCCAGCGGGGACATCCACGTGGTGGACGTGTCCGACCTTGCCCAGCCCGTCGAGGTGGCCTTCTTCCACCTGAACGGAGCCGGCACCCACAATTTCTGGATGGATGAGGAGGGGCAGATCCTCTATGCCGCCTATTACAACGGCGGGGTGGTGGCGATCGACGTGTCCGGGACGCTGACCGGCAATCTTGCCGGACGGATGCTGGATCAGGTGAGGCCGGGCGGGGCGGGGAACACCTTCACCTGGGGGGTGCAGCTCGCCAACGGGTTCCTCTACGCCATCGACATGGTGAGTGGGCTGTGGCAGTTGTCGACCGAGTAGGAAACAGGGAACGAGGGGGCGAGGGAACGAGGGAACGAGGACGCAGGAGCGGGTGACGTCTAGCGGCCGGGGCTCGTGCTTCCTGTGTCTACCCTCGTTCCCTCCTTCCCCCGTTCCACCCACACGTTGTTCCCCCGCCGCACATCCGGGTACAGCTTCTTCGGGTCGATCGTCACCCGGACGACCTTCTGTGCCTCCGGGATCAGCACGCTGTAGCGGTTCCCACCGTACCACACCTCTACCGGTAAGCTCAGCTGCTTCGTGGTGCCATCGTCCATCACCAGCTCGAGCTCCACCGGCATCGGCATGGCGCCGGCATTCCGCAGGTAGATCCGGGACGCGATGCTGCCGGAGTCCGACGCCACCGAGTCGACCACCTGGTCCAGCGTCTCCGTGGTGTAGAACCAGGAGCGCCAGAACCAGCTCAGGTCCTCGCCGACGCCGTCCTCGAAGCTGCGAAAGAAGTCGGCCGGGGTGGGGTGCTTGTACGCCCACCGGGTGATGTACTGCTTGAAGGCCGCATCGAACCGCTCGGGTCCAATGATGTGATCCCTGAGCAGGATCAGCCCGAGGCCAGGCTTGGTGTAGGCCGTCGTGCTGAGGCTGCCTCCTATTCGGTCGGCTGGGGTCATGATCGACTCCTCTTTGCCGGAGAGCGCAAAGGGGATGTAGAGGCCGGGGTCGCCGCGGCGGTTGTAGGCGCCGGGATACTTCTTATCCCAGTTGTACCGGTTCATGAAGGTGTTGAAGCCTTCATCCATCCAGGGGTAGAGCCGCTCGTTGTTCCCCACGATCATGGGGAACCAGGTGTGCCCGATCTCGTGGTCGGTGACGCTGAAGAGCGCCGCCGGGTCGGTGCGATTGTGACAGAACACGATCATCGGATACTCCATCCCGCCCTCGATGCCGTTCACATTGATCGCGACCGGGTAGGGATACCGATACCAGGAGGAGTAGTTGTCTACCGCGAAGCGGACGTACTGGGTCGACTGGTTCCAGACCGGTGCGGCCGATGGCGGATAGAAGCTCATTGCCAAGGTCCTACCGCCGTTCGCCCGGGCCGCATCCCACACGAAGTGACGCGCCGCCGCCCAAGCGAAGTCGCGGACGTTCTCCGCGGTGAAACGCCAGGTGTGAGTGCCCGAGGCGGAGGGCGGACGAGAGTCGGCGGCGCCGATTTCGTCGATGCCACGGATGACGACGGTAGAATCGCTGACGCGAGCCCGGGCCAGCCGCGCGCGTTGGGTACCGGTGAGTACCTGAGTGGGGTTCTGCAGTGTGCCGGTTGACGCCACCAGCAGGTTGGCCGGTACGGTGAGGCTCACGTCGAAACTGCCGTACTCCAGGTAGAACTCACCCTGGCCCAGGTACTGCTCGGTGTTCCACCCCCGCACGTCATCGTACACGGCCAGACGCGGATACCACTGCGCCACCTCGTACACGTAGCTCCCATCGATCAGTTCGATCCCCATCCGATTGCTGTTGGGCCCGAAGGGAAACGACCAGGCGATGTCCAGCACCTGCCGGCCGCGTGGGGGAAGAGGGCGCAACAGATCGACCTTCATCATGGTGCCGTTGATCAGGTACGTGAGTCTGGCGGCGGGCGCTCCTCGGCGCCCGTTGGCCGCCGCCACGGCGGGCTGTGCGACCTTGGTCAGCGTCACTCCGCCCTCTGCACCGCGGGTGCCGAACCGCGAATCCTGATCGAACAACCGAGCGCCGCGGCTGGCGCTGTTGAAGAGGTTCTGGTCCAGTTGAATCCACAAATAGCGAAGCGTGTCGGGCGAGTTGTTGGTGTACGTGATGCGCTCTTCGCCGGTCACCGTTTGCGCGACGGTGTCGAGGGACGCCCGAATGACGTAATCGGCCCGCTGTTGCCAGTAGTCGGGTCCAGGAGCGCCGCTACCGGTCCGGATCGTGTTCGGGGTAGGCAGCTCGAGACGGCGGAATGGAGACACGTCGCCCAGGGACCTGGTGCTGTCTTCGGGGCCTTGGCCGGCGGGCTGCTGGGCGACAAGCGGGGAAGCGGACACCAGGAGCACAAGGCCGGCAACGAGTCGCATCAAGGAGTTCCAGATGGAGGGAAAAGAGTATCCTTGCTCATCTGCGTTCATCGGCGGCTGAAGTTCTTCTGCCAGCTGAATCAGGTCGTTCCCACACATCGTTGCTGGGGATCGCGTCGGGCAGAGTCGCGTCCGGGTTTACCCGAGCCTTGGCGATCGGCCTGCCGGAGCGATCTTCATAGACGTACCGGTCTCCGGTGTACCAGATCTCTACCGGAAGATTCACCAGCTCGGTTGTGCCATCCTCGAAGCCCAGCTCGAGCTCGACCGGCATGACGGCATCTCCCAGGTTGGCCACGGTGACCTGGGTCGAGCCGTCGGCCTGCTTGACCGACTCGACCGTCTGGTCCAGCGCCGCCGTGGTGTAGAAGAACCCACGCCAGAACCAGCTGAGATCCCGGCCTGACACCGCCTCCACCGTGCGGAAGAAGTCGGCTGGCTGGGGATGCTTGAACGACCACCGGCGGGTGTACTCGCGAAAGGCGCTGTCGAAAACCGCGGGAGCGAGCACCTTGCTTCGGAGCGCCAGGAGCATGATCGACGGCTTTATGTAGGCGAGGCTGAGGAGGTTATCTCTGGACTTGTACTGGTTAGCCGGAGCCATGATCGGCTGCGCGGTAGCGGTCTGATCTATCTTGATCACGAGCTCCCGCTCCTGCTGCCGTGCCTCGGAGTCGTCCCGTTTCCAGAAGCTCTCCTGGGCGAAGGTATTGATGAAGGTGTTGAAGCCCTCATCCATCCAGGCATACCGGCGCTCGTCGGATCCCACGATCATCGGGAACCAGTTGTGCCCGATCTCGTGGGTCACCACCTCGAACAGGTCCGATGCGTCCTTGCCCCGGGCCTCCATGGCGAGCATGGGATATTCCATTCCAGAGACGGGGCCTTCTACCGCGGAGATCTGGGGATACGGGTAGCGGAACCAGCGAGTGCTGTATTCCTGGATCGAGAAGCGGCTCATTCTCGCTGCGTCCTTCCAAGTCTCGATGGCGGAGGGACGGTAGTATGCCTGGGCCAGAACTCCCTCCCACCCGGCGGCATCCCAGAGATACTCCGGCGACCCGGCCCAGGCCGCGTCACGAACGTTCGTCGCCCGGAAGCGCCAGGTGAGAGATCCCTGCCGGCTGGGCCGCGCCGCCCCCGAACGCAGCTCGGGCTCGGTCACGATCCGGATTGTGGTGTCGGATTTGACGGCCCGGGCCAGTCGTTCCCGCTGGGTGGTCGTGAGCACCTCGGCAGGGTTCTGGAGCACGCCGGTCCCAGCCACCAGGTAGCCGGCGGGCAGCGTGACCTCGTAGTCGATGTCGCCGTACTCCAGGTAGAACTCGCCTTGGCCGAGGTACTGGTCGGTGTTCCAGCCGTGCACGTCGTCGTAGACCGCCATGCGCGGATACCACTGCGCGATCTCATACAGGCTTCCGTCCCGGCCCATCCGGTCGGCGCCATGCTCGGGAACGTTGAAGGCATAAGCCAGGTCCAGTACCGTTACCCCGCCGGGAGGAACGGGGCGCACCAGATCCAGGTACATCATGGTGTCGTCCACCCGGCTCCGCAGTGGCGACGCAGGCGTGGCCGTCGAGCAACCGAAGCCGGCGGTCGTCGTGTCGGGCGCTGCACGCCGTGCCGGGGCCCGGCGTCTGGCAGGTGGCCGCGCTGGCGGCACCCCACACTGGACCACGCGGTCGATTTCGAATCCTCCCTTGAAGCCCGCGCCGCCGAAGCGACTCTCCGAGGCAAACAACCGGGAGCCGGTGCTGCCGGGGCGGAACAGATTCTGGTCCAGCTGCAGCCACACGAAACGGAGGGTATCGGGGGAGTTGTTGGCGTAGCGGATCGTCGTGGTCCCGGTGAGCCGCCGGCTGGCGGTATCGAGTGTGGCCCGGATGGCGTAATCGGCGCGCTGCTGCCAGTAGTCCCGGCCCGGGGCGCCATCGGCCCGCCGGATCTCGTTGGGAGGAGGGAGCGGGGGAGCACTGAAGATCCCGGTGTCCGCCACCGGTGGCCGCAGCGTGGGCAGGGCCAGCGGCCGAGCAGGCTGCACCGGCTTGGGACCCGAGGATTCCTGGGCGGTGAGCGGCGAGGCCACCAGGAGAGCCACCAACACTGCGTAACGCATGGAGTCCTTCATTCTCTAGAGCTTCGGGAGGGTCACCCCGGTCTGCTTCTGATATTTACCCTTCTTGTCGCCATAGCTGACCTGGCAGACGTCGTCATCGTCGGCCTCGAAGAAGAGGACCTGGCAAATGCCCTCATTGGCGTAGATCTTGGCCGGCAGCGGTGTGGTGTTGCTGATCTCCAGCGTCACATGGCCTTCCCACTCCGGCTCGAAGGGGGTGACGTTGGTGATGATGCCGCAGCGGGCGTAAGTGGACTTGCCCACGCAAATGGTGAGGACATTGCGGGGAATCCGGAAGTACTCCACCGATCGGGCCAGGGCAAAGCTGTTGGGCGGCACGATGCAGACGTCGCCGTCGAACTCGACGAAGCTGCGGGCGTCGAAATGCTTCGGATCGACGATCACCGAGAGAACGTTGGTGAAGATCCGGAACTCCGGAGCCACTCGCATGTCATACCCGTAGGAGGATACCCCGTAGGAGATGGCACCCTCGCGCACCTGCCCGTCCACGAACGGTTCGATCATGCTGTGCTCACGGGCCATGCGGCGGATCCAGCGGTCGGACTTGATGGACATGATCTCGGCGGTAAGCGGGGAAGCAGGGAAGCGGGGAAGCCGCTTACCCTTCAATAGGGGCGGAATATAGCGGAGGCGGTTTCCGGTTTCAGCCCGCTTTCTCTTGACCTTGGTGGCGGTTCTCCTTTGTCTGCCCACTTACCTCCTTCCCCGCTTCCCCGCCTACCCGCTGCCCCGCCTGTTGAATCAGGTCCAGAATCGGGTTAGCTTCGGGGAGTTAAGTGAAAAAATTCACTAAAGCGAGATGTTGACGCTCATGCTTCAGCCGTATATCCCGCTCCTGCTGCTGATTGCGTTCGTTATCGCCAATGCGATACTGATGCTGGGCCTGTCCCACGTCTTGTCTACCTACCGCCGGACCGCCACCAAGATCGCACCTTATGAGTCGGGCATGCCGGTGCTGGGCGATGCCCGGGAGCGGTTCTCGGTCAAGTTTTACCTGGTGGCCATGCTGTTCATCGTGTTCGACATCGAGACCGTGTTCATGATTCCCTGGGCGGTGGCCTTCAACCAGCTCACAGCTATGCCGGGAGTTCTGATCATCGACATGTTCGTCTTCATCCTCATCCTTGCGGTGGGGTACATCTACATCTGGAAGCGTGGAGCATTGCAATGGGATTGACCACCCCTCCGGCCTCGAGCCGGGACGACGAGGTCACCCAGGTTTCGGCCGTGTCGCCCAACTTTGTGACCACTCGGCTCGATTTCCTCACCAACTGGGCCCGCGCCAACTCGCTCTGGCCGATGCCGTTTGGCACCGCCTGCTGTGCCATCGAGTTCATGGCCACCGCGGCGAGCCGGTTCGACCTCGCGCGGTTCGGTATGGAACGCATGAGCTTTTCTCCTCGCCAGGCGGACGTCCTGATCTGTGCCGGGCGGTTGCCGTTCAAGCTCGCCCCGGTGATCCGCCGAATCTGGGATCAGATGCCTCAGCCCAAGTGGTCGATCTCGATGGGGGCCTGCGCCTCGAGCGGTGGCATCTTCGATAACTATTCGATGGTACAGGGCATCGATACGATCATCCCGGTGGACGTCTACGTGCCGGGCTGCCCCCCGCGGCCGGAGGGGCTGATGTACGGGATTCTCCTGCTGCAGAAGAAGATCAAGGGGGAGACTATTGCGGACGATAGCCTGCGCGATGAGAAGCTCGTCGGCCCATCCGGGCTCTTTCTGCGGCCGGAGCGGGTGGACGAGCTGAGCGAGCCCTTCGGAAACTCGGTTCAGCAAACGAGATCCGCATGACGTTCTGGTCTGCAGATCTCGTCCCGAGCCTGGCGAGGGACCTACCGTTCTCCCTATGAAGTCGCTTTCCCCCTCAGTCCCCGCGCTCCGCTCCGAGTTCGGCGCCGCCGTCGAGCGTCATCAGGTCTCCTCCGGCCAGACCATTGCCTATGTGAGCCGGGATCGGTCACACGACGTCCTCGCCTGGCTCAGGGACACGCCGGGGCAGGAGTACAACTACCTCACCGACGTGACAGCGGTGGAGTATCGCGATCCCGAGCGTCCGCTCGAGGTGGTCTATCAGCTGCGCTCGCTTGGCCGCAAGGCCGATCTCCGGATCAAGGTGGCTCTGGATAAGCGCGTCCCCCTGGAGGTCCGCTCGGTGTATGACCTCTGGCGCGGCGCGGACTGGCTGGAGCGCGAAGTATTCGACATGTTCGGCGTGACCTTCGTCGGCCACCCCGACCTGCGCCGCATCCTCATGTGGGAGACGTACGCCGAGGGGTTCCCGCTGCGGAAGGATTTTCCGCTCCGGGGGCACTTCAGCCGGGCGGAACAGACTCGGCAGGCGCTGGCGGCCAATCCCGAGGCGCACTATTCCCTCGAGGAATTGTCCCTGGCCGATGCCTATGGTGAGCTGCCCAAGGACATGCAGGAGCGGCTGGCGCGAGGCGAGCGAGGGTTTCTGAAATGACACTTCGCACCGTAGAGATGGCGCTGGCCACCCCGGGTCTGGACGCAGCCGGCTTCCCAACGCGGGTTCCACTCGGTGTCGCCGGCGACGAGCCGCACTACCGCGAGGACCTCGGCGCCGAGCGCATGCTGGTCAACATCGGGCCGCAGCACCCTGCCACCCATGGCGTGCTCCGGCTGGTGCTGGAGCTCGAGGGGGAGACCGTCAAGCGATGTATCCCCCACATCGGCTACCTGCATTCCGGATTCGAGAAGCTGGGCGAGTATCGGCACTACAATCAGATCATTCCCCTTACCGACCGCACCGACTACCTGTCGCCCATGGCGAACAACGTCGGCCTGGCCCTGGCGGTCGAGGCGATGATGAGCCTGGAGCTTACCGAGCGCTGCAAGGTGCTCCGGGTGATCGCCTGCGAGATGAGCCGCATCATCTCGCATCTGGTCTGGCTCGGCACCACCGGGATCGACCTCGGTGCTTTTACGCCGTTCCTCTGGTCGTTTCAGGAGCGGGAGCGGATTTACAACCTGCAGGAGGCCTGGACCGGAGCCCGGCTCACCACCAGCCTGACCCGGGTCGGTGGATTGATGGCCGATATCCCGGACGGCTGGGAAGCCGGCCTCCGCGACTTCACCAACACATTCCCGAAGACGCTGCAGGAAGTGGACACCATGTTCACCCGCAACGCGATCTGGATCGGGCGAACCCAGGGTGTCGGCGCGCTCTCGGCCGAGGAAGCCATTAACTACTCGTTGTCGGGCCCCATGCTTCGGGCCAGCGGCGTGGACTACGACGTCCGCAAGGACCGTCCCTACCTGGACTATGAGACCTACGATTTCGATGTCCCGGTCGGGGAGTACGGCGACATCTACGACCGCTATCGGGTCCGGCTGGAGGAGATGACCCAGTCCAACCGCATCCTGGAACAGGCCCTCGACCGTCTGAGCCGGCTTCAGGGCGCTCCCATCAACGTTTCTGACCCTCGCGTGGTGCTCCCTCCCAAGTCGCGGGCGATGAGTGACATGGAGGCGATGATTTTCCATTTCAAGCAGGTGATGGAAGGGGTGAAGCCGCCCGCGGGCGAGGTATACATGGGAATCGAGAATCCCAAGGGCGAGCTGGGCTACTACATGGTCTCCGATGGCACCAGCAAGCCGGTACGCTGGAGGATCCGTCCCCCGTCGTTCATCAACCTCGCGAGCCTGCCCACCATGTGCGAGGGCTCGCTCCTGTCCGACGTAATCGCCATCAACGCCAGCGTGGATATCGTCATGGGAGAAGTCGACCGATGAGCACGACAGCGGGGCAGCGGGGAAGCGGGGCAGGGGGACAGGGTCATGGTTCGGCGCACGGAGGCCATGACACCGAGACCGAGCCGTACGAGCGGGTCTTCCGGGGCGAGACAATGGCTCGTCTGGAGCAGCTCTTCACCAAGTATCCCACCAAGCAGGCCTGCCTGCTGCCCGCCCTCTGGATGGTCCAGGAAGCGCGGGGCTGGATTTCGGAGCCCGCCATCGGTGAGGTGGCCGAGGTACTGGATCTCACCCCGGCCTACGTGAAGGGCGTGGTCACGTTCTACACCATGTATCACACCCATCCGGTCGGACGGCACTTTATCCAGGTCTGCACCACTTCGCCCTGCAACATCTGTGGGGCGGAAGACGTGCTGAAGGCCCTGGTCCGGGAGACGGGCTGCGGCGAGCTCGGGGCCACCAGCCCTGATGGCAGATTCACGGTCATCGAAGTCGAGTGTCTCGGTGCCTGCGGATTCGCCACTCCGATCCTGATCGACGACGACTTCATCGAGAGCGTGACGCCCGAGAAGGTTCCCGGCATCCTGCAGAGGTACAAGTAATGGGCTACCCGCACCCCAGCCATCCAAAGGAGAACCCGGTCCTCTCCAAGCATTTCGGGGATCCCGAGGCGCGCACCTACGACGGGTGGGTCAAGCGTGGCGGGTATGAGGGGCTGAAGAAGGTGCTTCGCATGGCGCCCGAAGCGGTGGTGGAGGAGGTCAAGACCTCGGGGCTTCGAGGCCGGGGCGGGGCAGGGTTTCCCACCGGGCTCAAGTGGTCTCTGATGCCCAAGGCCGATGGCCGTCCTCACTATCTGGTCTGCAATGCCGACGAGTCCGAGCCGGGCACGTTCAAGGACCGCGAGATCATGCGGTGGACCCCGCATCAGCTGCTGGAAGGCTGCGCTATCGCGGCTTACGCCATCGGAGCTGAGCGCTGCTACATCTACATCCGCGGCGAGTTCACCGACCCTTACAAGATCATGGAGAAGGCAGTCGAGGAGGCCACCGCCAGGGGCGCGCTGGGCAACAATGTCCTCGGCAGTGGCAAGCGGATCGAAGTGATCCTGCACCGGGGGGCCGGCGCCTACATCTGCGGGGAAGAGACCGCGATGTTGAACTCGATCGAGGGGAAGCGGGGGAACCCACGGATCAAGCCGCCCTATCCGGCACAGGCAGGCGTGTTCGGCATGCCGACCACGATCAATAACGTGGAGACCCTGGCGGCCGTGCCGCACATCATGATCCGCGGCGGCGAGTGGTACAAGGGGCTGTCGCTCAACAACCCCAAGAGTACCGGCACCAAGCTCATCTCCGTCTGCGGTCACATCCAGCGGCCAGGGAACTATGAGGTCACGATGGGCACCCCGATGAGGGAGCTCATCTACGATATGTGCGGTGGGATGCGCCCCGGCCGAACGCTCAAGGCGGTAATTCCGGGCGGCTCTTCGGTGCCGATCATGAACGCGGCGGAAGCCGAGGACTGCCTGCTCGACTACGAGGGCGTGGTGGCCAAGGGATCGATGCTTGGCTCCGCCGGGATGATCGTGATGGACGACACCACCGATATGGTCTACCAGATCTGGCGCCTGGCCCGGTTCTATGCCCATGAGTCATGTGCCCAGTGCACCCAGTGCCGCGAAGGCACCGCGTGGAGCACGCGAATTCTCGAGCGGATCCTGGCCGGCAAAGG
>DATMDQ010000013.1:0-8356 GCA_035557715.1 Gemmatimonadales bacterium
GTCCGCTGACCCTCCAGGATCGCGCGCGCCAGCGCGCCGGCCAGCTTGGAACCCTTAGAAAGACGGATCTCCTCGCTTTCCGATAAGGTAAAGGTGACGTCGAGCCCGGTGCGCATGAAATGCAACCAGCACAGTTTTCGGTTGCCGATGCCGTACTCCCAGGCCCACTGCCAGGTGGGGCCCATGAACCGGACCTGTTCGGAGGCACCGTCGATCGCCAGCAGACCGGTGCGCAAGGCCCGAAAACGCCCCGCGATCGTCGCCGGCAAGTCGGTAAGCGGAGCGGTGGGCACCGGCTCGACCGCCTCGTTCACGTAGCGGTTGGACGTCCAATAGGCGCTCGACCGACCCATCAGGATTCTCCTCGAGGAGCCCGCTCCAGATAACGCATGACTTCGATCCCCATGGCGCGCAGCAGGGACGCTTCGCGCCCATCGAGCCCGGCGCGGAAGACCATCTCCCGGAAGGAGCGCATGACACTTTCGGAACGGCGGGTCTTGAAGAAGTCGATCGCCCAGAGGGCCCCGGTCCAATCGGTGAAGAGCTCCTCAAGCTGGGCCGACGTTGCGGGGGCTGCCTGGTTACGCGGCGGCTTGATAGGAGCGCTCTCCCCCCCACGGGCGTTCCAGGTCTCGTAGGCCATGATCGCGACGGCCTGCGCCAGATTGAGGGAACGGTGGCCGGGATCGGTCGGGATGGTGACCAGAGCACTGCCCAGGTCCAGCTCGGCGTTGGTCAAACCGCGATCCTCCCGCCCGGCGACGATGGCGACGGGACCGGTGACGCCTTCTTCGATCATCGCCATCGCCGCTTCACGCGGTCGCAGCACCCGGCGCTTGGCGGCGCGCTCCCGGGCAGTCAGCACCGCGGTGAACACGCAGTCGCCGATGGCCTCCTCCAGCGTGTCCAGGATCTCGATCCTGGCCACCAGATCGGCCGTGTTGTGGGCGATGCCTTCGATCCGGTACGGGTCGAAGACCTCCGGCTGAACCAGGCGGATGCGCTCGATCCCGAAGTTCTTCGCGATCCGAACCGCGCTCGCGATGTTCACGATGTCCTGCGGATTGACGAGGACGAGGAGGGGCGGGGGACAGCGGGACCGGGGGACGGCGGGACGGTCGCTGGCGGGAAGAGGTTCCTCGGTGGTGTGCTCTTCCTGCCCCGCTGCCCCGCTGTCCCGCTGTCCCGCCTGGATCATACCTCTCCCAAAAACGACAGATCGTACTTCTTGGCCTTCATCGCAGCGGCCAATCCGGTCTTCTCGGCCGCCTTCATGTACGCCTCCTTGGGCTCGACCTGCTTGGCGTCGACCAGCTCCATGAGAGCGTCGTTCAACGTGACCATGCCGATCTTCCGGTTGGTCTGCATGATGGAAGGAATCTGGAAAGTCTTTCCTTCTCGGATGAGGTTGGAGACCGCCGGAATGGAAAGCAGGATCTCTCGTGCGGCCACTCGCCCCCCACCAATCTTCTTGCAGAGTATCTGCGCGATCACGCCCCGCAAGGACTCTGACAGCATCACCCTGACCTGCGATTGGCGGTCGGGCGGAAACTGATCGATGATCCGGTCGATCGTCGACGCAGCGGTGGTGGTGTGCAGGGTGCCGAAGACGAGGTGGCCGGTCTCCGCGGTCTCGATGGCAATGGAGACGGTCTCCAGGTCGCGCATTTCCCCGACCAGAATGATGTCCGGGTCCTCCCGCAGCGCGGCGCGGAGCGCATGCTTGAACGAGCGGGTGTGGAGTCCCACCTGGCGCTGGGTCACCAGGCACTTCTTGCTGGGGTGGACGAACTCGATGGGGTCTTCGATGGTGATGATGTGGTCGGTCCGGGTACGATTGATGAGATCGACGAGTCCAGCAAGCGTCGTGCTCTTACCCGAGCCGGTTGGCCCGGTGACAACGACCAGGCCCTTGGTGAGATAGCAGAGGTTCTGCACTTCCCGGCTCAGGCCCATCTCCTCAGCGGTGCGAATCTTGTTGGGGATCACCCGGAACACGGCAATGGGCCCGAAACGGTCGCGGCCGGCATTGCAGCGGAACCGGGCCACCCCGGCAATCTCGTAGGCCCAGTCGGTGTCCCCCCCCTCCCGAAATTCGCCCAGCTCTTTCGGGGTCATGATGCTGACCAGCATGAGGTCGAGTCGTTCGGCGCTCAGTGCCGGAAACGCCTGCCGGGCCAGCTCACCATTGTGGCGGAGCATCGGGGGCTCGCCGGTGCGAAGGTGAAGGTCGGACGCCCCGGAATCCACCAGCAGGCGAAACAGCACGTCGATCTCGGCCCGGGCACCAGACAGGTCTTGGACCTGGCGAGCCGACGGTGGCGCCGCTACCGGGGGGATCCCGACGACCGGCTCCGGGGTCGCGGCGACCACCGGCCGCAGCAGGGCCGTCCCACCGTTCCCCGCTTTCATCTCGACCTGCACCTCGCCGCTGGGGGACCGGTAGGCAAACGACACCGGCCCGGATCCCATCTGGGCTGCCGTTTCCGGCGATGCGATCTCACGAACCAAGGCCTGAATCTGGGTGTCGCTGAGCGGCTCGCGGGTCACCAGCCGCATCGCGCCGTTCTGCAGGAGAGAAGCTGGCTTACCGACGTCGAGGTGGAGTGCTTCGGCGCGCTGATCGTGCATCACCTGGATGAGCTTATCTAATCGGGCCAATGTCGATCTCAGTCGAGAGGACGAATGAGGCGGACCAGAGTCTTATTGAAGTAACGAGTGAGATCGTTGCTCCAGACGGTAAAGAAGTTGCCGGACGTGTTGATGTAATCCAGGGCCCGGGATCGCGATGGAGGGAGCTCAAAGGTAGAGCGGCCCCGATACTCCGCTCCGGTGGCGAGCGCCACCTCCAGAGCCACCAGCCGGGCGGCAGAGGCGCGCGCCGGATCCGCCAATGGGAGCTGATCCTTGCAGGACACTACTGCTACCTGCGCCTTGGAAACGAACGCAACTTCCCCCTGCTGCAGGGTGAGCGCGAAAAACGGCTCGGGGCGGTTGAGCATCTCCAGCGGGCTCTCGGCCTCGGGGTGGTAGGCGGTGCGGGTGGCCAGATGCAGATCGCCTTCCAACACGGCTCCGTCGGCCAGCACCACCTCGGCCGTCACCCGCTGGGTAGCTCCCCAGTCGTTCATCTAATTGGGATCTGGCGTCGCATAAGCCCGGAAACTGAACGGAGCAAGCCAGTTGCGGCAAGTGGCAGCGGGCTCACCCCCGGATTTCCACCCCGGCCCGGCGCTCGATCAGGCGGATCGCTTCTACGTGATCGGCCGCCTCGCCCAGCTCGGCTCGAGCCTGGCTGAGGAGCTGGCCCGCGAGCTCGAGTATCGGACCCTCGACGCCCACATCCCGCAGAAACGCCCGCGCGATCCCGACATCCTTGTCCAGCAGCGCCAAGCGGAAGCTCTGAGGCCACCGGCCGGTGAGCACCCGCTCAGGAACCAGCGCTTCGCTCACGAAGGAACGCCCGCTGGAAGAGTTCAGCACCTCGACGGCGGTGCGGGCCGGGACACCGGCTTTGACGAGAGCGGCGAGACCTTCACCCACGGCGATGAGATTCACCGCCAGCAGCGCGTTGTTCACCGCCTTCATGGCGTGCCCGGCGCCGACAGGACCCAGGTGCTCGATCCGTTTTCCGAACGCAGCGAGCACCGGCTGGGCTCGGACGAAGGCCGCCTCGTCACCGCCGACCATCACCGTCAGCGTCCCCGCCTCGGCCCCGCTCACTCCGCCACTCACCGGGGCATCCACGAAGGCGACACCGCTTCGAGCCAGTCGCTGAGCGATGTCGCGCGAGGTTCTCGGATCTCCCGAGGTGCAATCGATCAGCAGGCTTCCCCGCCCGAGCCCGGCTTCCAGTCCATCGGGGCCATCGAGCAACTGGGCCACGTCTCGCGATGTCGGCAGACAGGTCAGTACGACCTCGGCCCCCGCGGCCGCTTCCCGTGGGGTGGCGACCGCGCGAGCCCCGTGCGTCGTGGCGAACTCCGTGGCCCGCGCGGCGGTACGATTCCAGACGGTGAGCGAGTGCCGTTTCGCGAGGTGAGCCGCCATGGGTGCGCCGATGGCACCCAGGCCTAGAAAACCGACGCGCGACGAGTAGACTTCCCGTTTCAGCCGCTCATCGATCGCGTCCTGCCGCGCCGGACTCATCGTTTCGATCTCGCGTGAGTGAGGGGTCGAAGAATGGTGGCTCCGTAGGCTCCCGCCAAGGGTGATCATGCCCGTCCGTTCGCTGATGTCCCGCGTGGTGCTTGCCGCGCTCGGCGCCTGCCTGGTGCTCTTTATTGTGGGCCCCCTGCTCCGGCTTCTGTTCTTCGCCTCGCCGGCGAGCCTGGGTGCGGCCTTGCGTGACACCGAGCTGCGGGACTCGATCGTTCTGACGGTCTTTACCGCCAGCCTGGCCACGTTCATTGCAGCCCTGTTGGGGGTGCCGCTGGCCTACCTGCTGGCGCGGCGGAATTTTCCGGGACGGCGGCTGGTGCAGGGATTGATCGAGCTTCCGGTAGTCGTGCCCCACCCCGTGGCAGGCATCGCGCTGCTGCTGTTTCTGGGACGGCGGTCGGAAGTGGGAGGCGCACTGGCGCACCTCGGGCTGGAGTTCGTGAGCCACGTTCCCGGCATCGTAGCGGCCATGCTCTTCGTCTCCGCTCCCATCCTGGTGAGCGGCGCCCGTGAGGCGTTCCGGGGTGTTGATCCTCAGCTTGAGCGGGTGGCGCGGACGCTGGGCGACACCGGCTGGGGTGCCTTCAGGCGGGTGACACTGCCAATCGCGGGACGCGGAGTGCTCGCCGGCTCCCTCCTGGCCTGGTCTCGCAGCGTCAGCGAGTTCGGTTCGATCGTCATTCTGACGTACAACCCCAAGGTCGCCAGCATTTACATCTTCGACCGATTTACCGCGTACGGGCTCCAGGCCGCGGTGCCCGCCGCGGTCATTCTGCTGCTGGTTGCACTCACCGTGCTCGTGGTAGTCCGGGTACTACAGCCGGAGGAGCGGAGATGATCCGGCTGGAGAATCTGCATGTCCGGGTGGGCACGTTCGATCTGCGGGAAATCACGCTCGAGGTCCCCACGGGTGGCTATGCCCTGATCATCGGGCCCACCGGATCGGGCAAGACGACCCTGCTGGAGGCCGTCGCCGGCCACGCCAGACTCAGGGCCGGACGGGTCTTCATGCACGACGATGACGTGACCCATCTGCCACCGGAGCGCCGACGGCTGGGGTTCGTCTACCAGCAGTACCACCTGTTCCCCCACCTCAGCGTGCGGGACAACATCGGTTATGGACTGGGACGGGGGCGAGGTCGGCGGGACGCTGCCGACCCGGAGGCCCGGGTGGCAGAGCTGGCTGACATGCTTGCGATTTCGCCTTTGCTCGACCGGCCGATTCGCGGGCTGAGCGGTGGGGAGCAGCAGCGGGTCGCGCTGGCCCGGGCCCTCGCGCCTCGGCCCTCGATCCTGTTGTTGGATGAGCCCTTCGCGGCGGTGGACCCAGCCACCCGCCAGGTATTGCGGCGCGAACTGCGGGAGCTGCACGAGCGCGAGGGGATCACGACACTACAGGTGACGCACGACTTCGACGAGGCGCTCCGTCTGGGCGACCTGGTGGCGGTGCTGGCGGAAGGCCGGATCGCTCAGAGCGGATCGCCCGAGCAGGTGTTTCGTTACCCCAACTCAGCGTTTGTCGCCCGCTTCGTGGGCACCGGCAACGTGATCGCGGGAGTGGTCGAGCGAACCGACCCCGGCAACGGAACCGGCTCCTTTCGGGGCACCTTCCGCGGTGGCTCGCTGGTGCTGGAAGTCGTGGCCGAGCGTGAGGGACCGACCCACGCCGTCATCCGGCCGGAGGACATCGTTCTGAGCCTGGGCCACAGCCCGGGCTCGGCCCGCAACCACATGGATGGCCGGGTCGTGCGGCTGGAGCGGACCGGACCGGTCACCCTGGTGCACCTGGACGTGGGACGGGCCTTGATCGCGTCGCTTACCACCCAGTCGGTCGAGGAGATGGAGCTCAAGCCCGGGAGATCCGTGATGGTCGCGTTCAAAGCAACCGCGATCCTCCTGGTATAAGCTCCATCCATGCCGGCTCGCATTCTCCACGTCGATCTCGATGCCTTCTTCGTCGAAGTGTGCCGTCAGCGCCATCCGGAGCTGCGAGAGATCGATATGCTGGTGGTCGGCGGCCGGCGGGATCAGCGCGGAGTCGTCCAGTCGGCATCTTACCCCGCGAGGCGCCTTGGCGTTCACGCCGGCATGCCGATCGCCCAGGCGGTGCGGCTCTGCCCGCAGGCCACTTTTTTCCAGGGCTCCTTCACCCACTATCGTGACGCGTCGTACGCCGTGCGGGGCGTGCTGGAGGAGTTCTCACCGACAGTAGTCATGGCCTCGCTGGATGAGGCCTATCTCGATTTTGCCGGTACCGAGCGACTCTACCCCATATCGCTGCTGCCGGTGGCAGAGCAGCTGCGCGACACGGTGGGGCACGAGACGGGGCTCGATTGCAGCGTCGGCATCGGCCCCAACCGCATGATCGCCAAGCTCGCGTCCGACTGTGCCAAGCCGCGGGGACTGATGGAAGTTCGAGCCGGATGGGAAAAGGGGTTCCTGGCGGGACTGCCCCTCCGCGCCATGCCGGGAGTGGGGCCCAAGACGGCGGAGCGCTGGGCCGAGCTCGGCCTGCTCGAGGTACACCAGGTGCAGCAGATGGAGGAGCGGGCGCTCGAACGGCTCATCGGCGCGGATGCGCGCCCGCTCAAGCTCCGAGCACAGGGTCAGGGTGGAACCACGCTCCGGCCAGACCGATTACCGAAGTCCGTCAGCCGGGAGACGACGATCTCCTATGATGTCCGCGATCCGGCGGAGCTGGAGCGGATACTCGCCCTGCTCACCGCGCGGGTCGCCGCCCAGCTCAGGGATGAGCAGATCCTCGCCCGAACGGTGACCATGAAGCTGCGGCACGACGATTTTCGCACCGTCACTCGGCGGCAGACCCTGGAGACGGCCACGGATCTCGACGCGGAGCTCTACCTTGCGGCGCGAGCACTGTTTCGCAATGCGTTCGAGGAAGTGAGACGACGGGACCGTGGCGTGCGGCTGATCGGCATCGCCGCCACCAACCTGGGAACCGCGGAGGAGTCGGACCTCTTCGAGCGTCCGGAACGGAGCCGACTGCGCCGACTGACCGAGGCAGTCGACAAGGTGCGGGGCAGGTTCGGCTTCGACTCCGTCACCTCGGCCACCATACTGGAGCTGCGCCAGCGACGGCCGAAGCGCTGATCAGGGGGCCCGAAGGTCCCGGCCCTCGAACCGAAGCCCGACCGTTCCATCGGGGCTCACGACGCTGGAGCCGAGATCCCGGAAGGTCGCCACCCGGCCACCGTTTGCCCTGGCCTGCACCGTGCTGTTCTGGTACAGACGATAGTATCCCACAAACGCGCGCCGACCCCCGGGTCGCACCGCGCAGCCGCAGTCCAGCGCCCCTTCCAAGCCTGCATTCACCGTCACCCTCAGCTGATCGTCACTCGCGTTGGTAATGAGCGGGGCGAAGAAATTGCCGTCCGGTCCGCGCGCGGCTGCGCTCCGGCGAATCGTCCCCCAGGTGCCACGCTCCACCACCGACCCACGCAGCTCCTCTCCCATGGGCCGTCCATCCGCCGAGAGCGGCCGGGTGAGCTCCCAGGCCGCTACCAGCCTCTTTCGCCAGGGGGCGGCCACGCGCACCGAGGAACCGGGCGATAGGATGCGAGGCGGGGCCTCATCCACCGACAGGCGGACTGGACCCGCGAGCTGATTGGTGAATTCGAGCCGGGGACGTATCAGGAG
This sequence comes from Gemmatimonadales bacterium, assembly GCA_035557715.1. Classification (GTDB taxonomy): domain Bacteria; phylum Gemmatimonadota; class Gemmatimonadetes; order Gemmatimonadales; family GWC2-71-9; genus CAVVWJ01. The sequence goes on from DATMDQ010000013.1 coordinate 7,819, forward strand.
ATAGATCCCTGCTAGCACGGCGCCCACCAGCAGCAGAAACAAGAGGATAGGACCGCGAGAAGACGGGCGACGGCGGCGGGGCTGCAGGACGCCAGGCTCCGGCTGGGGCGAGGTCACAGGGAACTCCCGAACGATGGGGTGTTGGGGTCGGCCACGTCTGAGATCAAGGTAACCTCAGCCCAAGGCAAGAGTTGGAAGTGTCAACCTAACGTATCGCCGCATGTGCATAAACTGCAGAAGTTTGCGAGCACTGATGCAGATTTTCGCGCATACTATAGAACTGCTACGGCTTTTTTGCATAATATGCACGATTGTCTTGACAGCCGTAGGACGAGCCGATATACTGTCCTCCAGGCCACCACCGAACCGTTCCATGAGGGAGTCCATGCGTCAGCCCAGTGGTTTCTCTACCCCACCCGCCATTCCGGCGGCGGTTCAGCGAAATCGACGCATGCCCCCGATCGAACCGCCAGGTCCCTGGTCTGAGTGATACCGTGCTCACCTGATGCCCCTGCGTTCGATCCTCCGACGCAGGGGC
>DATMDQ010000014.1:0-38889 GCA_035557715.1 Gemmatimonadales bacterium
AACCAGAGTCGAGCAGCTCCGCCTGACCCGAGCCTCGATCAACCGCTGCCCGCAGGTGCAGGTTTGCCCGCTTGGGATCGAGTCCGCTTCCGGTCACACTCAGCGTGAGCCTCCGATCCCTCTCGCCGAGAAGTCGTTTCCACCAGGGAGAGGAGATCCGCTCGAGATACTGCGCTCGTGCCTTCAGGTCATAGGAGGGCACCGAGTCGAAGGGTCGGGCCGATCCACGGAGCCGAACGGAGGCCAGGCCGAGATCACTGTCGAGCTCGAGCTGCGCCCGTCCCCCCTCGAATCGTGCTCCGCCCGCCACCTGCCGCCGATCACGCGGCAGAGAGGCGGAGGAGTGTATGCGGATGTCGGTCCGACCGCCGAGGCGGTCCAGACTGGCGCCGTGCAGATCGACCGCCACTGTGCCGTCGAGCCGACGGGGGAGCACTCCGCCGGACAGGAACAACGTGGGATCGAGGCCTCGAAAGTCACCCTGAACGCGGTATTCCAGCGGAGAGCTGTTGGGGGGGGTGAGCACTCCTCGCGCCTGAGCGGCACCACCTTCCGGCAAGGCGGCGTTGAGCTGAAACTCTACCCGACGGGTTGTGCCTCTTGCATGCAGCGTGAGATCAGCCTCTCCGTCGCGATCGAATCTCGAGCCCAGGAAGCGGAGATCGCGGTAGGCAAGATGTGACCGCACGGCTGCCCGGGAAAATTGGAGGCCGCGCTCGGTCAGAGATCCCTCCCCTTCGAGGGAGGCGGTGAGCGAGTCCTGGTATGGGGCCCCGGGACGGACCAGGACAGTGGCGTCCGTCAGCCGGATCCGATGGATGCTGAGCTTCTTCCCGGGCGCGCCTGCGGGTTTGGGCTTCTGAGCCGGAAGCTTGGGGATGTCCCACGACGAGTCTGGTCGCTGCCCGATCAGCAGGCGGGGCCCGGTCAGGAGCAGCTCGTAGACGACGATCTGGTTGGTAAGCAGGCTCCCCGGATCGTACCGGATCCGGGCGTTGGCGACCGACAACGGCACTTCTCCACCGCTACTCGTCAGCCGGAGCCCGCGTAGCTCCAGCCAGGAGAAGCCGTTGCCCACCGCCTTCCTGGCTTCGAGTCTGGTCCCAGGAAACGGGTTGATGTCGCCCAGCACCAGGTTGACCGCCCAGGTCGCGGCACCAAGCCGTAACGCGAGCACGCCCCCCAGGACAAGCACCAGCGCGCCCGCGAGCAGGAAAAGCAAGGTGCGGAGCGCGATGCGGATCACGGGTGCGCCTCAGGGAGGCCGGACGGGCGGCTGGAAGATCGAGGCTGAAAAATTGAGGCTATGACCCGCAACAGAATGCCGGTACTGGACTTTGGACCAGGGTCGTGGATCAGCGGGAGGAGGTTGTTATGGCTCCCGGTCTTGCGAGGATCAAGCTGGCCCAGACCGGGCGGTGATCGCTGGCGCCGCGAACGTCGCGAACCTTACCGGCAGCGGCCGAGTCGGAAGAAAGCCCTCTGACGAAAATGTGGTCCCAGGAGAAGATGGTGATCGTCTTGCCGATGTCCTTCGTGGGCCAGGCAAACCCCTTCTGCTCGAGGTACCTCCCGATGCTCCAGCTGTTGAAATCGCCGGCGATGACCACAGGACCTGATGCACCCTTCGCGTCGGCCAGAATGGCGGCGGCCTGGTTTTCACGGGTGTGGTCGGAAGCCCGAAGCTGGGTCTCCAGATGTACGGCGTACACCTGGACCCGGGTGCCACCGACGTTCACCACCGCAGCGGTCGCGTTGCGCCGTTGCCGCCGGCCGGGGGCTTCATACGGAAGGATGAGCTTCCAGCTCCGCTCGATGGGCCACCGGCTCAGGATGGCTGGTCCGAAATACCGGTTCCGGGTGGGATGAATCGAGCCCGGAAAATAGACGTAGTTGAGGTGCAGAGCGCGGGCGATCCGCTCGGTTCCACTCTCATCCATCTCCTGAAGCGAGATGATGTCGGCATTCCTGAGAGAATCACTAGCGAGCACCTCGATGGCGGGCCCGATGCGATCGGCCAGCTTGATATTGAAGCTGACGACGCGCAACCGGCTTGCGGCCACCTCAGCGGACGCCGGGGAGGGGGCAAAGGCCCCCTCAAACCTCGGGGAGGTGGGATTCAGCAGGTTGACCGTCGGGGCACAGGAAGTGAGCGCCACCGCCGCGGCCAGGTACCAGATTCTCATCGCTTGAAACGCCTGCGCTGACGTGAGGGAGCCGCGCAACCTAGATGGGTGGCCCTTCCAAGTGAAGGGGTGGCGCGGGGGTAGGCCACCGGCCACATTATGGAGGGAAACCCGCCAGAAATCGAGAGGGAGATGACCGAGCTCAGCTACGAAGCGCGCCAGCCCTGGGTCAGCAGGGCGATGAGTGATGCCGGTCGAGCCCAGGCCACCAGGCTCCTGCGGGCGGCTGTTCTGGTGGGCCTCGCCTATTACATCGGTGCTCGGATCGGCTTCGAGCTCACCCTGAAGCCCAGTCCAGTCTCCACTCTCTGGCCTCCCAACTCCATTCTCCTCGCTGCGTTCCTGCTGAGTCCCACACGCTCGTGGTGGGCCCTGCTCGGCGGTGCCTTTGTCGCCCACCTGACGGTGCAGCTGCAGGGGGGTATCCCGATTCCCATGGTCTTGGGCTGGTTCGTGAGCAATGCCAGTGAAGGTCTGATTGGCGCTGCCATAGTCCGCCGCTATGTCAAAGAGCCACTCGACTTCGAGAGCTTTCGACAGGTCGGCATCTTTGTAGTGGGTGCTGCCTTCATCGGGACCTTTGTATCCTCGTTCCTCGATGCAGGTTTCGTGAGCCTGATTGGCTGGAGCGCGGCGGGTTACTGGGAGGTCTGGTTCACCCGTACCGCTGCCAACGTGCTGGCCTCCATGACCCTGGTTCCGGTGATCGTTACGTGGGCTAATGGTGGCTTGGCTGCTCTTCGTTCGGCCTCGCTCAGGTGCTGGGTCGAATCGGGGCTCCTTGCGGCAGGCCTGGTCGCGGTGGGCGTCGTGGTATTCAGCTGGCAGGGGAGTAGCCCGAACCCGGTGCCGGTGTTGCTCTACGCGCCGCTGCCATTCCTGGTGTGGGCGGCTATCCGGTTTGGTCCGAGGGGGACCAGTGCTTGCCTGCTCCTCGTCACCGCGCTGGCTATCTGGGGAGCGGTGAACGGTCATGGGCCCTTCGTGATGGAGTCACCGGCTGAGAACGCCCGTTCCATCCAGCTCTTTCTGACAGTTTTTGCGATTCCGCTCCTGACCCTGGCCGCGGTGATGCGGGAGCGTGAGCATACCGTGGCCGCTGCCCGGGACAATGAGGAACGGCTCAGCCTGGCCCTGGGGGCGGCCAACGTGGGCACCTGGGAGTGGCACCTGCCAGCAAACCGCGGATGGTGGTCCAGCAAGTCGCTGGAGATCCTGAGGCTGGACCCGGTCGTTCGAGACGCGGGCTTCAAGGGCTTCCTGAGCATCGTGCACCCCGATGACAGGGTCCGGTTCTCGCACGCCATGATGGCCGCCGTCCAGGATGGCTGCTCCTATGAATGCGAATTCCGCATTGTCCATCCGGATTCGAGCGTCAGGTGGGTACTGGGAAAAGGCAAGGTCTTATATAACCCGGCGGGTAAGCCTGAGCGCATGATCGGCGTCAACGTCGATATCACCGAGCGCAAGCTTGCCGAGGAGCTGCGGCGCGATGAGGCCGCCCTCCGGAAAAGTGAAGCCCGGTTCCGCGAGATGGCGGATGCCATGCCCCAGATCGTGTGGGCGGTACGGCCCGATGGCCGGCTGGATTACTTCAACCGCAGGTGGTACGAGCTGACGGGCGCCCTGCCGGGTGAACTCGACAACTGGCTGCCGATGACCCACCCGGAAGACAGGCCGGTCTGCGTCGAAGCCCTCTCCCAGGCGATGCGAACCGGTCAGCCCTTCCAGATCGAGCACCGCATCAGAGTCGAGGCCACCGGAGAGTATCGGTGGCACCTGGCCCGGGCTCGCCCGGTGCACAACGAGGCAGGCGAGATCGTTCGCTGGTACGGCACCTGTACTGAGATCGAGCAGCAGAAAGCGACCGAGCGCGTGCTGCGAGAGGTTCAACTAGGGTTGGAGCAGCGAGTCATCGAGCGGTCCGCCGAGCTCTCCGATGCCGTGGTGGCACTGCGGGAAGAAATTGCCGAGCGAGTGGCCGCAGAGCGGGCGCTGCGCAGCTCGGAAGAGCGCTTCGCCAAGGCCTTCCGCGCCAGCCCCGATGCAATGTCCATAGAGGGAAGGCCGAACGAGCGGATCATCGAGATCAACGACAAGTGGGAAACCCTGTTTGGCTTCGGCCGGGCGGAGGCCATTGGTCACTCGTTCCTGGAGCTCGGGATACTCGAGCGGCAAGACCACATCCGGTTACGCCTGCTGTTGGCAAAGCAGGGGTATGTGCGAGAGGTGGAGGTAAATCTGCACGACAGGAAAGGGCAGGTGTTACAGGCCGTGCTCACGATCGAACGGGTGAGAATCCAGGACGAGCTCTGTACCATTACCCTCATTCGCGATGTCACTGAACGGAAGCGGGCCCAGCTGCAGCTCCAGGAGCAGCAGCGTGAGCTCACCCACCTGAGCCGGGTGGCCGCTCTGGGTGAGCTGTCCGGGGCGCTGGCGCACGAGCTGAATCAGCCGCTGGCAGCCATCCTGGCGAATACCCGAGCGGCCCAACGGATCATGTTGGCCGATCCGCCCGACCTGGTCGAGCTCCATGAGATCCTGGATGACATCGCCTTCGATGACCGGCGCGCGGGTGAGGTGATCAGCCGTCTTCGCAGCTTGCTGAAGAAGGGTGATCTCAAGCCCCGGCCGGTAACGCTGGATGATATCGTTGGCGATGTTCTGGGCCTGCTCCACAGCGATCTGATCGAGCGCAGGGTGTCAGCGGCAACTCAGCTCGCGCCCTCCCTTCCTCCGGTTCTGGGAGACCGGATTCAACTGCAGCAGGTGTTGTTGAACCTGATCCTGAATGCGTGCGATGCAATGGCGGACAGGGAGCCCGGGGATCGACTGCTGACCATTACCACCGCGCTTACCCCCAGGGGGCTGGTTCAGCTTTCCGTGAGCGACGTGGGAATCGGCATCTCGGAGGCGCGGTTGGAGCCGATCTTCGAGCCCTTCGTGAGCACCAAGGAAAACGGGCTAGGCCTGGGCTTGGCCATCTCTCGTTCCATCATCATGGCTCATGGAGGGCGCCTCTGGGCGGTGAGCAACGGGGGCAGAGGGGCCACCTTCTTCCTGGAGCTCGATCCGACCGATACGGAGATCACGACCCCGATAGATACCGGAGACGAGGACAGTCGGGCTGCCAGTCCGCTCAGCCCTGCCGGTATCCGGTGACTGACTCCAGCACTTCCAGCAGGCGGCATTCGTCGAAGGGCTTTTCGAGGTAAGCCACCGCGCCCGCGTTGAGCGCACGCCCCCGCGCAACGGGATCATCCATAGCAGTGACAAAGACGATGGGAACAGCTCTGCGTTCTGCCAACAGCAGGCACTGAAGCTCCAGGCCGCTCATCCCTTCCAGGTGCAGGTCGAGCACGATACAATGGCTCGGCACTCCGATCCGGAGATACTCCTCGGCTGAGGCGAAGGTCGAGGTGCGGAACCCCCAGAGACGAACCAGGCGCCCCATGGCCTTCCGGAAGGAAGCGTCGTCATCGACGATGGCCACGAGCGGTGACTCGCGCCGGCTCTCGGAAGGCGCTGGAGATGAATTGTCCAGGCTTACGTTCGCACTGTCACCTTGCACGGGGAGTCACACGGACGGTCAAAGTCACTGGCACCCACGGTTATGCCAAGGTGACCTGTGGGCCGGCTGGGTGACAGTGCACTTTGGTACAGGAGGGGTCTGCGAGGTTCCTACAACGCTCCGGCGGACCGAAGCGCTCGACCGTTGGAGCCGCGAGCTTCCGCCTGGGAGGTATCAGCCTCGCCACTCTCGAGCCGGTCGGCAAGCCGGACCAGGTCGGTGATGGACTGAGCCTCCAGCTTTCGCATGACGTTGGCACGGTGCAGCTTGATGGTCCCTTCCTTGGTGCCGAGCTCGCCGGCGATCTGCTTGTTGAGCAAACCTCCCACCACCAGCCAGAACACCTGGCGCTCGCGTGGCGTCAGCCTCGAGAGCCGTCGCTCCCGCTCCCGCCGTTCGATGCGTGCCAGGCGGATCTCCGAGCTTCGGGACAGAGCTGCAGCCACGGCAGCGAGGAGCTGATCTTCGTCGAAGGGCTTCATCAGGAAATCGGCGGCGCCGGCCTTCATGCCGAGCACGCAGACCTCGACATCGGCGAAGCCGGTCATGAAGATGATCGGAAGGGCCCGGCCCGCGTCGTTCAGAGCGCGCTGAACATCGATGCCGGTCAGGTTGGGCATCCGAATGTCCAGCAGCAGACAGCAGGGGACGCCGGGATCCGGGCGGACCAAAAACTCCGCCGCCGTAGAAAAGGACTCGACGGTGTAGCCGGTAATCCGGAGCAGCCGCTCGAGGCTGCGCCGGACGGTATCCTCGTCGTCCACGACGAATACGATGGACTGTGGGTCCCTCACGGAGCCTCGTTGCATAAAAGAGGAGATAAGGTGGGATAATATGCAACCCGGTCCCGCAGAGCAGAAGACCCCTATGTCGGCCTGGAAAGTAACAGGTTGGTGATGGGCCCGGAGCGGAAAACCGCCTCCGGGCCCTTAAGTCTGCGGCTGTCGTCATCGATACAAGCAACGCCACCGCGAGAAAGCGCTGAAATGCCTGGATCTATTTTGCCAGTGGGATCGACTGGGCCGCCTCGTAGGCCACCGCCGCGTCCAGCTTGTTCTCGATCTGGTAGTAGCGCGCCACCTTCTTGGCCGGCAATACCTTCTCAAACTTGCCGGCGTAGGACCGGCGAAGCTTGAGGCGGTCCTCCTCGATCCCGAACTGCAGCTTGAGGAGCTCCTTCGCCTTCTCGTCAGTCAGGGCGTCGTAGTTCTTGGCAAAATCATCCACCATTGCTAGCGCCCGATCCCCCAGCTTGCTGTGCTGGGCGCGATACTCGTTATACAGGGGCCAGAACTTCGCGCCCTCCGCGTCGGTCAGATCCAGATTGGCGGCGACCAGCTTCGTCCGTTCGGCCTGGAGATCGGCGCGAACAGATTGGGTCTCGCCCGAGCTCTGGGCGTACGCCGGGCGCGGCGTCCATAGCAGTGTCACAACGGCGAGGGCAAGTAGTGTACGCATGGCTGACTCCGGGACCGTCGGGCGTCCCATTGGAGGGCGAGATGGATGACTGCAGGTTGCGACCATTTTCGTCGCGTGGCAGAAGAGTTGCAAGCTGTCACAAATGACAGTTACCCCACGCCCGCGCTGACCCCATTGTGACTTGTTCGTTCTCGCGAGGAACAGGTTCATGGCCCGGGTGCGCGTACTACTTGCTGACGACCATCCCCCGCTGCTCTCGGCGATCCGCCGGCTCCTCGGCGCGGAGTTCGAGGTGGTGGGCGAAGCCCATGACGGGGAAGAGGCGACCCGGATGGCTCGGGAGCTTCGCCCTGACATCGTGCTTACTGACCTGACGATGCCTCGGATAGGCGGCCTGGAGGCGATCCGGCGGATCAAGGAGGACCGGTCGGCCTCCGCCATTGTGGTCTTGACGGTTCTGGCGGATCCAGCCGTGGTTGATGCGGCCGTGGAAGCCGGCGCGCGCGGCTACGTGCTCAAGTCTCAGGCCGGTGCGCAGCTCCTGCCCGCGATCAGCGCGGCGCTTGCCGGCCGGTGCATGGTTCCAGTGGGTCTCTCCTAGCTGTAACCGCCCCATCGCATGGGGTCCCTCCGTTCCTAACCCAAAGTCCACTATCGGCCCTGCCGGCCTTTTCGTACAGTCGTCTCCTACTTCCTTCTCAAAGCCTGGTCATGACCAGTACCTCTATCCGCGCGCGGGCCGAGCCGGCAGTATCTGGACCTCGCTGGGGCGCTCGAGCGGCTCCGAGACCTGCGGGACACGCCCGACTGCTGCTCGCGGACGACCACGATCTGCTGCTCGACGCCTTCCGGCGCCTGCTGGAGCCGGAATTCACCGTCCTGCGCGGAGTTACCGACGGCGAGGCCCTGGTCGAGGCGGCGCTCGAGCTACGGCCGGATGTCATACTCTGCGACATCGCCATGCCGCGGCTCAGCGGGCTGGAGGCGGCGCGGCGTATCCGTGAGCGCCTCCCCGGTATGCGGTTCATCTTCCTGACCATGCACAACGACCCGGAGCTCGCGGCTGAGGCATTTCGGGCCGGAGCCTCTGCCTACGTGCTCAAGAGCTCCCCCGCCAAGGAGCTGCTGCTTGCCATCCGGACGGTTTTGTCGGGAGAGCAGTGCCTGCCGGCCATGGCAGGAAACGAACCCCCTGGCCAGCAAAACCGCCGAGTGGGCGACGTATCCGAGGCTCAGGTTCTCTCGCCGCGAGGGCAGGAAGTGCTGCGCCTCCTGGCAGGCGGACGCACCATGAAGGAAACAGCCGCCAGGCTGGGAATCACCCCGCGCACGGTCGCCTTCCACAAGTACCGGATCATGCAGCAGCTCTCGCTGCGGTCGAGCGCCGAGCTGGTGCAGTTCGCGGTCCGCCGCCGGATCGTCTAAGGGCAAGCGACAGGTCACCGCGCGCCGACGGCCATGCGGAACTATCTGAGCCAGTTCAGCGGGACATTTTTCCTGGTGCTCACCATCGGCATCGCGCTTCCGGAGCCGAGCTGGGCTCAGAGCAACCGCGTGCCAGCGGCGGGGGAGGAGGAGGCTCCTTCCTGGCGGTTCAGCGTCACTCCGAACCTCTGGGCCACCGGTCTGAAGGGACAAGTCGGAGTAGGCCCGCGGGTGAGCGATGTAGACCTGGGCTTCGATGACATCTTCGGAGATCTGAACTTCGGCATCATGGCGCTGTTCGAAGCGCGGCGCCGGCCCTGGGTCCTGCGGGCAGACGTGTTTTACGTCTCACTCGGTGATGAACGGGCTACTTCGGCCGACGGCAGCGGTACGCTGCAGGTCGACTTGGAACAGTTGATGTTCCAGCCGGAGGCGGGCTACGCCATCCTGAGTCGTCCCTGGGGCGGGGTGGATGCGCTGGTCGGGGTGCGGTATTGGCACTTGAGCGTGGATCTCAGCGCCCCGCCGGAGGAGTTCTCCGGGGACGAGGGCTGGGTGGACGGCACCGTCGGCGCTGCATTCCGATATCAGCCGGCTGAGGGCTGGCGCCTGTTTGCCAAGGCGGACGCCGGGGCGGGCGGTTCCGATTTCACCTGGCAAGCGTGGGGCGGCGCGGGCTACGACCTGGGCCGCTGCTGCACCGTGGTGGCAGCCTACCGTTACCTGGACGTTGACCACCAGGATGGCCTGGTTTACGACGTTTCCTTCCACGGGCCGTCGCTGGGCTTGATGCTGCACTTCTGAAAACGGCCTCCCATGTCCCTGGTTCATGTTGCCACCCTCGGTGTCGCCCTAGCGGCCCTGTTGGCCGCCGTCTGGTTCGGTAGCCGAGCTCGCCGGGCTCGCTGGATCGCTGAACAGGAGTTGGCACACCTGGGCGGGGGACTGCTCCAGGCCCAGGAGGCCGAGCGCGCCAGGATCGCCCGAGAGCTGCACGATGGGATCAGCCAGGAGCTGGCGGTCCTCGCCCTCGAGCTGGATGCCTTGCAGGGCAGGCTTACCGGCTCGGAAGAATCGCATCAAGCCGACGCGGCCATGCTCGCCCAACGGACCCGGACCATTGCGGCCGACGTGCAGCAGGTTACCCGTGGCCTGCATCCGGCGCGGCTTGAGCACTTGGGCCTGGTGCCGGCGGTGCGCGCGCTGGGGCACGAAATGGAGCATTCCGAATTGCACGTAGATGTCGCAGAGTCGGACTGGCCCGCCCGGCTGCCCAGCGTAGTGGCGCTCTCGCTCTATCGGGTGGCTCAGGAAGCGCTGCACAACGCGGTGAAGCACAGCGGAGCCGGTGTGTTGTCGGTGTCGTTCCGGGGCGGGAACGGTGCCCTCACCCTTACGATTTCCGACGCCGGAATGGGGTTCGATACTCAGGGACCCGACGCCCACGGCGGGCTGGGAATCGTGAGCATGCGGCAGCGGCTGCGGGCCATTGGAGGTTCCCTGACCATCACTGCTGCGCCGGGACAGGGCACCCGGGTTCAGGCTCGTCTTCCCCACCGGACCCCGCTCCGGGAACCCGACGAGCGCCGGGGTCGGGGAGAGGACGCCGTCCTCATTCCCCGATCATCGGACACCCTCTAGTGGCAGCGTCGCCGGCTATCGGAGTCACATGACTTTGTATTTGCGCACTGCCTTCGGGTTGCTTCTCGTGGGTGTGGGACCTGGTGCTGCCTCCTCGCAGCAGGCAGACTCGATCCCGACGAGGGAGACCGTGCCTCAGCGGGATTTGATGGACCTGCTCTCCCGGGTGCTGAAGGGTAAGCCCAAGCTGAGCGACACCATCGCGGTTCCGCCTAAGACCGTGATCACAATTCTGCCCGCAATCTCGGCCAGCCCGACGACCGGTCTCCTCCTCGGAGTATCCGGCAACGCCGTCACCCGCCTGGGGACCGATGAGAGCACCAACCTCTCGACCGTCTCCGCGTCGGTCAACTACACCACCAAGAAACAGTTCAACATCCTGCTTCGCTCCAACATGTACACGTCGGCCAACGCCTGGAAGCTGGAAGGCGACTGGCGCTACCTCGACAGCAACCAGCCGACCTACGGACTGGGCCCTGCGCTGCCCGGCGAGTTCGAGTCGCCGATGGACTACAACCTGATTCGATTCTATGAGACGGTGTACCGTGGGATCTCCCAGAGTTTCCTGGTGGGGGTGGGATACCACCTGAACCGCTACTTCAAGATCGTGGATCACAACGCGGATGCGGGAGTCGTGACGCCGTACGTTCAGTATTCCGGGGGTCAGCCGACCAGCTCCACCTCATCGGGCCTTTCCTTCAACGTGCTGAGCGATAGCCGGGACAACCCTCTCAACACGCGGAACGGGCTCCTGGCTCGAGGGAGCCTTCGGTTCTCCCCTACCTGGCTCGGCAGCGATGACAACTGGCAGTCGTTCGAAGCCGAGTTCAGGACCTATCACAAGATGAGAGCAGGAAGGGATGTGCTCGCCTTCTGGGGGTGGACCTGGCTAAGCATGGGCCGGCCTCCTTACCTCGATCTTCCTGCTATCGGATGGGACTACAACAACCGGAGTGGACGGGGGTACGCGCAAGGAAGAATCCGGGCCCAGGACCTGGTGTATGGGGAAGCGGAATATCGGCTGGCGCTGTCCCGGGATGGCCTGTTAGGCGCGGTGGCGTTCCTCAACCTTACCTCCACCAGCGACGCGGCGTCCGGCGGCTTACAGACGCCGGATCCCGGAGGCGGCGTCGGCATCCGCATCAAGCTCAACAAGAACTCCAACACGAACATCGGAATCGATTTCGGAGTCGGGGTCGAAGGATCGAACGGTGTCTTCTTCGGCACCGGCGAAGCGTTCTAGGGGTCTAGAAGTCTAGGGTCTAGGGTCTCATCTCGACTCTAGACCCTCGACCCTCGACCCTCGACCCTCACTTCACCGTGTAGCCCTTCCCTTCGATACACGCGCTGTACGCCTTCTTGAACGTGTCGATCTGCCCCGCGGCCCAGGCGTTGGCCTGCTGTGCCGCCTGTTGTTCCGCCTGCTTCTTGGCCTGCTTCTTGGCCTGTCGGCCCTTGGCAACGCCTACGACGGCGCCGACACCAGCGCCGGTGCCGGCATCGCCGGCTATCCCGCCCACGACCGCCCCTCCGACAGCGCCGCGGGCCGCGCCGGCGACCGCTGCGCCCTGGGTGGCCGAGTCGGCCTTGGCCCCGGCTGCCTTCATGGCCGAATCCGGGTTGGCCTTGACCGTTGCAGGATCGATCCCTGACTGCTCCTTGGACCAGGTGTAGCACGCCTGCTCGTCCTGGCTCTGCTGCTCGGGGGTCTGACCCTTAGCGGGAAAGACATACAGCCCCAGTGAGGCAGCAGGCCCCTTCGTGGACGCAGCCGCCGCGGCTTGCGGAGCTGCTGGAGCGGCCGGTTGTGCGCCTGAGGCAGGTGCCGGCTGGGCCGTTGGTGCGGCTGCCGGTGCGGCTGCGGCGGTAGAGTCTTGTGCTGCCAGGCGGGTGGCGAGACCGCCAACCAGGGCCAACGTAGTCAATGTGATTCGCATACGAGCTCCTTAGATGTAGGCATCACTGTCTGAGTAAAACTCCTACGAGCGCCAGCACACCGAGCGCGAACACCAGCGTCGCGACAATCGTGGCCAGCGACCGGGGTCCCTTCCCGTAACGTGCATCCAGCACCTTCAGGTCACGCCGGTGTTGAACCGCGGCCACCACCAACATGAACAGTCCTACCGTGATCATCGACATCCCAAAGCGCCGCGGATTGAGGGCGGTCGCGGCGGGATCTCCCTCTGCGTTCTCCCGCACGTACTGGAAGAACTTGTAGATGGTGAACCCAAAGGAGATGAGCGACACCGAGGTGCGAACCCACGCCATCAAGGTCCGCTCATGCGCCAGGCGGGTCCGCTCCACCGCGAGGGCGGTGGAGTCGGGCAGCTGGCTCAGGGAGTCACTCACACCGTTCGCCATGGAGTCCTCACAGGACCAGCTTGGCGGCATAGCTCAGGATTTCCTCGAGCGGCAGCGCCACCAGCACCACCGGCACGAATGGCAGCAGAACGGCGATCACGAGGGGCACGACCTGGACGATCTTCAGCGGGATCAGCCCCATCCCATGCGCGTTGGCTGCGATCGAGTAGAGATCGGTCGTCGCGGAGAAGTCGGGTGCGGACAGTGCCTCCGCCGTCACCCCACTCCCCGACTTGAGCCATCGCCTTTCGAACTGCTGTCCTACCGCCTCGGCGAGACTGCCGTACTGGAAAATTCCTCTGGTGCGGGCTCGGAGAAGCGCCGGGCCCAGCAGAAACAGGGGGCCGATGAAGAGCACCATCTCCACGATCACTATCCCGGCGATGACGTACGTAAAATCCGGGAGACTTCGTCCGCCGAACAGAATTCCCTGCGCCACTGTCCCAGCTACCGGTACCGAGAGCGCCAGCGCCAGCAGCAGGAATGCCCGGATCGATGTACCCACGAATCCGAGTCCGCCGGCAAGGTCGGGGTGTGCCGGAATCAGCTGCAGGTCCAAGCGCGACATGGCTCGGAGGAACCGGGCCCAGAGCACCACCCGCCAGAGCCATCCGATGAGGAACATGAGATAAAGTGGCTGGCTGACGAGCGCCCGCCACCAGCCCGCGAGCGAGAGCTGGTGCCCGGCTCCGGAGAGCGGCGCGACCCAGGTGGACACGCTCTCCGGATAGAGTCGGGGGGCCAGCCCTAACGTCGCGGCATAGGCCAGGAGCAGGATGCTGATGTCGGTCCAGGGTGAAGCCAGCAGGCGCCGAGTCGATTCCACCAAGTGGACGTAGCGGGCACGGTTCGCCTGAGGGATCAGCCCCATGTCACCGAAGTGTCGCGCGATAGACGCCAGTCCCGGGAGGCAGACCGCTTCGGCGATGACGAGCAGCGGCAGTCCGATCAGATAGCGGGCATGGGCCGCGATATCGAGCAGCATCGACTCCCGGGGATCCTGCCGGAGCGCCAGACCCTCGATGGCGGAGAGCAGTAGCAGCGGAAGCCACGCGATGGCCCCGACCAGAAGCGCCCGGCGGCCGACACGCAGGGCATCGCTGTTGATGAGTCCTATGGTGGCCTGGACCCGGATGTAGGGCCCGGCGCCGAAGGGATCTGCTCTTACTTCCACTCATCTACCCGGGCGCACGATGCAGCGGAAGCCGACGTGGCTGGTCGAGGTGTCCACCGGCTCGGGGAAGCGTGCGGCCGGCCGGTAGCGGCGGCAGTAGTTGGGCGCACAGAGGTGGGACCCGCCCTTGAGCACCTTGCGCGGGATTCGGATGGCGGGATCGGAGGGATCGTAGCTGGCGTCTTCGCGTCCCCCTCGCGGGTTCCGAGGTATGCAACACGCCTTGATGGCCTCGGCCGGATGCTTGGGCTCGTACCAGTCGGTGGTCCACTCCCATACGTTCCCGATCACGTCATGGAGCCCGTACCCGTTGGCCGGGAAGACGCCCACCGGGGAGGTGCCCTCGTAGCCGTCCGTTCCAAGATTCTGCCAGGGGAACTCGCCCTGCCAGGTGTTGGCCATGGGAACATCGTTCGGCATGAAGTCCTGGCCCCACGCATACGGCGCCCCCTCGAGACCACCGCGGGCAGCGAACTCCCACTCGGCCTCGGTGGGCAGCTCCTTCTGCTCCCAGCGCGCGAACGCCTCGGCGTCGCCGAAGGTCGCGTGGACGGCGGGGTGCTGCTCCAGGCCATTGATCGAGGTTCCCGGCCCCTGGGGCTCGCGCCACCAGGCTCCCTTCAGGTACTGCCACCAGTTCGCGATCTGGCCCAGCTGGACCTTCCCCGCCGGTTTCACGAAGACCAGCGAGCCGGCGTAGAGCATCTCCGGCAATGCACCGGGATAGTCAGCTGGATTGGGCGGTATCTCGGCAAAAGTGACGTGACCGGTGGCTTCCACGAACCGGCTGAAGCGCTCGTTGGTGACGGGGAACCGGTCCATCCAGAATCCGTCCACCGTAACGGGATGCACCGGGCGCTCTTCGGGGTAGTGCTTCTCGGAGCCCATCTGAAAGGTGCCGCCCGGGATCCAGACCATGTCTGGATGGGGCGGTTCCCCGGCTGGTGCCGGGGTCGGGCCCGGCTCCATGACTCTCAGCGGCCGGCTGGATGGATCGGACATTGGTCTTCGGGTCGGAGATAGAGGAGTCTACGGCTGGGATCCGTGCCGGGCATCTGTCATTTCTGACAGTGGTCACATTCTTTGCCTAGCAGGGTCCCGGCAATTGGGCCACCGCGGTATCGCGATATCTGGATAGTAACTTCGCTCCGAAGTCTGGTTCTCGCCTGTGCACTAAAGTCTATGTCTGGCGACGGTGGCGGGCTTTCCAGAGTGGCCCCATGAGGCCATGTAGGGGAGGATTAGCTGGACCTGGCAGTGCCGCGGCAGTAAGCCTGGGCCCGACACCACTTAGCGGCTCCAGGCTCACGGGTTCAGTTCCCCGCCTGCTTTGCGTGCTCCTTGCAGAGGGCAACGCACGCCGCGAGTTCCTTGACACACCCCATGATTTGCTCGGCCGTGTTGGTGCAATCGGGCCAATCGCACAGGTACGTGGTGACCTTCTCTCTATAGCTCCGGGGGCCGCCAACGCCCGGTTCGGCAATGACCCATGGCATACCCTCACCTCCATCAGCCACAGCGTGTTAGACCGTCCGCAGGGCACCCCGCCTGCCATTACCAAGTTGGGCCCGACGCTGAGCTTGTGACAAGGATGTGGCTCACAGTCCGGAAACCGTGAGGCGGGGGTCAGCTAGAATCGGCAGGAAACGCGCCACTTGGTGGGGAGATGGTAGGTACGGTGCAAAAGGCAGCAGTGGAGCCGCTCGATCTGATTATGGACCAAAGTCTAATGTCTGGCCCTGTGACTTCACCCCATCTTCGGACCGCAGGGTACCGCTCGGGCCGCAGGTCCAGCTCGCCTTGTTCCTGATAAACTCCACGCGATCAGCCGTAGTTCAGCGAAAGGACCCCCGATGAGCGGACAAGACACCCAGCCCAGAACAGCTCTCCCGATGCCCGATCGGCCACGAACCGGCCTGATTACGTACGACGCGAAGGATCCGGATACGAAGTATCCGCCGATCGAACAACTCCGTCCTCCCAAAGGTGCGCCCAACGTCCTCGTCGTTCTCCTCGACGATGTGGGCTTTGGCGCCTCCAGTGCATTCGGCGGACCCTGTCAGACTCCTAGCGCGGAACGCTTGGCCGCCAGCGGCCTGAAGTACAACCGCTTTCACACCACGGCCCTCTGTTCGCCTACGAGGCAGGCGCTGCTGACCGGGCGCAACCACCACTCGGTCGGCATGGGCGGCATCACCGAGATTGCCAGCGGGTCTCCGGGCTATTGCTCGGTCCTGCCCAAAACCGCGGCGCCACTGGCCAAGACGCTCAAGCTCAACGGCTACGCCACGGCACAGTTCGGCAAGTGCCACGAGGTCCCGGTCTGGGAGACGAGCCCTGCCGGGCCCTTTAACGCCTGGCCCACGGGGGGTGGCGGCTTCGAATATTTCTATGGCTTCATCGGCGGCGAGGCCCACCAGTGGTACCCCTCCCTCTACGAGGGTACTACTCCGATCGAAGTAAAGAAAACGCCGGAAGAGGGCTACCACTTCATGGAGGACATGACCGACAAGGCCATAGGCTGGATCGGTCAACAGCAGGCGCTGATCCCCGACAAGCCGTTCTTCGTGTACTTCGCGCCGGGCGCAACCCACGCTCCGCACCATGTGCCCAAGGAGTGGGCTGATAAGTACAAAGGCAAGTTCGACGCCGGCTGGGACAAGGCGCGGGAAGAGACCTTTGCCCGGCAGAAGAAGCTGGGCGTCATTCCGGCGGACTGCCAGCTGACCAAGCGGCACGAGCAGATCCCTGCCTGGGATGCCATGCCTGAGGCGCTGAAGCCGGTATTGCGGCGGCAGATGGAGATCTATGCCGGCTTCCTGGAGTACGCCGACCACCACGTCGGAAGGTTGTTGGACTCGCTGGAAAAAATGAACCTCCTGAAGGACACGCTGGTCTACTACATCATTGGCGACAACGGCGCGTCGGCCGAGGGGACGCTGAACGGCACCTACAATGAGATGATCAATTTCAACGGTGCCGCCGCCCTCGAGACCCCGGAGTTCCTCAACCAGCGGATCGACAAGCTCGGCGGCCCCGAGTCCTACAATCACTTTGCGGTGGGCTGGGCCCACGCCATGAACACGCCCTACCAGTGGACCAAGCAGGTCGCCTCCCACTGGGGCGGCACCAGAAACGGGACCATCGTCCACTGGCCCAACGGAATCAAGGCGAAAGGCGAGCAACGCTCGCAGTTCCACCATGTCATCGACGTGGCGCCCACGATCCTGGAGGCAGCAGGGCTGCCCCAGCCGCTTTCGGTGGAAGGAATCCAGCAGCAGCCCATCGAGGGCATTTCCATGGCTTACACCTTCGATGATGCCAAGGCCGGCGAGCGGCACGAGACTCAGTACTTCGAGATGTTTGGCAACCGTGGCATTTACCACAAAGGCTGGACCGCCGTGACCCGCCACAAGACGCCCTGGCTCCTGGTGGGTGAGACAGTTCCCGCATTCGACGACGACGTCTGGGAGCTTTACGACACCAGCAAGGACTGGAGCCAGGCCAAGGATCTCTCCAAGCAGATGCCGGAGAAGCTGCATCAGCTGCAACGCCTCTGGCTGATCGAGGCCACGCGCTACAACGTGCTGCCGCTGGACGACCGGGTCGCGGAGCGGATGAACCCCGATCTCGCTGGCCGGCCGGTGCTGATCAAGGGGAACCGGCAGATCCTCTTTGGGGGCATGGGGCGCTTGTCTGAGAACTCGGTAGTGAGCATCAAGAACAAGTCCCATTCGGTCACCGCCCTGCTCGACGTGCCCACATCCGGCGCCAATGGAGTGATCATTGCCCAGGGAGGTAACATCGGTGGCTGGGCTCTCTACCTGAAGGACGGCAAGCCCAAATACTGCTACAACCTGCTCGGTATTCAGTACTTCTATGTCGAGGGCGCGAGCCCTCTGCCGGCTGGCGAGCATCAGGTGCGGATGGAGTTCAAGTACGACGGCGGAGGACTGGGTAAGGGAGGGACGGCGTCGCTCTACCTGGATGGCAAGAAGGTGGGAGAAGGGAAGGTTGCCGCCACCGCGGCCATGGTCTTCTCGGCCGACGACGGCTTGGACATCGGTGTGGACACCGGCTCACCAGTCTCCCAGGACTACGGGCCGCACGGCAATGAGTTCACCGGCCGGGTCAAGGGTGTAGAGATCACGATTGCCGAGGCTGCGGAAAGTCGGGACCACGTGATCGACCCCGAGCAAGCCATGCAGCTCGCGATGGCGCGTCAGTAGCACTATCCTTGTTAGACTTCGTCGGCGCTTCCGCTTGGAGGCGCCGACGTTGCTTTTTAGCTCAGATGGCGAGAAGTGAATTCATAAATCTTCGGACGGCGTCCGCATGGCATACCGGCAGCACCTTCCTCAAGACGACATTCCGGTGGCTTCCTCGAATGAGTTCGTCCAATCAAGCGCACCTGAACCGCACCGTGCACGCACCAAGGACCTCCTGAGGCGCCATCCGGAGATCCGGGCGCTTATCGGTCCGAGCCAGCGCACCTTCTGGTACACCATTGGTATCGTCCTGCTGCAGTTCGGCGTAGCCTGGCTCGCCGCATCGCGGTCATGGTGGCTGATCGCCGCGCTGGCGTATACAGTGGGAGCATTTGCCAGCCACGCGCTTTTCGTTTCGATTCACGAATGCGCCCACCGCCTCGTGTTTCGTCGCAGGCTGCCAAACATACTTACCGGCTTGATGGCCAATCTGCCGCTGTTTACGCCGGGCGCGGTGTCATTTCAGAAATACCACCTCAAGCATCACGCATTTCAGGGGGTGTACGAGCTCGATGCCGACGTGCCCAGCCGCTGGGAGGCGCGGCTGATTGGGCGTTCCCCTGTCGGAAAAGCGCTGTGGCTCCTGTTCTACCCCGTGTTTCAGATGGTCAGGTCTTTCCGGATCAAGGAGGTCCCGGTCCTGGATCGCTGGACGCTGATCAATGTGGCGATTCAGGTCGGGGTCAACACGGCAGTCTATCTCGCCTGTGGCCCCAAGGCGCTCGGGTACCTTTCCCTGTCCCTCTTCTTCTCCATCGGCCTTCATCCGCTAGGGGCCCGATGGATCCAGCGGCACTACCTCGTGAACGGAGGGGACCAGGAGACATTCAGCTACTACGGGTTGTTGAATGCGGTGACGTTCAACGTGGGTTACCACAACGAGCACCACGATTTCCCCTCGGTGGCCTGGAACCGTCTTCCCCGGATCCGCGCCGCCGCACCGGAGACGTACGACGATCTATCAGCCCATGCCTCGTGGACCCGGCTGCTGGGGCAATTCCTGTTCGATCGGAACATCTCGCTCTATTCGCGCATAATCCGGGAGGACCGGGCCGGCGTTCCGTTGAGCGACGAGGTGCGACCGGATCTCGTCGAGGTTAGTCGCATTACACCAAGGTCCAATACCCGTTTGTCCCCGTAGCCAGTACACTCTGCCCAATCGTGGTACTCCGATTCACCAGACAGGGTAACGACTTCGCTCGGCTGGCTTTAGCGGCTCGAGCCGTGAGGGCATGAACCATGTCATCATCCCCGATTCTCTCCTCGGCACGCCGGCTAGCGAGTCTCATCGCGGGCATCGGGCTTCTGGCACCTGCCGTTGCCTGCTCCCAGGACGCGCCCGCCAGCACTCCAGGGGCGACCGCCAGCACCCAGGACACGACCGCGTCCGCCGACCCCGGCTGGCCCCGGGAGGTGTCCAAGGACGGCGCCACGCTGACCTACTACCAGCCCCAGATCGACGGTTGGAAAGACTACAAGGAGCTCACCGGGCGGGTTGCCTTCTCACTGACCCCCAAGGGCGGAAAGCCTGCCATCGGAGTGGCGTCACTGAAGGCGAAGACCCAGGCCGACAAGGACGCCGGGGTGGTCGTGATCAAGTCGATCGAGGTGGTCCAGACCAGGTTTCCCGCGCTCGACTCGAGCCGAGTCAACCCGTCGGACAAGCTGTTCCGCCAACTGTTTCCCACCGCCGGAATGACGGTGTCGCTGGACCGGATTGTCGCCGGAGCCGAGAAAGGCAAGACCGGCGCGAAGCCGGTGCCGGTGAGAACCGAGCCGCCCCCAATCTTCGTGAGCGAGCAGCGCGCCATTCTGCTGTTTGTCGATGGTGATCCGGTTCGGGTGCCGGTGGACAGTACTTCTTCGCTGGCATTTGTGGTCAACACCAACTGGACCTTGTTTCAGGACAGCGGCACCGACCAGTACTACCTGCTCGATGATAAGACCTGGCAGTCTGCATCGGAGTTGAAAGGTCCCTGGTCGGTCACCACCTCGCTGCCAAAGAGCTTCTCCAGCCTCCCGGCGGGCGACGAGTTCGCCGACGTCAGGCGGGCCCTTCCGGCGGCAAAGCCGGCGACCGCGGTCAAGCCGGTTTTTCATACCGCCACGCCGGGGGAGCTGATCGAGTTTACCGGAAGGCCGGTCTATGCCGAGATACCGCAAACCCGGCTGCTGTACGGCAAGAACACCGAAACCGATCTCTTCGTCCACAAGGATCAGAGCCAGTACTACGTATTGCTTTCGGGCCGGTGGTTCCGGGCCAAGTCGCTGCAGGGACCTTGGTCCTATGCCGGTAACGATCTGCCGGCCGACTTCGGCAAGATTCCTCCCGCCAGTCAGAAGTCAGCCGTCCTCGCGTCCGTGCCAGGCACCCAGGAGGCTGCGGACGCGGTGCTCCTGGCGGAGATTCCCACCACCGCGGTAGTCAACCGCGCTGAGGCTGAAAAGAACGTCAAGGTGGTATACGACGGGCCACCAGCGTACTCCCCGATCGAGAAGACGTCGGTCTCCTACGCCACCAACACCGAATCCAAGGTCATTCTGGCCGGCGGGAAGTACTACCTCTGCTATCAAGGGGTCTGGTTTGTCTCGTCCTCGGCGAATGGACCCTGGAAGACCGCGGACATGATCCCGGCGTCGATCTACACCATTCCGCCGAGTAGTCCGGTGTACAACGTGACCTACGTAACGGTGGTGGACCCAACACCGACGACGGTTACGGCCAGCTACACCAGTGGCTACACCGGAGTGTTCATCATGGGTATGGCGGTCGGGGCGGCGGTGGTCTACGGGTCCGGCTATTACTACCCGCCCTACATGTACCGCCCCCCATATGGCTATCCGGTGTACCGGCCCTACCCCTACACCTACGCAGCCGGTGCACGCTACAACCCCTACACCGGGGGCTATGCGGTCGGGAGAGCCGCCTACGGTCCATACGGGGGTGCCGGGCAGGCGGCCTGGTACAATCCCTCGACCGGGCGGTACGGCCGGGCCTCCACCGTCCAGACGCCATACGGCGGGCGAACTGCCGCCACCAGCTATAACCCGTATACCGGGGTCCGCGCTTCCACTCGGCAGGGGTCCAGCCCGTACGGCCAGTGGGGCAGCACCGCGGTGCAGCGGGGAAATGACTGGGCGGTGACTAACCGGGTGACGACGAATCAGGGCACCGTCCGCCAGACGACCACCTCGTCGGGCGCACAGGGAACCACGGTCCGGGGGCCTGGCGGTCAGACGACCCGTGTTGGCACGGACGGCAATAACAATGTCTATGCCGGCCACGACGGGAATGTCTACAAGAAGGACGCGGGTGGCGGCTGGCAGAAATACGACAATGGTGGGTGGTCGAGCGCGGGGGGCACCGGGGCGTCAACCCGCCCGTCGACGCAGCCGAGCACTGGGGCTGCCCCGCGTCCGTCCACCCAGCCGAGCCAGATGCCGAGTGGATCTGCAACCCCGCGGCCGAGCGGCGGGGTGCCCAACGACGTGCAGCGCGACTTCTCCTCACGCGAGCGCGGCAGTCAACGGGCGGCCCGCAGCGGCAGCTACGGAGGCGGCAGTCGCCGCCGCTAGCAGGCAGTGTTCTCAGCGCGGGGCCAGCCTCCGCGCTCATCATCTCCGAACCAGGTGAGGCAATCATGATTCGCCCGTCGTTCCTGATCCTGTTTGCCAGTGCCGGTCTGGCGCTGACGCTCGCAGCGGCACCGGCAGAAGCCCAGCTGGTGGAGGTGAGCGACAAACGTTTCGAGGTCACGCCATTTGCGGGTTACCAGTGGGGCGGTTCCTTCGATACCCAGGGCAACGTCTCGTTCCCGGTCGGAACTCTGCGTCTCAAGCCTTCCTTTGCCTGGGGCGCCATTCTGAGTTTCCTGGCGTACGGCAACAGTGCGGTAGAGCTCACCTATCTGCGGCAGGACACCGATATCGAGTTTGATCCCGTCGGGGGTGGTGGCGATGTGGACCTGGGTGGGTTTGCCATGAACTATATCCAGATCGGCGGGCGGCAACACTTCGGCCGCCACGACGCACCCCTCAAACCCTTCGCGAGCGTCTCGCTGGGGATAAATATTCTCGATCCCGCGGCGGAGGGGATCGAGTCTGCGACCCGGTTCTCCTGGAGCTTCGGTGGCGGCGCCCAGTACATGTTCGCCAGCGGGCGGGCCGGACTCCGCACCGACCTCAAGATGTGGCTGACCCCGGTTCCGTCCGGCACCTACGGCACCTGGTGTGACTTCTATGGCTGCTTTGTGTCTGAGGGAACCGCCTGGGTCACTCAGGGTCAGGTATCTGGTGGACTGGTGCTGGCCTTCTGATGCGGCGCTCCCGCTGCCTTCATGCGCTCTTGGCTGTGGCCTTCCTGCTCGGCGCGTGCGCATCCAGGAGCACCGAGCTGGTGAATTCCTGGAAAGAACCCGGCCTGACCCCGCGGCGCTTCAACAAGGTGCTGGTGGTCTTCATTACCAGGGATGCAGGCCTGCGCCAGGCGGCCGAGGACCATCTGGCGCGAAGGCTGGGCACCCGCGCGGTTCCGGCATACAAGGTCTTCCCTGACTCGCTGCTGCAGAACAAGGAGCTGGCCAAGGCCTGGGTGAAGCAGCAGGGCTTCGATGGCGCGGTCATCCTGCATCCAGCGAAGGTGGAACAGGAGACCACGGTCGTACCGGGCCAGGTCTACGCAGTGCCGCTGAGTCACGGCGATATGTGGGGGTACTGGGGAACCGGCTACGGGTACGCCTATGACCCGGGCTATGTGGAGCAGGACCAGGTGGTGAGCGTGGAGGCAAACGTCTATTCGGTGGCTGAGGACAAGCTCGTCTGGGCCAGCCGCACCAAGACGTACAACCCCGAGTCAGTGCCCAAGTTCGTCGATGAGATTGTGGACGCGACGGTGGCCGAGATGAAGAAGCAGAAAGTCATCGCGAGCAAGTAAGCGCCAGTGGAAGAGCTCTTCGCCGAATCGGCCCGTACTGTTGCGCTGGCGATCGAGGTGGTCGCCGTGCTGGTCATTGCGTTCGGCGCGGCCGAAGCCGCCGTTCGGCTGCTGCGCCGGCTCTTTGGTCCAGCAACGACTGCAGGGCAGCGGAAAGAGGTTTGGCTCCGGCTGGCGGTCTGGCTCCTCCTGGGTCTGGAGTTCGAGCTCGCCGCCGATGTCGTCCGAACCGTCGTCGCACCGACCTGGGATGAGCTGGGGAGGCTGGGCGCGATCGCGGTCATTCGGACGTTCCTGAGCTACTTCCTGGAGAAGGACCTGGAGAAATACGGCGAGCCGGGGCGGGCTACGAGCGGCACGACCTAGGCACCCGGGGCTGTCACAAATGACAGTTACCCCGGTATCCCCAAAGGCCTATCGTGCGAGCGGTATACACACACAGCGGAGGATACATGCGTACGAGAACGTTATTGAGCGCTGGAATGGTGGCAGCGGCCATGCTCGCCCTGGGATGCTCCAAGTCCGAGCCTGCTGAACCGGCTCCGGAGCAAGCTGCTGGACAGGCTCCCGACACCACGACGGCGGCAGCGGGCGCGGCTCAGGACTCCATTACGGCAGCAGAGGGTGCCTATCGCGACTCCGTCGCGGCGGCCGAGGGCGCGGCTCGCGACTCCATTGCAGCGGCAGCGGCCTATCGCGACTCTGCGGTTGCGGCAGAGGGGGCCTACCGCGATTCCGCCGCTGCGGCTTCCCGGGCTGCCCGCGATTCCGCCGCGGGAGCTGCGGCAGCCTATGGCGACTCCGCCGCCGACGGCCGGCCGGATACCAGCAGAGTGACAGTTCCGGCCGACTCGATGTAACCACGAGCAGGTCCGACACTCGACACAAGCCCCAATTGGAGGAATGCATGCGCCCCTCGTCAGTGGTTCTCTCCGTCTGCACCGCCCTCGCTCTGGGTCTCGCGGCCGCACCCGCCGAAGCTCAGCTTGATGTGAGCGAGCCCAAGCGTTTCGAAATCACGCCGGTCGCCGGGTACCAGTGGGGCGGTACCTTCGACGTCGGTGCCGGTAGTGGACTTCCGGCCGGAACGATGCGGCTCAAGGGTTCCTTCGCCTGGGGCGCCATCGTGAGCTTCCTCGCACAGATGGGCAGCGCCGTGGAGCTGATATACCAGCGGCAGGACACTGACCTTGAGTTCGACCCCGTTTCGGGTGGTGCCAACACGAACCTGGGCGGGTTCGCGGTCAACTACATCCAGCTGGGCGGCCGCCAGCAGTTCGGGCACTCGGAAAAGATCCACCCGTTCATCTCCGGCTCGCTGGGAGTCGGGATCCTGGATCCGAAGGCGGAGGGCATCGGCTCCAGCACCCGATTCTCCTGGAGCCTCGGCGGCGGTGTCAATTACATGTTCGCCAACGGACGGACCGGGCTCCGCAGCGACATCAAGCTCTGGTCCACGCCGGTTCCATCCGGAGAGATCGGGGTCTGGTGCGGCTTCTACGCCTGCGTGGCGGCGGAAGGCACCGACTGGATCACCCAGGGCCAGTGGACCGGTGGGCTGGTGTTCACGTTCTGAGCGCGACCGAGTTTCCCCGGTAGCGGGTGCACCATGGGCATGTTCAGGGGTCAGCTACCGGTCAAGCAAAGCGTGGTGGCCCACCCGGAGACCCACTTCTCCTGGCTCCGCACCCGGATGAGCGTGGAGCGGACCCTGATGTCCTGGGTCCGCACCGCCACGGCCTTGATCGGGTTCGGTTTTACCATCTTCCAATTCTTCGAGCGGTTCAATAATATGCCGGGCGTCGCAGCACCACGGTCTCCGGGGACGATCCGCTTGATCGCCCTCGGGCTCATCGGGTCCGGCGTCGGCGCATTGATCGTGGCCATCGTCGAGTACCGCCAGATGCTGCGCTACCTCTGGAGCCCTGAGTTCGGGGATATCGCCGGCGTCACCGAAACCCAGCGCACCACGCCCGCCATTGTCGTAGCGGTGGTGCTTGCCCTCGTCGGACTCATGGCCCTCGGTACGGTGGCGTTGCGGACCGCCGGGAGGTAGAATTTCGGTCAGCGTAGACGAATGAGCGCCGGCCCGCGAGGTGCCGGGTCCACATTCCCAAGGAGATACGTGCGGTCTTCCAACCCTTCTCGCATTCGACGCCGGGGCGCCCTCTCGCTGGCTCTGGCGGCCGGCGTCGTCGGTGTCGGCGCCATGGTTGGCCCGGCTCCTT
The DNA here is from genome assembly GCA_035557715.1 of Gemmatimonadales bacterium. Taxonomy (GTDB): domain Bacteria; phylum Gemmatimonadota; class Gemmatimonadetes; order Gemmatimonadales; family GWC2-71-9; genus CAVVWJ01. The sequence goes on from DATMDQ010000014.1 coordinate 25,210, forward strand.
CCAGCGAATACGTGATCGACATCGGCCCGGTCTCCATGCCGGCAAATGGCGGGCATGGTGACATCGCGCAGCCAGCTCCACTCGCACTCAAACTGCCGGTAGACGGTTGGCTACGAGGCATCGCGTACGAGTTCGTCGATGAGAAGGGCGAGCAGCTGCCGACCAGAATGCTGCATCACCTGAATCTGATCGTGCCGGATCATCGGGAGCTCTTCAGTCAGATCATGCTGCGTATTGGTGCGGCAGGGCCCGAGACCAAGCCCTACGGCCTCCCGTGGTTCCTGGGCTACCGGGTGCGTCCCGGCGACAGCCTCCTGGTCACCGCGATGCTGCACAATCCCACGCCGAAGGAGTACCGGAGCGTCCGGCTCCGGGTGCGGCTCGAAATGACCCCGGCAACGCCTTGGGTCCGACCCCTCGCCATTCGACCGGTGTATCTGGACGTGATGCCGCCGGCGGGTGGGCACGCCTTCGACCTGCCACCCGGCCGCTCGGTCAAGAGCTGGGAAGGACGGCCCGCGGTCGCCGCCCGGCTGCTTGCCGCCGGCAGCCACCTGCACCAGTACGGAACGGCGTTGCGGTTGGAGGACGTCTCGACTGGGAAGCTCATCTGGGAGGCCCACCCTAAGCTCGATGACAAGGGCGAGGTCGTGGGCATGCCGATTCGGTACTTTCTCCCGTTCGGTGTCCGGCTATCCCCCGATCACACCTATCGTCTCACGGCCGAGTACGACAATCCGACCGGGAAGGTGCTACCGGGCGGAGGCATGGGCGCGCTCGGTGGGATCGTGCTGCCTGCCTCCGGCAGCGAATGGCCCAGCGTCGTACGGAGTGATTCGGAGTACCAGCACGATGTCTGGGTGACCACGGGGCCGGGCTCCTCGCACCACGGAGGGGCATCGCACCACGGCGCATCACAACAGGAGTCTTCGGAGCACGAATCGGGGCATCATACGGTGGCGGAAGAGGGGAAGTAGGGGCGGTAAGGCGGTAGGTGAAGCGGCGGTAGATACTGCGGCGGTAAGGGCGGTAGGTGACTCCTCATCCGGAGTGCAGCCAGGGATTTACTTCGCACAGGATGAGAAGTCTTACTTGCCCTACCGCCGCTGTTCCTACCGCCTATACCGCCGCTTCACCTACCGCCGCTTCACCTGCCGCCCTTCCCGCCTTCCCGCCTTTAGAACAGCAGTGACTTCGTCACCCTGAACGCCAGCAGTGCTTTCGTGGGTGAGCCATCGGGCGTCCCGGGCGTGCTTTCGTAGCGCAAGGTGAGTCGGAACAGCTTGATCGCACCGCTGATCGCCACGACTGGTGTGACGGCATTGGCGCCATCATCCTGCGGGACGTCGTTGACGAACGATTCCCCGCCGTGGTTGTACGCCAGTCCGATCGCCCCATACAGGTACTTCCCGATGTTGTGGCTGTAGTGCGCGGTGAGCGTCAACAGCGGGTGCTGCGTGAGCTGGTTGCTGCCCTGGAACTCGTTGTTGGCGGTATAGAAGCGTCCAGCGATGCCGAGGTCGATCCATTGCACGCCCTTGTCGGGGGTGATGCTCAGATTAACGATCGGCGTGAAGGCCCAGCGATTCGCGCCTACGTTGACGGGAGAGGCGCTATCGTATTCACCCAGCGGTGCGTGGATGGTGAGGTGAAAGCTGGAGAAGGTCTGGGGGACCGCGCTGGGAAACTGATCGACCCTGAGCGCGGGAGCGCCGAAGATGTTGGCGTGGAGGGTGACGGAGGGGTCCCCGAATGCCGACGTCTTCGTGGTGCCGGAGGCTCCTCTGACCTCGACGCCGGCGTACGGCAAGCCCAGCGCGACACCGCCGTATTTGTTCATGAGCGGGTAGGACCACAGGAGCGTCGCCGCACCGGTACCCGTCACTACCTCGTTGTTCGGTACCGGAAGCTCCGAGGCGGCCCCGGTCTCCGAGCTGGTCGCAATGACGTCCACGTAGCCAGTGGCTGCGCCGACCGGCGTGTTGAGGTAGTCCCGCGCCGATTGCGCCCCCACCGTTACCGGGGAGAGCGCTCCGAACGCCGCAACGACTATCGAGAGAGCCCAGCGCAGAGGCCGGCTCACCCGTTGGGCGTGATGACCGCTCGCCCCTGGATCTTTCCGTCGTGAAGGAGGTGGTACGCCTCTTCCGCACGCTCCAGCGGAAAGTGCTCCACCAGCATCTTGATCTTGCCGGCCTGGGCCAGGCTGACCACTTCCATCAGCTCGGGGATGTAGCCCCAGTAGGGTGCCGAGACCGAGCACTCTTTCGCCGGGCCGTGGAAGTTGACCGGCACCGATCCACTCCCGAGCCCTACGATCGTCAAATGTCCCAGTACCCGAGCCACCTGAGCGGCCATCTTGAGGGTTGGCGGCACGCCTACCATATCGAGTACCAGCTCGGCCCCCTGGCCCTTGGTGATGTCCTTGATGCGTTGAGTGGCCACATCCCCCGAGAGCAGCACCTCGTCCGCGCCCATACTCTTCGCGATCTTGAGCTTGTCAGCCGAGGTGTCCACCGCGATCACGGTCGTCGCTCCGCTGAGCACCCGGAGAACCTGGATGGCCATCTGCCCCAGCCCGCCGGCCCCGATCACCACCGCGGTCGAGCCGGCACCGAGCAGGTGGAGCGACCGCTTGACCGCGTGGTAGCTGGTGAGTGCGGCGTCGCTGAGTGGAGCGGCATCGCGGGGATCGAGATTGCCCAGGGGAATAAGGAATCGGGTTGACGGCACCAGGAAGTAGTTGGCCATGCCCCCGTTGGATCCCAGGCCGCCCGCAATGATGTCCCCGGGGTTCTGGCAATAGTTCTCCCGGCCTACCCGGCAGTTGGGGCACAGCCCGCATCCCCAGGGTCCGTAGACGATCACCGGGTCGCCCTTTTTGAATCCGGTCGCACCAGGCCCCATCTTCTCGACCCAGCCGGCGTTCTCGTGACCGAGGGTGAAAGGGGCCAGGGCCGGCACCCTGGCGGGCCCCTCGAGGATGTGCAGGTCCGAGTGGCAGGCACCGGCACCCCCGATCTTGAGCAGGACCTCCCCCGGCCCTGGCTCGGGCACCTCTACCTTGCGAAGCTGGGCCGGCTTCTGCGCTTCGACAAACTGGAATGCTTGCATGGTTGGTCCTTAGTCTCTGATTCGGTCGTAGTCGACCAATAGGTGTCGCGGTCCCCGGAAGACATTGCTGTGCCGGTACGGGGGCGGGTCCACGACCAGCCGTGGATTTTCTACCCGGCGAATGAAGGTCTCCAACGCGAGGTTCACCTCCAGCCGGGCGAGCGGCCCGCCGAAGCAGGTGTGAATACCGCTGCCCCAGCCAAAGTGCTCGTTGGCCTTGCGTTCGGGGTCGAATGTGTTGGGATTGGCGAACCTCTTGGGGTCGCGGTTGGCGGCGCCGTACATGAGGTGGACCGGCGAACCCTTGGGGATGACTGTGCCGCCGATCTCGATGTCGTCGGTGGCGCTCCGACTGGGGAAGTACTGAACCGCCGTCTCCAGGCGGAGGACCTCCTCAATGGCGAAGGGGATCAGCTCCGGCCGGCTCCGAAGCAGCTCGAAGCTCCCGGGGTTCCTGAGCACGGTCAGCACGCAGTGGGCGATCGTGTTCACCGTAGAGTCGTGGCCGGCAATGAGCAGCAAGGTCGCGTTGGTCAGGGCCTCTCGGGGCGTCATCGGACCGTCTGGGCCGCTCTTGTCGTTTACCATCTTCGAGAGCATGGCGTCGCTGGGCTGCTTAATGAAGCTCTGGATCAGATCACCCAGGTATTTCGCCAGCGCTCCCATGCTCTCCTGTCCCTTCGCCAGGCGGGCCTTGCCCTCTTCGCTTGCGCCCTCCGCGGTAACGTCGAAGCCCATCATGAAATCATGGATCCAGGCGTGGAACTGGGGCTCGTCCTTCAGCGGAATGCCGAGGATCTTACAGATCACCATCACCGGCACCGGATAGGCGTAATCGTCTACCACGTCGATCCTGGTCTTGGCCTTGGCCGTGTCCAGCAGCTGGTTGGCGAGATTCCGGATATCCGGTTCCGTGCCCGGAATGAGATGATTCGTGGTGGGCGGGCCAAAATGCCGCATCGCCTGGCGGCGCTGGCGATCGTGCTCCGGCGGGTCGGACGCGATCATGTTGCCGTGCTCGCCGTACGACCCCAGCGACGGATCGGTCCCGGCCTGTGCGGCGGCCTCGGGATCGCCCTGGGCTGCCGATCGGGCCTTCATGCGACGCATGTCGGAGCTGATGCGTGGGTCGTGGGCCAGGGTCATCAGCTCCCGGTACCCGGTGACGACGTAGACACCGTTCCCCACGTGCGCCACCGGCGTCTTCCGGAGCTCGTCGAAGAAGCGGTATGGGTTGGGCCGGTTCTCGAACTTCATCGCTTCCACCCAGGCTGCTTCGGGCGTCATGCTCCCACTGGCGCCACTCTTCTGAGGCTCTGCGGTTGCGGTCTTCGGCGTCATGATGCTCCTATCTCCTCCCGCTCGCGCGGTGCTGGGTTCTTCGCAACGTGACCACTCATCGGCGTGCCGGCTCGAACGTGGCGGCCCGGTCGGTCGGATCGTGGCCGGTCAACACGACGGTGGGCAACGCCGTCGCGGTGCGCGGATCCGGGAACTCGGCCGGAATCGGCTTCATTTCGGCCGGCGCGTCATACCCCGGTGCCGGTGGCGGGAACGGTGCCGATCGGTTAATCAGGGCCTCGTAGTACTCCAGCCATTTGCCATGGTTGAACGTGATCGCGCCCACGATGCGGCCTCGCTTCCCATAGGCGGCGGCGAAGCGGCGATCCTTGACCGAGCCCTGGGTGATGACCAGCTGGTCGCCGAAGGACGGAATGCCGATGCCCTTGATGTTGACGCCGAACTGGCCCGACCAGAACCGCGGCAGCGGCAGATGCGGTTTACGCTCCGGCTCGAGGCTCACCATGTTATGCGCCGCGATCTTCGCCTGGTAGACCGCATTGTCCCAGTGCTCGATTGAGAGAAACTGGTACTCGTACAGCACGTGCGGCATGCGCGCCACGTCGCCCGCGACGAAGATGCTGTCGGTTACCACCCCGTTGACGTCAAAGGCGCGGCAGCCGGCATCGCAGCCGACGCCCCAGAAGCCGGTGGCGAGCCCGGCACCCTCCAGCCACTCGATGTTGCGGATCGACCCCAGCGACGCCACCACCACGTCGACGTCCAGCGTGGTTCCGTCGGAGAGCTTCGCCCGGCGCACGTGTCCCCCCGCATCCCCCTCCAGCTTCTCAACCGACACGCCGGTACGAAGATCGACGCCGGCCTCCCGCTGCATCTCGGCGGCGACCCTGGCGATCACCCCGCCGAGGGCGCCGATCAGCGGCGCTGCGGCCCGCTCGGCGACGGTGACCTCGAGGCCGAGCTCGCGGCAGACCGAGGCCATCTCGGAGCCGATGAAGCCGGCGCCGATGATCAGGACCCGCTTCGGCTTTGCGGCCAGCGCCACCTGGAGCCGGCCGGCGTCCTCGGATGTGCGTATGGTGAACAGCCCCTTCAGCCCGGCCTCCGCCTTGTTGAACCACGGGCGCGAGCGGACGCCGGTGGCGATCAGCAGCCGGTCGTAGGGCACCTGGTCACCATTGGCGAGGCGCACCGTCTTGGTTTTCCGATCGAGGCCGGTGGCGGCTACGCCAAGACGCCACTCCGCATCGACTTCCCGGGCCCGCGGCAGCAAAGTATGGTCGCCGGGCACCCACCCCTTCAACACCTGCTTCGAGAGCGGGGGGCGATCGTACGGCTCGTGCTTCTCGTCCCCGATGACCGTCAGCTGCCCGTTGAACCCCTCGTCCCGCAAGGCTTCGGCAGCGCGGAGCCCGGCCAGGGACCCACCGACGATGACGATCCGGCCGTTGTTCTTGAAGGAGGTGACGAGGTCGGCAACGCGATCTGACGTGCTCGTGGCCGTACTCACGACGCCGTTCCATTTCCCCGGTCCCGGAAGTCCACCATGATCGCCTGCACCGGGCAGGATGCCACCGCTCTGAGGACCTGCTGCCGTTGCGAGTCGTCCGGGTTCGGATCGTACATCACCGCTTCCTCCCCGCTGAGCTTGAGGGCATCTGGCGCGAGCGGAATGCACTGCGCGTATCCCAGGCACCGATTCAGGTCAAACACGATCCGCATGTTCGCGCTCCCGCCCGCCGTGTGGTCGCGGGCCTGATGACTTCCGGGTGGAAAAGGGAAAAGGCTTCCTTCTGAAACGTCTCGACTGCTGGAATGACTGAGCGGAGGACCTCATACGCTAGGACGCAAGCTGAGAAGCGGAAACTGGCAGTTCTGACAGGTGGAATTCACCCCACGCTGCCGTGGAAAATGAGGTTCCGGCCCATCGCGGTGTCGCTTCAACACTGACCGTTAGTTCGAGAGTTTACGGCGGATCTGGCGTTGGAGGTAACTGGACTTTAGTGCAGTTGAGGCGGGTCTTTAGGTGATACTGGTGCAGCAGTTCGGTCATTCCTCCCCCTACCTGTCAGAAGTACCAGTTTCCGGCTCTCCTCCCCCGTTCTAGCGTACAGAGTCTTCCACTGTGTGCATCCAGGCGAATGTGGAGCGTTCCTGCTCGCATCACGTGCGAGGTGTGGACGACCCCTCGTCCGCCTTCGTGCTCCGCTCATTTCCAAATACTAACTCGGAGAATCATCGAGATGGCAAGGACCTCTGGAGGAACTACGGTACTTGAAAAGGGCACCGAGAAAAAGAACGGAGGCAAGGGAAAAGGTTTCGTCCCCCACGCAAACGTACCCGGGCCACCCCGGCTGGAGATGGCGGTGGCTGACTACTCAGGCACCGTCAATACCGATCCGACGTTCATCGCCGACCGGCAGGCGATCATCAACCACGTCATGGCCTACTCGTACCTCATCGATGAAGGCCGTTGGGATCAGTGGTTCGCCTTGTTCTCGGACGACATTGTTTTCGAGAATTCCACGCCGGAGCTGGGCACCGTTCTCATCAAAGGCAAGAAGGCCTTCAAAGATCTGGTGAACACCAGGTACATCATCCCGGGGAAGACTTCGAAGGGCGTGCGCCGTCACACCCAGGGCAACGTCCACGTGGCCGAGCAGACCGCCGCGACGGCCAAGGTGCGCACGTACATGATCATCTCAAGCGTGCCCGCGGCGGACCATCTGCATGTGCTCACCACGGGTACGTACAATGCCAACCTGGAAAAGCGCAATGGAAAGTGGACTATCACTCGCTGGTACATCGAAGCGGATGCCCCGCTAGCGCCGAGCCCGCTGCCGGAAGGGTTCCCCGAGGACGAGTTCAAGTGGATCCCGGATCCTTCCATTGAGATGCCGGGCGCGGGCCCGGTCGCGGCCCCGGTCAAGGGGCGGATCACCCTGAAGAACCATCCATTCTCCATGGGCGACCTGTACCAGAATGCTCCGGTATGGAACTGGACTGACATTGACGTCGTCATCGTCGACTATCTGACCGACGCCAATAGTGCCGCAGCGATGCTGCCGGAGCAGATGGCGACCTTCCCGATCGCGGAGCTGCCGGGATATGCGGCGGTCAAGGCGGTCTGGGCCCATTACCGGGATAGTAGCTTCGGTCCCTATAACGAGTTCATGCCTGTCATTCCCTGCCTTCACAACGGGGAGCTGTACCTCGACGTGCCCCTGATCTATGTCGACAATGATGCCGCGATGGCGGCCGGCCGTGAGATCGGCGGTTGGCCCAAGAAGTTCGCCACTATCAGCTTCGACCGTATAGGTGATGAGTATCGTTGCTCGCTCGAGCGCCGTGGTCAGCGGCTTGCATCGTCAAGCATAAAGATCGGCGGCAAGCTGTTCTCAACGCCGTTACCGGCCGACAAACCGGTGTCCTTGCCGTATCCGTACAATATGACGCTGCCGCTCCCCGCCCCGACCGGCAAGCCGCAGGAAACTGTCCCGCTTCCAACGTCGAGCCTCAAGGTGATTCCGCAAGTAGGCTCCGACAAGCCCGCCGTTGCTCGAGTGGTCGGCTCACCGTGGCATATGAAGGGTGACTTCTATAAGGCCTCGGAAGGGTCGATCTCGTACCGACGGTCGGAGCAGGATCCGTTCTACAAGCTGCCGGTACTCAAAGTGCTGGGCGCCATGTACTTCGAGGGCGACATGAGCCTCGCATTCAAGGATATGAAAGTGCTCGCTGACCTGCTGAACAAGTAGCCGGGGCTGATGCCTCTGCCGGGAGCCGGAGAGGCCATCGCATCTCAACAACCGTCCAAGCGCGGGTCCTGTCGGTGCCGGCCCGCGTACGGACTCGGATCATCAGCACAGAGATAATGAGGAAACAATGACTGGCACGAAGACGACCACTGGTACGAAGACAACAAGGAAGCAAGTGAGCGAGGCGAAGAAGGAACCGCCCCTCCCTGACTGGATCGATGGGATAGATCCACGGCTGGAGGTCATGTCCCCCAAACCCCTGGTGCTGTCGACCCCGGTCGGGCTCCTCGCCGAAAATCGTATCACCGACAAGAGGTACCTGTTCGTCCGGAATATTCAGGACCTGGACGAGGGCATGACCATGGAGCCGGTGCCGTTAGAAGGCTGGGAGGTCGAGCTAACCGGACTGATTCAGCCCTATCGAGTCGTCATCCGCGCCGAAGACCTGCCGGAGATGGAACAGGTCGAATACGAGATGATCCTCCAGTGCTCCGGTAATGGCCGGAACGAGTATGGCGGGATCAAGGGAACGCCCTGGAACCAGGGCGGAGTGGGTAACGTGCGCTTCGCGGGCGTTCCGCTGAAGGCCATACTCGCGAAGCACAACGTGACGGTCGATCCCCAAGTGAAGTACATCACCGCCGAGGGCCACGACGGGCCCATGGGTCAGGAGAAGCCGGACTTCGAGCACAGTATTCCGGTGGCCGACGTCCTGGAGAGAGGTATCCTTGCCCTGAGGCTCAATGGCGAGCCGCTGCCTGGCATCCACGGTGGGCCGGTCCGTCTGGTCATCCCGGGAATGTTCGGCACCATGCAGGTAAAGTGGCTCGCCCGGCTCCGCTTCGAGACCGCCGAGTCGCCGAACTTCTACCATGCCACCGAGTACCGGGTTCCGCTCACCCTTCTCCAGCCGGGCGAGAAGTTCCGCTTCACGCTGCAGAATAGCCGGCCGACCTGGGACATCCGGCTGATGAGCTACATCCTCAAGCCGGAGCCGGGAGCGAAACTGAAAGCCGGCCCAGTCACCATCAGCGGTGTCGCCTACAACGACGGCAAGGCGCCGATCGAGTCGGTGCTGGTGTCGGTCGACCGGGGAAAGAGCTGGCAGCCGGCCGAGCTCGACGTACCCGACAGTCCGTATGCCTGGTATCTGTGGAAGACCGACACGACGCTCGAGCACGGCAGCCACGAGATCTGGGCCCGGGCCACTGACGCGCTCGGCCGCAGCCAGCCGCTCGACGGCAAGATCTTCTGGAACCCGAACGGCTACGAGTGGACCGGGGTGTTCAAGAACGAGGTGACGGTGCAGTAGCGGTGATCACCGGCAGGCATTGAACCATACGGGAGAGTATAGCCATGGAGCAGCTCGTAAGTTCTCAACGTAAATACTTCAACAGCAACGCCACCAAGCCGGTGGAGTTCCGGCTGGCGCAGCTGAATAAACTAAAGAGCATTCTCGAGTCCAACGAGGAGCAGCTGCAGGAGGCCATTCAGCAGGACTACGGCAAGGGGCCGTTCGAGACCTTTCTCACCGAGACTTACTTTATCCTCGAGGAGCTCAATGCTGCCCTGAAGGGCCTGCAGGATTGGGCCCGCGTTAAACCGATCGAGACCAATGTGCTCAATGCGCCGGCAAAGAGTTACATCATGCCGGAGCCGCTGGGTGTAAGCCTGGTCATTGCTCCATGGAACTATCCCTATCAGCTCGCCCTGAATCCGGCGATCGCCGCGATGGCTGCCGGGTGCACGGTTGTCCTGAAGCCGAGCGAGCTCACGCCCAATTGCAGCCGGGTGCTCGCCCGCTTGATCACGGAGAACTTTGACCCCGCGTACTTCGCGGTGGTCCAGGGCGGAGTTCCCGAAACTACAGCGCTGCTGGAACAGAAATTCGACGTCATCTTCTTCACCGGGAGCGTCCCGGTGGGCAAGGTCGTCTACCAGGCCGCGGCCAGGCACCTGACGCCGGTCATCCTCGAGCTGGGCGGCAAGAGTCCCGCGATTATCGCCGCCGACACCGACCTGGACATCGCGGTCAGACGGCTGGTCTGGGCCAAGTTCGTGAATGGGGGGCAAACCTGCATCGCTCCGGACTACGTCTGCGTGCACCAGAGCATCGAGCAGGAGTTCCTGGAAACGCTGGCCCGAGAGATCAAGAACGCCGATTACAAGTTCGAGAACGGCAATCTGGTAAAGATGGTCAACGAGCGGCACGCGTCCCGGCTGGCAGGATTAATCGACGGGGCCAAGGTCTACCTGGGCGGCGGCACCGACGTCAAGCAGCGTTTCATCGAGCCGACTGTCCTTACTGACGTCACCTGGGACGACAAGGTGATGCAGGATGAAATCTTCGGGCCGATTTTGCCGGTTATGGCTTACGACGATCTGGACGAGCTCATCGGACAGATCAAGGAACGGCCCAAACCTCTGGCTCTCTACCTGTTCACCCAGGATGAGGCGATCAAGGAAAAGGTGCTCCAGGAGGTCTCGTTCGGCGGAGGCTGTATCAATGAAGCGGTGATGCACTTCGCCAACGGGGAGCTTCCCTTCGGCGGCGTGGGGGACAGTGGCATCGGGAACTACCACGGTGAGGCCGGCTTCCGGGCATTCTCTCACCATAAGAGCATTCTGGACAAGGAAGTCGTGCCGGATCCGGATCTGAAATATTCGCCGTATACCGAGGAAAAGCTGGGAGTGTTGCGAACGATCGCAGGCATCCAGCCCACGACAGTCGCTTGACCCGGCGCCGGGCTAGCCTCAACGCGGGCCCGTGATCTAACCCCGGATCACGGGCCAAGCTTGAGGTCTGCGCCCAGGCGAAACCGCTGTGTCTCGCCCACCTGTCAGAACTGCCAGTTTCCGCCGCCCCACCCGCGGTCTAGGCTATAGTGATCCACCGCCTCCGACAGCTCCTGCACCCGACCTGAAAATGGGTCTATGATGGCGTCATTGGTCCCGGCTAACAGCGTGGGCGACATTCTTCCGAGATATCGGGGCACACCGGTTGAAAGGTTGCTTCGGTACCACAACCTCGGAGAATCGCTCCCTGCCAGCACCGGACATGCCGAGCTGCTGGTCGGTATGTGCATGGACCACCGGAAGGATCTCAGGTTGCCTCCTGAGTTCGCGTATGTCCTGCGCGCTGCGGGGGGCAATCTCAGAGGCAGCGAGTTTGAAATCAGTTATGCGGTAGGCGTCGGCCGGGTCTCCGCCATCGCACTGCTCGCGCATACCGACTGCGGGATGGCTCAAGTCACCAGGAAGCGCGACGTCTTCGTGCGCGGCCTGGTCGAGTGGGGCGGCTGCGATGAGGAAGCCGCTTCTCGTCAATTTGCCAGACATGCCGCGGGCTATGAGATCGGAGATCCGTTCCAGTTCGTCGTATCCGAAGCCGCGCGGATTCAGAGCTATTACCCCAGGATCATAGTTGCCCCTCTCCTCTACACAGTGGAAGACGATCGTCTCACGCAGATCATGTACGAACCTATGCTAGCAGCGGGGATTCTTGAGTCGTAGACCAGGACGGCGAGTTGTCCGAGGCGTCCTCCATCTCGCGCTAGGGCTGGCGGCCTGGGACACTCCGGTCCTGGCGCAGGATACTGCCGCCCAGGGTCCCGCGGCGGCGGAATCCGTCGATCAGGTCACCGCGCCGGTGGTCCTCGATGGGATTACCCTCTTCCGGGTCCGCGGGGTCTCCGCCTTCCCGGCGGAGCGGCGTGCCAGTGAGATCATCGCCCGGATTGCGACGCTGGCCGCGGACCGGACCTTCCCCGCCGAGTCGCTGGTGGTCCAGGAAACACCGTTTGGCAGCGAGGTGGTCGCGGGCGGCCGCAGGCTGTTTGCGGTATTCGATGCCGACGCCCGGTTGGAAGGCGTCAGGCGGCCGGTTCTGGCCGAGGTCTATCGCGGGCGTGTTGAGGAGGCCATTCAGAGATTCCGCCACGATCGGGACGGAAGTGTCCTCTGGCCCAACGCGGCGAGGGCATTGGCCGCCACTCTCCTCCTAGCGCTGGCGATCTGGCTCGGGCGCAGGGCCCTCCGCCTGCTCCGTGCGACGCTGGAGCACCGCTACCGGCCCAGGGTCAAGAACGTCCAGCTGGGTACAGTCGAGATCGTGCGCGCCGAACAGTTGTGGCACGGCCTGCACCGAGCGCTCGGGATGGTGGCGCTGCTGCTCGGATTGCTGGCCGGGTACCTCTATCTCGACTACGTGCTGCACCTCTTCCCCTGGACCCGGGCCCTCGGCAACAGCCTCTCCCCCGTCCTGCTGGGACCGCTGGCGACGCTCGGCACCGGCGCGATCCGGTTCATCCCCGACCTCGTGTTCCTGGTCATCCTCGCGCTGCTGACCCGGTTTCTGATGAAACTGGTCCGGCTCTTCTTCCGGGGGGTGCGGGACGGAACCCTGACGCTGTCCGGATTCGAGCCCGATTGGGCCCTGCCCACCGAACGGATCGTGCGGCTCCTGGTGGTCGCCTTTGCGCTGGTGGTGGCGTACCCGCACATCCCGGGCTCCGGCTCGGAGGCGTTCAAGGGGATTACCCTCATCATCGGGCTCATCTTCTCTCTGGGCTCGCCCTCGGTGATCGGCAACATGGTGGCCGGGCAGAGCCTGGCCTTCCGCCGGGCCTTCAAGGTGGGCGATCGCATCAAGATCGGGGAGCACATCGGAGATGTGGAGCAGATGCGGCTCTTGAGCACCTATCTGCGCTCGCCCAAGAACGAGCAGATCGTGATCCCGAACCAGCTCATCGTAAACGGCGAAGTGGTGAACTACAGCACCCTCGCCCGGGACGGCGGCCTGATCCTCCACACCATCGTTGGCATCGGCTATGAGACTCCGTGGCGGCAGGTGGAGGCGATGCTGCTCGAGGCCGCCGGCCGCACGCAGGGGATACTGCAACAGCCCTCACCCTTCGTGCTGCAGAAAGCGCTGGGGAACTTTGCGGTGGACTACCAGATCAACGTCTACTGCGACAATCCGCGGGCGATGTTTCCGCTGTATAGCGCGCTGCACCGGAACATTCTGGATGTGTTCAATGAGTACGACGTGCAGATCATGACGCCGGCCTACGAGGGTGATCCCGAGCAGCCCAAGGTGGTGCCTCGCGAGCAGTGGTATGCGTCACCGGCGGAGAATGGGTCGCAGTCGGGGGTCAGGAGGGGGGAGTCAGGAGTCGTTGGCGCAGGTAGCCCTGAAGGGGTCGTTCCATCATGAGTGACTCGGGTTCTCGATCGGAGACTGGCGACAGGAGACTTGCGACTCTCCCGACTCCTGACTCCCGACCCCCCGACTAACAGGAGAAACACAATGTCTAGATCAGTTCTACTCGTTCTGCTGCTGGGCGCCGCAGCCGCTTGTGGCCGAAGTGATGGGAGAGAAGTCGCGCTCGCCGATACGCTTCAAGTCGTTCAGGACCTGCCGGCGGATACCGCACTGCCGGCAGATACAGCGCCGGCTTCCGCGCCGGCTCCGGCGGCCGCTGCACCCAAGCCTGCTGCCAAGCCG
>DATMDQ010000015.1:0-3559 GCA_035557715.1 Gemmatimonadales bacterium
GAAATGGTGGCAGTTCCGAAAGCTCAACCGTCAGGCAGACCGATTCTTCAAGGAGATGGAGCGCGCCACCCGGCTCCAGGATGCCTATAAATCGGTCATGAAGCTGCCGCCGTCGCCGTACAACCGGCTCTTCCGTGAGGCGATCACCTTCTATTCCGAGCTCCGTCCGGGGGCGCTCCGGGAGGATCGCGACGCCGATCGCAGCTCGCTCAGCATGACCCAGCTCGAAGCACTCAAGATGGTGCTGGGCAAGGAAGTCGCGGCGGAGCGGGACCTGCTGGGCCATTACATTCCCTGGCTGGCGACCATCGGATCCGTGGGCCCCTTGCTGGGTCTGACCGGGACGGTTTTCGGAATCATGAGCGCCTTTATCGGCATCGCTTCAAAGGGATCGGGCAATCTCTCGGCTGTCGCGCCCGGCGTGGCCGAAGCGCTGGTTGCCACGGCCGGCGGACTCCTCGCGGCTATCCCTGCGGTGATCGCCTATAACCTTTTTGTAAACCGGGTCCGCCTCTTTGCCGGTGAGCTCGAGGGATTCGCCAACGAGCTGATCGGGACCATGGCCCGGGAAGGGTTGGTATAGAATGGCTTCGCTCGGCGGTGGGCTCGGCAGTCAGCGAGGCGAGCTCCCTCTAATGGCCGACGTGAACGTGACAGCATTGGTGGACGTCATGCTGGTCATGTTGATTACTTTCATGATTACGGCACCGATGATGCAAGGGGGTGTGGACGTGGAGCTTCCCCGCGCCCAGGCCCGTCCGCTCTCCCCCAAGGAGGGGATGGTTGTGTCGGTCAATCGTGACGGCCGGATCTTCGTGGACCAGACGCCGGTGTCCTATAGCGACTTCAGAGTGACGTTCCGCTCACTGGTTGCTACCCGTAAGCCCACTGGGGTGTACCTCCAGGCGGACGCCAGGGTGCCCTATGGTGAGGTCGTGCGCGTCCTCGCAATCATCCGCACGGCCGGGGTGCAGAACGTGGGACTTGTCGCCGCCGAGGAAGAATCGCCGTGAGGATCCGGCCGCCCAACGAAACGCCGGGCCGGGCCGCGGGGTTGGTTGGGACGCTCGTGGTGCACGCGGCGGCAGTTGCCTTCCTCATGGCTGCGGTAAAGCCAACCAAGGCGTCGCCGCCGTCGTATGCCGTCGATCTGGTTGCGGCCCCGGCGCCAACCACGAAGCAGCGGCTGGCTCGAGAAGCCCTGCCGACGCCGCCACCGGAGGAGAAGCCCGCCCCTCCCCCGCCGAAACCGGCGCCACCGCAGAAGGAAAAGCCAGCACCGGTAACGCCGAAACCACCGAAGCCAGTCAAGACGCCGCCCACGCCCGCACCGAAGCCGCCACCGGAGGCGAGCGAGCGAGAGCCTTCTCCCCAGACCGCGGCTCCGGTGGCTCCGGCGCCGGGTGAGACGCCGAGCACTGGGAGCGATGTCGCCACAATCAAGACGCCGGGCCTGGCATTTCCGTATCCCGAGTACCTGCGCAACATCGTGACCCAGGTCTACCAGCGCTGGGACCGGGCCTCGGCCAAGCAGAGCAACTTCGCTGAGATCAGCTTCCTGATCCTGAGGGACGGCTCGGTGCGCGACATTCGCTTCGTAACACGCTCGGGAAGCTTTGCGTTCGACATCGATGCCCAGGGCGCCGTTGAGGCCGCGGGCAACAGCCGGGCCTTCGGCCAGCTACCTGACGGGTGGGAGGCAGACGTATTGCCTGTCAGCTTCTACTTCAAGCCAACGCGATGAAACGATTCTATTTGCTGCTGTTTGCAATGTTCACCGCTGCCGGAACGCTGGCCGCTCAGGATACGACCCGCGTGGACGAAGGCGTCCGGGTGGGGGTGGACTACCGTCCTGGAGTCAGACCCGGCCTCGTCGTGCTTCCCGGTCCTGGGCTCGACTCGGTTCGTGCCATCGTCCAGCGCGACCTCGACTACAGCGATCGTTTCGAGATGATTACAGTGGCCAGCGCGCCCCAGGTGTCCAGCACGGGCGGGGGCGCCACCGAAGCGAGTGGTCCGGTCAACTACGCGCTGTACCAGGGTCTCGGGGCCGAGTTTGCGGTGGAGCTGAGCCCGGCCGCGGGAGGCGTCACCGCCCGGCTGCACCATGTGACCGGCGGCAAGCTCCGCAACCAGCAGAGCGTTCCGCTCCCATCAGGTCCGGATTTCCGGCTCGACGTTCATCGGCTCGCGGACGAGATCACGCGCTGGGCCAGCGGAACCTCAGGAGCGGCGGCGAGCCGGATGCTGTTTGTGTCCCGGGGACGAGTCTACCGGGCTGACAGCGACGGACACGACCTCGCACCGGTAACGCCGGCGGGGCAGACGTCGCTCTCGCCAGCTTGGTCACCCGACGGCCAGCGAATCGCCTACACCCAGCTGGGTGAGGGTCGGGGCGGGATCGTGGTGCAGTCACTCTCCAACGGCGCCACCTTCCTGGCCCCGGGCTCGCAGACTGCGCTCAACATCACTCCCGCGTTCTCACCTGATGGCCGCACCCTGGCGTTCGCCCACTCCGACGAGCGCGGTACGGACATCTACACCGCCAACGTCACTGAGCGGTGTTGCGCGCAACGCTTGACCGTGGGACGCTTCGCGGACAACTTAAGCCCAACGTTTTCGCCAGACGGGCGGCGCATCGCCTTCATTTCCACCCGGGCCGGACCGCCTCAGCTGTATGTGATGGCGGCGGATGGAACCGACCAGGAGCTGCTGGCGCCGTTCGATTTTGGAGCCACGGGAAGCTCGAATGCTCCTGAATGGTCGGCTGACGGTGCCAGTGTCGTATTCCACCGGGAGGTCTCCGGGAGCCCACAAATTTTTCTGGTCGACGTTTCCGGGCGCCGGGTGCGGCAGCTCACGTCGTCGGGCCGGAACGAAGACCCCACCTGGGCACCCGACGGCCGGCATGTCGCTTTCATCTCCGATCGAAGCGGCCGTCGTCAGATCTGGATCGTCGACATCGAAACCGGCCGAGTACGGCAGCTGGCAAGCCCAGACGCCGCTCGGCTTCCGTCGTGGTCGCGCCGGCTTGGGCGGACCACCCTTGTTCCTAACCCATGATTGTGGAGTAACGATGCGCGCACCTTCTCTGCTGATGCTCCTGGCCGCCGCCGCATTTACCGGTGCCTGCGGTGGTAATCCCCCTCCCGAGGAACCTGCGCCGGAACCCCCCGTGGCTGAACCGCTTCCGGAGCCGGCGCCGGTGGATGACAGCGCCGAGCGGGAGCGGATGGAGCGGGAGCGGATGGCGAGAGAGGCTGCCGAGCGCTCGCGCGCCGTCGCGGCGGACCTGGCGGCCATGATCAACTTCGATTACGACCAGGCCACCGTGCGTCCCGCCGATCAGGCAACCCTGGACCGCAAGGCGCTGGTGCTCACCGCCAATCCGAACGTGAAGCTCCGCATCAGCGGTCACGCCGACGAGCGCGGGTCCGACGAGTACAACCTCGCGCTGGCCAACCGCCGCGCAGCCGCGGCCAAGCGGTATCTCGAGAACAAGGGCGTGGACGGCGGACGACTGGACGTCATCTCCTATGGTGAGGAGCGGCCCCTCAAT
>DATMDQ010000016.1:0-67894 GCA_035557715.1 Gemmatimonadales bacterium
TCGGCGTTCAGGGGGATGCGACCGGAACCGCCACGCTGACGGTCATGCGTGAAGAAAAATCGGATGTGATCGACGTGACGGTGACCCTGGTCGAGCTCGACACGGTCGACGCCAGCGGAGGACGAGGCTGTGGTCTCACCAACGAGGGCGCGGCATGGTGCTGGGGCACGAACTCAGGGGGCGCTCTGGGCTACGGGATGGAGGCAGAGACGAATCTCTTCGGCAGCGGCTGGACCCCGGTCCGAGTCGCGGGGGGACATGTGTTCTCTCAGATCAGCCTCGGCAACAGCCACACCTGCGCACTCACTGGCGACGGGACTGCCTGGTGCTGGGGTAACAACGGGACCGGAGCGCTAGGAGTCGATGTACCGGCCTCGGCTGCGGCTCCCGTGGCGGTGAGTGGAGGGCTTCGCTTCTCCCAGATCTCGGCCTCCTATGCCTACACCTGTGGGGTCACCATCGCTGGGGCTGGGTACTGCTGGGGCAACAACGACGCCGGGCAGCTCGGGGATGGAACCAAGACTCAACGGTTCTCGCCCGTTGCAGTTGCCGGCGGTCTCACCTTCACCCGCATTTCCAGTCGGTTTGCGGAGCAGTTCGGAGCCACGACCTGCGCCTTGACCGCGGCTGGTGCCGCGTACTGCTGGGGCGGCAACTTCCAGGGCCAAACCGGCAATGGTGGAGTGGAGACAGAGTATCTCACACCGGTGCCCGTGGCCGGCGGCCATACCTTTGTAGATCTCAGCGCCGGGGGATCCTATTCGTGTGGTGTCGACCCGGCCGGCGACGCCTGGTGTTGGGGCTCATATAGTGATGATGGAAGCACCCCGGTTCTGGTGCCTGGGGGAATCCAGTGGCAATCGATCAGCGTCCTGGCCGACCACTCCTGCGGAGTCGCGACATCCGGCGCGGCCTACTGCTGGGGCGACAATGCCACGGGCCAGCTCGGCGATGGCACTAACACCGCAAGCGGGATAGATCCGGTCCCCGTCTCCGGCGGACTGACCTTCCAGTCCGTCTCGGCAGCGCTGGGTTTTACCTGCGGCCGAACGGTAGCAGGAGTCGTCTACTGCTGGGGCGAAGGCTCGTCGGGGCAGCTGGGACAGAACAGCCTCGAGACCCAGCTGAGCCCGGTACCGATCGTAGGGCAGCCATGATGCCTTTCCGTCGCTTCCGAGAAGTGAGCATCGGCTTGCTGGTGGGGCTCACCGCCTGCGGAACCGAACCGCCGGCGCCTACGACCGGTACCGTCCAGGTCGTCGCCCACACCAACGGGCTCGGCCTCGATCTCGACGGCTACACGGTGCACCTGGACCAGGCATTGTCGCAGTCCCTGGCCGCCAATGGCACAACACACTTCAGCGATGTCGCACCCGGCCCGCATGAGGTGCAGCTCGCGGGAATAGCCGACAACTGCGCTCTCGCACCCGCCGACCTCGCGGTCACCGTCTCAGTTGGTGACACGAGTGTGGTGGACCTGAGCTTGGTGTGCCACATCGATCTTCATGGCCGCCTCGTGTTCATGAGTGAGGCCTACGACAACAACCTCCCTCAACTGCTCGTCATGTATCCGGACGGAACCGGCCGCTACCGCCTCTTCGTGGATCAGGACGGAAACGGCACGCCGGCCATCTTTCCCGGAGGCTCAGCGGTCGTCTATGGCAGCGCTCGCAGCAGTGCATGGCGCCTCTTCAGATTCGAGGTCGCCACGGGATCGATCACACCGCTGCCCCACGTCGGTGCCATGGAATTCCAGCCGACCATCTCTCCCGACGGAACCCAGATCGCGTTCGAAGTGATGGCGAACGACCAGGCGTCCCGGATCTGGGTCATGGGTGCCAACGGGGAGAACCCGACGGCACTGACGACCGGCCCGGTGTCCCAGCCATCCGACTTCGCCCCGGCCTGGTCGCCCGATGGACAGTGGATCGTGTTCGCCAGGAACGGCACGCTGCACCGGATCCGTCCGAACGGGACCATGCTGACCCCGATCCCATGCCCACAGGAACCGTGCAACCATCCCTCGTGGTCGCCCGAAGGCAGTTCCCTCGCCTACACCGGCCTGTCGGACGATTCCGGCGACGGGATCGGTGACAACTACGATATCTATGTAATGGACCTCGGCACGGGAGGTTCCCAGCGTTTGACCGCGTCGCCTGACCAGGAGGATACGCCCCGGTGGTCGCCGGATGGCTCGGCCATCGCCTATCAGCGAGTAGTGGGCGGGACCCGCATTCAACTGTTTCGGATGCAGGCAGATGGGTCCGGAGCAGTGAACTTGACCAATCAGCCGGTCACGGAAGGGCAGCCCGCCTGGGGTCCTGTTCCCTAGCCGAGGGAGGGTCATGTCACAATCGAGTGAAGGGCGCAACCATTTACGGCCGGCGCCCGTCTGATCCTGTGGGACGGAAATGCATTTGCTTACCCCACAGGTGAAAGGATCAGGTATGGTTGTCAAGAATATCGTTTCCGCTGCGGTTACCGGTCTCTTCCTGAGTGCTGCAGTGGGTCTGGCGCCGGCGGCCGCGCAACAGCCGAAATCGCTGGCCTCCGACAGCGTCTTCATTACCAGGACCGGCAGCGCTGGTCTGCTCCAGGTGAAACTCGGGAAGCTGGCGGAAAAGAAGGGGACCAGCACGGCCGTGGTGGAGTTCGGCAAGGGGATGGCAACCCACTACTCGAAGGCCAACGAAGAGCTCAAAACTGCGGCGAAGGCAGCGGGATTTCCAGCGCCGTCCCTGACGAGACAGGACCAGCTTAGCTTCGACCGATTCAATTCGATGGGGCGGGGCTCGTTCGACAAGGCCTACATGACCGAGATGGTCGAGCGTCAGAATGAGGAGTTGCGGCTGTCCAAGGAGGAGTCCGCCGGTGGGCGGGTGCAGTCGCTGAAGCAGTTGGCATCGAGGATGCTGCCCGACACGGAGCAGCGTCTGAGCCTTGCCAGGCAGACGGGAGGGTCGGTTGGGGTAAACGTATCGACCTCACAAGCAAGTGAGGCGTCGGCCACCTACTAGAGCAGGGCAGAAATCTCCGATCTAGGAACCGCCGCCGACAGTCGCGACTATCGGCGGCGGTTCAGCTTCCCTCCTTCCGCGGGCGTGATCTCTATCGCCCGACGGCAGCTCCCCGCATCTTGATCCGATGCCATCGAGAGTCGTCATCGTTGCCGGGATCGCCGTGATTGCGGTGGCGATCGCCGCCTGGCTGTCTCCCCGCGCCGTTCCGTTCGTCACCCTCCAGCAGACACTCACCCGCGACGTCGCTCTCGCCCGGGCCGACTCGTTCTTTCGCGCGCACGCCCTGACCACACCCTACGCGCGAACCGCGGTCCAGTTCCGGGGCGACGACTCCCTCCGCACCTTTGTCGAGCTGGCGGGTGGAGGGCTCGATTCCCTCAACGCACTGGTTCGAGGCGACGACGTCGCCCCCTTCGCCTGGTTCGTCCGCGCGTTCGTGCCCGACGATCCGCGGGAAGCGCGCGTTGTGTTCGCGCCCGACGGCCGTATCATCGGATTCACCCGCAGACTCGCCGAGGCGGACGCCCGGCCCGCGGTGACCGCCGACTCGGGCAGGCGACTGGCGGAGCAGGTGCTGGACAGCTGGATCGACGACCGGATCGATCGCTGGAAGCTGGTCACATCGTCGTACGAGACGAAGAAGGTCAGCGGTCGTATTGACCGGAGCTATACCTTCGAGCGCACCGACCGGCGCATCGGAGATGCCCCCATCCGCACCGAGGTCGTCATCGCCGGCGACACTCCGACTCGGCTGCGTCCCTACGTTGAGATTCCCCAGTCATTCCAGCGGCGCTATGCCGAGATGCGATCCTGGAACGATCTTCTTGCGCTGCTCGCCAGTCTCGGCATCGCGGGCATGACCGCGATCGGGATCGTCGCGCTCCTGCGATACGCCCGTGAGCGCCAGGTGCGCTGGCGCCAGCCGATCCTGGTCGGGTCGGTGATCGGCGCGCTGTCGCTCGCCGCCGCCGTCAATCAGATGCCGGGAAACTGGTTCGAGTACGACACGGCCATGTCGGCGGGTACCTTCACGGCGATGCAGGTCCTGTTCGCGCTGCTGGCCGGCGTGAGTACGACTCTGCTCCTCGGCGTCACGCTCGCCGCGGCCGAAGCGGCCACTCGGCACGCCTTCCCCCGGCATCTCGATTGGTGGAAGCTCTGGCGCTATCGCGGCACCAGAGAGGTCGCGTCTCGAGTCGGCGGTGGCTACGCCGTCGCCGCGATCGCCTTCGCCTATGTCGCAGTGTTCTATGTGGTGACCCGCACCCTGTTCGGCTGGTGGGTGCCGAGTGCGCTGCTCGACGATCCCAACCAGATCGCGTCGCCGATGCCATGGATCACCGGGATCGCGATGTCGGCGAATGCCGCCGTCTGGGAAGAAGCGCTCTTCCGGGCGCTGCCGCTGTCGCTCCTCTCCCTGTGGATTGGGCCGCGGCCGAACCGCCGGTGGTGGATGGCGGCCGGCGTGGTCGCATCCGCGCTCATCTTCGGATTTGCCCATTCGAACTACGAATCGTGGCCGCCCTATTCGCGCGGCGTCGAGATCTTTCTCGATGCGTGCTTCTGGGCCGTCCTGTTCCTTCGGTTCGGACTGGTCGTCACCGTCGTCGCTCACTTCGTGTACAACGCAGTGCTGTTCGGGCTCTTCGCCGGAGCGGGAAACGCCGTAGAGTATCGGGTCACCGCCGCGATCCTGGCGGTGGCCCTGCTCGCGCCGGCGCTCGCCGTCCTTTGGCGGGCCGTTCGCCAGCGTGGGTTCATCCCGGCTCCGGAAGACGCGCGATTCTCGGCCTGGACGCCTCTCGCCGAACAGGAGCGACCGCGACCGGATCGTCCCAGGGAGGCCGCCACTGCGTTGACCCGGCCCGCGCGTCGTCTCGCGGTGGCGGCCGCTGTCGCTGGCCTCCTGGTCTCAGTGGGTCGGCCCCCCGAGCCGACATTGGGTCCGGAGTTCACGGCACCGCGCGGTCGCGTCATTCAGACGGCCGACTCGATGCTGCGCGCGTGGGGAGGCGATCCTGCAGGCTGGACCCGACTGACGACGATCGACAGTGAGACCCGCGGGACATGGTCGCGCTTTCTGCAGGAGCACGACATCACCGCCGAGGCTGAGCGCCTGGCATCGAGCTACGAGCCTCCGACGTGGTGGGAGGTGCGCTACGTCCACACCGGGGGTACCACCGCCGAGCGCGCCGAGGAGTGGGCGGTCTACCTCGGGCCGGGCGGGCGGCCGCTCGAGTCGCGTCACATCCTGCCGGATTCCGCCCCCCGTGGATCCGCGGATAGCACGGCGATTCGGCGCATCGCCGCTGACGCTCTCGCGCGCGACCGGCTCGATGCATCCACGCTGAAGGAAACGGAGTACCGGGAGCGGGCTCGCCCGGCTCGGCTGGACGTCCGGGTGACGTATACCGATACCGCAGTGAAGCTGCCGGCCGGAGCGGCTGCAAGGGTATGGATAGTCGTCGCGGGCGACGAGGCGCTTGGCGTGCGCCGGGGAGTGGAGCTGCCAGAGGCGTTTCTCCGGGCCGATCGGGCGCGGCAGACGAACCGGATGGTGATGGGGGTGGTCGCCGTCCTCCTGCTGGTCGGGTTCCTGATCACGGGCGCGCTCGTTGTGAAGCGCCGTCTCTCCCCCGCGGTACACGATCGGCTGCTCGATCGGAGAACCAGCCTCAGGCTCCTGGGTGGGCTCTTCGTGCTCGCGACCCTGAGCAGCCTCAACTCCCTGCCGTCCCAGCTCTCCTCCTATGACACGGCGGAGCCCTGGAGCACCTTCGTCGGCACCCGCGCGCTCGGCTTCATCGAGGCCATCGTCTTCCCGCTATTTCTCATCGCCCTGTTGGGTGTGCTCGATGCACTGCGACGCCGCGTGGGAATCCCGATGGTGGCGGCCGCGCCCTCGAGATCGGCCCGAACCGACGTGTTGATCGTGGGCCTCGGGCTTGCCGGGCTTATCTACGTGGCCACTGGGCTCGACGCGCTCATTCCGCCCGGCGGAATGCCGTCCACACCCTCCACCGACCTCAACGATATCGTTCCACTTCTCGCCGGCATCCCGGACATCCCGGGGAATGCGATTGGGGTCGTCTCCATACTGGGGATCCCGATCCTCATTGTGGCGGGACTCACCTCCCGTCGCAGCTGGAGAGCCCTCCTTGCGGTGGCCATGGTGACGCTCGTTGCCGCAGTCGCGTGGTCATTCACGCCCCCGGCTGACGTGGATCCCGCCGGGCTGGCGCTGCTCACGGTGAGCCTGGTGGTGGCGGCAGTCGGGATCAGGATCTTCGGTGCGCGATCCGCATGGGCCTGGTTCGTCGCGGCTCTCTTCTATGAGGGTCTGGAGGGGTTGCGAGGCGCAGTGTATGGCCCCGAGTGGCAGGCACGAGTCGCCGGCGCCCTCATCGTGCTCGTCGCGATCGCGCTGATCGCACTCATCATGCGTCGTGCCGTGCGTCAACCGGCTCAGGATTCATCGATGGAACCAACATCCGACGCTTAGGCCGCCCTCATAGCGGGCAGCGAGGACATGTCGATTCCGCCCACTCTCGTTCGATGCATAGATAGAGCAGGCATCGCAGTCACACGAGACAGGAGATCTACGATGAAGTATCTGATGCTCATCAAGCACTCGGAGAGCTACCGCAACCAGGCCATCCCCCAGGCATTGATGGATGCGATGGGCGAGTTCGTCGGCGAAGGACTCAAGAGCGGCGTCCTGAAGGACACGGCCGGGCTCAGGCCCACCTCCGAGGGCTTCCGGGTTCGCTCCAGCAAGAACCGGCTCAAGGTGACGGATGGACCGTTCACCGAGACGAAGGAGATCATCGGTGGTTATGCCCTGATCGAGGTGGCCTCCCGGGAAGAGGCGCTGAAGACCGCCCGGCAGTTCATGGAGCTGCATCGGGTCCACTGGCCGGAATTCGAGGGGGAGTGCGAAGTGCGCCCGTTAGAGGGCATGTAAGGCGGTAAGGCGCCAGAGGAGGAACCTCCCCACGGTCTACTGGGGAGGGGAAGCGGCAGAAGTGGACTCTCTGGAGCGGACGTCAGTGAGCGGATGTCTGGACTTGTGATCTGAATGGCTCGCGCGAACTGCAGTCCGTGGAAGAGAGCCACTCTGCCGCTGGGAGGGGTGGCTCACCAGCCGGAGCTTATCGCCGGCGTTCTGGGGAACCCTTCCCGCGGTCGGCAGGTTTCCTAACCATGACACATATCGAACTAGGCCTGGACACGTTCGGCGACGTCACCGTCGACGCCGAAGGACGCCCGAAATCACACGCACAGGTCCTCCGCAACGTCGTTACCGAAGCCGAGCTGGCCGACCGGGTCGGCGTTGACTTCTTTGGCGTCGGCGAGCACCATCGCCCCGACTTTGCCATCAGCGCCCCCGAAGTGCTCCTTGGCGCCATCGCCGGGCGCACCGAGCGCCTCCGCCTCGGCACCGCCGTCACCGTCCTCAGCTCCGACGACCCGATCCGGGTCTACCAGCGTTTCTCCACCCTCAACGCCGTCTCGAACGGGCGGGCCGAGGTGATCCTGGGCCGGGGCTCGTTCACCGAATCGTTTCCGCTGTTCGGCTACTCGCTGGACGATTACAACGTCCTCTTCGACGAGAAGCTCGCGATCTTCGCGGCACTGCGGGATGCCGACCGCAACGGCCAGCCGGTCGGGTGGAAGGGAACCGTGCGTCCGCCAATCGAGGGTGTGCGAGTCTATCCGCCGGTGGAGAATCCGCCGCTCAGCACCTGGGTGGGAGTCGGAGGCAGCCCGGAGTCGGTGGTCCGCGCCGCGCGCTACGGCTTTCCGCTGACGCTCGCCATCATCGGCGGTGACCCGCGGCGGTTCAAGCCCTACGTCGAGCTCTACCACCGGGCCCTCGCTCAGCTAGGGCATGGAACGCTGCCGGTGGGCATTCACTCGCCGGGGCACATCGCGGAAACGGATGCCCAGGCGCGCAAGGAGCTGTGGCCGGCCTACCAGGTCATGCGCAACAGAATTGGTGCCGAGCGGGGGTGGCCCCCGACCAGCCGGGCCGAGTTCGACCACGAGATCGCCGAGGGGTCACTGTATGTTGGGTCGCCCGAGACCGTGGCCCGCAAGATGGCCGCGACGGTGCGCGCCCTGGGCGCGTCCCGGTTCGATCTCAAGTACAGCGCAGGGACGCTGGGACACGACCTGCTGCTGCGGAGCATCGAGCTGTATGGACGGGAAGTCATACCTCGCGTGCGGCAGTTGCTGGGGGAAGCGAGTCATCCCGAGCAGAGCGCTCGAAATTACTCACGGTTGCCTTCAGCGCCACCACTGCGCGCTCCTTCGCCTTAGCCTCGACATCCACCGTGATGGTCCGATCCAGCCAGAACTCGGGAAAGTCCGCCGGATCGATGTAGTCGGCATGGGCCCTCGGGTTGGGCGACTCCCACCCGTCCCTGGGTGACGAGATGTGCGTGTACGGCTCGCGGTCTCCCCAGGTGGCAAACGACTGCTCGGTTGCCTCTTCGACGGAGAGCCCGTCGCCCAGGCAGCGGTGATGATGGACGTCGTAGACCAGCGGCACGCCGGAGCGCCGGCACAGCGGCAACAAGTTTCGGGGTGTGAAGCACCGGTCGTCGTTCTCCAGAGCCAGCCGCCCACGAGCCCTCGGTGACAGGAGCTCGAGTCCCCGTTCCAGTCGCTCCACCGCAGCCGGAACTCCTCCGCCCGCACCTCCCGCATGCACCACGATCACGTCCGCCCCGACCAGCTCGGCCACCTCCGCCTGCAGCTCCAGCTCCTGCACCGCTGACTTCACCACCGGCTCCCGCTCGGAGTTGAGCACCACGAACTGGTCGGGATGAAGACTGAGCCGCACATCGTAGGCTCGCGCCAGCGCACCGGCCCATTCATATGCTCCGGCGATCCCACCCGAGCGATCGAGATCGTCCAGGGTGTATCCGCTTTGGGGGTGAGTGGCGAGTGGCAGTATCTGACTGGTCATGCGAAAGGCGCCGATGCCCAGCTCGTGGCAGCGCTCTACGGCCGCAGCCAGGGCACCGGCGTTATGGCCGGCTATATCCGCCAGATAAGCTCGGCGGTCTTCCGGCTCGAGTGTGGCGACATACCGATGAGTCGCCGCCCTGAACTGGATGGGTGAGTCGAGGAACTGACAGCAGAGGCCCCATCGGAGTCGGGAGTCGGGAGTCGGGAGCTGGGAGTCTCGAGCAGAAGCCAAGCGAAGGGCGTGCCCCGAGCTTGCCAAACGAATCTCTACCTGTGGAATGACACCCTCCTCGACTTCGTGACCCCTAGCTCCTGACTCCCGACTCCCGACTTCCTAGAGCAGCTTGACGATCCGCTCTCCCACGAAATAGCCGATCACGGCCACGCCCAGCCCGACCAGGAACATGTCCAGGCCACTCCGGAACACGCCGCGTCCGGTGAAGAAGCTGCGGGCGGCACCGACCCCGAAGTGGGAGATCATTGCCAGGGTGAACGAGGCCCAGATCGCCCACGGTCCGGTATCGAACAGGAAGGGGGCGACGGGGATGAACGCCCCGATGGCGGTGGCGGTCCCCGTGATCCAGGCTTCGCGCATCGGCGTGCTGGTCGCTTCACCGATCTTGAGCTCGTCCCGCACCTGCTCCTCCAGCGCCTTGGCCGGGTCCAGCATCACCTGGGCAGCGATGGAATCGGCCTGCGTCGCCGGAATGCCCTTGGCCTGGTAAAGGAGGCTCAGCTCCTCCCGCTCGAGCTCCGGCATGAGCCTGATCTCCTCTTTCTCCATCGCAATCTCGTGCTCGAAGACCTCCCGCTCGCTTTTGGCCGCCAGGTAGCCCGAAGACCCCATGGACAGCGCGTCGGCGACCATTCCCGCCAGCCCGGCCACCACGACCGCGTGCTCCGCCGCCTGGAGATTTCCCTGGGCGCCGATCATCCCGGCCACCAAACCGAAGTTGGCGGTCAGTCCATCGTTGAAGCCGTAGACCAGGTTCCGGAGGAAGCCGCCGGCCCCCGTCTTGTGCCATGGCTCGCCCGAGGTCCCGCTCATCTGGGTCAGGGTTTCCGCGTGCTCTTTCGACTCCTTGGCCAGCCGGAGAGCGGTAGGCCCTACCGCCCCGTCGGGCTCGCTCTGGTACAGGTTCAGGTAGCCTTTGACCTCACGACCCTCCTCCTGGAGCAGCATCGGAAGAAGGACGCCGCTGCCCAGCCGGCGGGCCAGCCAGGCCCTGAACCGGGCTCCCCGGGTGGGCGAGGGCACCGCCAGGGCGTGTCCGTTCTCGGCCAGGAGCTTCCGCCACATCTCGACGTGACGATCTTCCACCGAGGCCAGCTTCCGGTAGATGTCCGCCTTCCCCGGGTCTCGCTCGGCCCGGGCCAGCTCCCGGTACAGGAAGGCTGCGTCGGCCTCATCCTCCAGGTGGTGGAGCCAGGTATGCGGGGGGGACGGGGGGGCTGAGGTCATGAGGGGAAGATAAAGGGGGAAGCGGTGAGCGGTGAGCGGTAAGCAGGGACCAGAGAAGAGAGCGAGTCATTGCGAGGTGGCCCCGCTCACCGCTTACCTTAAATAGACCCCCGCGACCGTCGGGCGGCCTCCCGCATCCTTAACGCACGATGACTGGGACCCTGCTGATGGATTCCTCGCTGCTCGCTAATGCCGAAGCGGTCGTCGCTCGAGCCAGAGCGGGCGATACCGAGGCACTGGGCGAGCTGTATCGGGCGTTCGAGGTGCCGGTGTACAACCTGGCCCGCCGGATCTGCCGGACAACCGAGGACGCCGAGGACGTGCTGCAGGAAACCTTCTTTGAGGTGTGCCGGAGCATCGGCCGCTACCGGGAAGAGGGTAGCTTGTGGGGCTGGATCCGGACCATCGCCGCCAGCAAGGCGCTCATGCGTCTCCGGCGCAACAAGTACCGCGAGACCGATGAGCTGCATGACGAAGCGGTAGGCCACAAGCGCGAAGAAACCCACCTCCGCATGGACCTCGAAGCCGCTCTCGAGCGGCTTTCGGAAACGTCCCGAGCCGTCGTCTGGCTCCACGACGTCGAAGGCTATACCCACGAAGAAATCGCCAACATGATGGGCAAGACCCCAAGCTTTTCGAAGTCCCAGTTGTCGCGGGCCCACGCCCGGCTGCGCACCTGGCTCGGCGAGGAGATGATTCCATGACTCATTTGACAATGGAGGCCCTTGTCGGCCTGCGGGAGCCGGGGACTGAGCCTGGCCAGGCCGCGGCGCGCGAACACCTTAACCAGTGCGCGCATTGTCAGGCCGAGCTGCAGCGGCTGCACCAGCGGGTGGCCCGGCTGAAGGCGCTCCCCACCCTCCGGCCAAGCCGCGACCGCTGGCCCGAGACCAAGGCCCGGTTCACTGCCGACCGCCGTCGCCGGCGTACCCGGGTGGCGGGCCTGGGTGGCCTGGCCCTGGCGGCCTCGGTCGCGCTCGCCATTGCGGTGGGCGATCTCGCTCAACCCCCCGATCCAACTCCCGAACAGCTCAGCCAGGCCATGGAGCGGTCCCACCTGCTCGAAAGCGCCATCAGCGAGTACAACCCGGCCGGTCGAGTGCTGGACGGCCGGACTGCCCGGATCGCGGGAGAGCTGGAGGATCGTATCGCGCGGGTCGATCGCCAGCTCGAAGCCACCGAGCTGCTCCGGCAACAGCCCGACGATCGCGACCTGCTGAAGCTCTGGCGGGAGCGGGTTGGACTGCTCGACGCGCTGGTCGATGTGCATGTGACTCGTGCCAGCAACGCAGGGCTCTAGCTCGAGGAGTACCGGTATGTCCCGATCATCCTTTGTCGCAGCGGCCCTCGCACTCGCGGGCACCACACCGCTCCCGGTCTCCCTGATCGCTCAGGAGCCCGTCCGTCCCAGTGACCCCAGGGTCGAGGTTCGGGGCCGGGGCCCCGAGCGGGCGATGCAGTTTCTCATGGGCCGGCGCGCCCGGCTCGGTCTCAAGGTCAACCTCAGGGCGCGGGAAACCGATTCCGTCGGTGCCTACGTCGACGCCGTCACCCCGAACGGCCCCGCGGCAAATGCCGGGATCCGCTCGGGCGACGTGATCGTCCGGGTGGACAACAAGTCGGTGCTGACCGGAGAGGCGGCCTCCCGTGACGACCGGGAGTCGCTGCCCGGCCTTCGCTTGATCGAGCTTGCCGCCGCCCTAGAGCCCAACGACACCGTTCCGGTCGAGTTCCGCCGAGGCAAGGAGAAGAAGACCGTCACCGTGGTCACCGCTGACGAGCCGACCATCGTGTTCCGCGGACAGCCGGGGGCGGCGGCCTTCGACTTCCGCTACCCCGCCGAGGGACGCGGCATCTCGCCTAACGGCGAGGATGTGTTCATAGGGCGGTCCTTCCTGTACGGGTCGCCGCTTGCCAACCTCGAGCTGGCTCCCCTCAATCCGGATCTGGGCCAATACTTCGGGACCACGGCCGGGGTCCTGGTCATCAGCGTACCCCGGGACGTCCAGCTGGGGCTCAAGGGGGGAGACGTGGTGCTGGCGGTAGACGGCCGCAAGCCAGAGAGCCCTTCGCATCTCCTTCGGATCTTGCGCAGCTACGGGGATTCCGAGACCTTCAAGCTCGACGTCCTCCGCAACCGGAAGCGCGTGGCCGTCGAGGGCCGGCTGGGAGCACCCTCCGCCGACTGATCACCATTGTGCTCCCGCTCACAGATGCCGGAAGCCCGCGTGTGTATATCTCCGGTTCACCTTGGGGAGGCAACTATGGGTTTCCTGTGGACCTTGATTATCGGATTGGTAGTTGGGGCGATTGCCAAGCTGTTGATGCCAGGAAAGGATCCGGGCGGCATTATCGTCACCATGTTGATCGGTGTCGCTGGCGCCCTGTTGGCGGGATTCATCGGCCGGGCACTCGGTTGGTACTCTGATCCGGGGGCGGGTCCTGGGATCATCGCCTCGATCGTCGGTGCGATCCTCCTGCTGTTACTGTACCGGCTGTTCACGGGTCGCCGGGGGACCACCACGGTTCCGTAAGCGAAAAGTCGGGAAGACGGGAAGGGCGGGAAAGAGGTGGGATTCTCTTCCCGCCCTTTTCGTGTCCTTCCCTTACCGCCCCACGGCCTTCAGGCCCGCCCTTCCCGTCCTTCCAGCCTTTCCCGCCTTTCCCGGATGCACCTGCCGCGCCAGCTCCCCGAACATCGCAAAATCGAGACTCTGGGCCCCGTCGCTCATGGCTGCGGCCGGGTTGGGATGCACCTCCACGATCAGCCCGCAAGCGCCAGCCGCCAGCGCTCCCAGACTGAGCGGAATGACGATCGAGCGTATCCCTGCCGCATGGCTGGGGTCGACGATCACGGGCAGGTGGGTCCGCTCGCGAACCAGGGCGACCGCGTTCAGGTCGAGGGTGTGCCGGGTAGCCCGCTCGAAGGTTCGGATGCCCCGCTCGCACAGTACGACGTTGGGATTGCCTTCGGCCAGGACGTATTCGGCTGCCCCCAGCCATTCCTCGAAGGTCGCACCCGCACCCCGTTTGAGCAGCACCGGCTTGCCGCTCCGGCTGGCCGCCCGAAGCAGGCTGAAGTTCTGCATGTTGCGGGCGCCGATCTGGAGCATGTCGGCAAAATGCGCGACCACCGGGACTTCTTCCCAGCTCAACACCTCAGTGACGATCGGTAGCCCGGTCTTGTCCCGGGCGTCGGCCAGGTACCGGAGTCCTTTGACGCCGAGCCCCTGAAAATCGTAGGGCGACGTTCGAGGCTTGTACGCGCCTCCTCGGAGCATGTCGGCTCCGGCCTGCGCCACCGCCACCGCCGTCTCGAGGATCATCTCCTCGCTTTCCACCGAGCAGGGCCCGGCGATCAAAACCGGTTCGCCCCCGCCGAATCTCAGGCCCCGAACCTGCACCACCGTCCCCTCCGGATTCCGGCGGCGGTCCACCAGGGGAACGGAAGGCTTCTCCACCCGGTGGGCCGGTGGCGGCACCGGAGCCGAGAGGCGGGAGCCTTCGGTCCAGGCCTCGTAGCTCCCCAGCACGATAAGCTTGGCGGCCAGGGCCTCGATCTCCTCCAGGGCCTCCGAGACCCGCGGGTCCTGGGCAGAGCCCTCCACGTCTACATAGAACCGGTAGGTCCAGGGAGCCGAGCGCTCAGGCCGCGACTGAAGCGCCATCAGGTTGACCCCCCTGGCTCCGAACGCCTGGAGCGTCAGGGCAAGCATGCCGGGCTTGTGGTCAACCAGGACGATGAGCGAGGTCTTGTACCGGCTCGCCCCGGGTGTCCGGAAGGAGTCGGCGACGTCGGCGCGGGTGAAGGTGAGAAAGCGGGTCTGATTGGTGGGGTCGTCCTCGATCCGCTCGGCCAGGGCCGCGAGGCCGTGGGCGTCGGCGGCCGGTCTCGCGGCGATAGCAGCCCAGGCCGGGTTCTTCTCCTGCGCCACTATTTCGGCGCTCCCCGCTGTATCCCAGGCACTGACCAGCTCGGCATCGGGAAGGTGCTCCGATAGCCAGATCCGGCACTGGCCCAGCGCCACCGGATGGGAGAGGACCCGGCGGATCCCGGAGAGCGGCGCTCCCGGCAGCGCCATGATGGTGTGGTGGACCGGATGGAGGATCTCATGCGTCAGGTGGAGCGTGCCGTCGCCGAACGCCTCGTGGAGCAGATCGTAGGTGGTTGTGACCGACCCGATGAGGGAGTTCTCGATCGGTAGACAGCCGGCCTCGGCGCGGCCCTCGCGAACTGCCGCCACCACGTCCTTCACGTCACGGCAGGGCAGGGCTTCCAGGTCCGGCCAGCGGCGCCGGGCCGCGGCTTCACTGAAGGATCCGTGAGAACCCTGAATGGCTACACGCATGAGGGAAACTCCGAAGTGAGAAAAGAAAAAAGCCCCGCCGATAGAGTCGGCGGGGCGTCGATCGTCCGGGCGGAAAGCGCTAACGCACTCTACCGGCACCGGGCGGGCATCGAGCCTCGCCGGCGTTGGTAAAGAGGAACCAGTAACTGCGCACGGACATCATGGAGCGAACCTACGGCTCAGCGCGGAGGGTTGTCAAGGGCATGAGAGCTTATCTTTTGCGGATGCCCCGCCGTTGCGTACCATGTCTTCCAGCCCTCCTGCTGGGGTTGGCGCTGGCCATCCCAGGGCCCGCTCAGGCCCAGGGGCTGCCCGAGTTTGGACCGCTCAACCCTGTGGCCAGCTCGCGCAGCGGGCTCTACTTCCACCCGTTCCGCGAACCCGGGCCGGGGCGTTGGCGCCCCGCGGTCGCATTGGATTACGCCAGCCTCATCGAGTACAACCGGCTGGACCAGGCTGACTACGTCCTGGACTCCGAGGTTCTCCGGCTGAGCTTCGGGGTCAGTCGGGATCTAGGGCGGCGGACCTTCCTGGCCCTGAGCGCATCGGTGGGCGGTGCCTATGCCGGATTCCTGGACGGTTTTCTCGACTGGTACCACGCCAGGCTGGGCTTCAGGATGAGCGAGCGGGACGACAGGCCCCAGGACCAGTTCCTTTACTCTATCGTCCTGCCTGACGGACGAACCGTCAACCGGACCAGACCGGACCTCTTTCTGGGCGATGTTCGGGCGGGGCTTGGGATCCGGCTCAATTCGCATCTCCAGACTGTTTTCTCGATCACGCTCCCCACGTCAACCGGGCCTGAGGGGTATGGGCGCGGGGTTCCTTCGGCGGCAATCCTGAACACGCTGAAGACTCAGCTGTCTCCTCGGCTGATCTACGAGGGTAGTGTCGGTTTGGGGGTCACCCCGACGCACGGCCGCATGGCCGATCTTCAGAAGACCGTAATGCTGGCGGTCAGCTCGGGCCTGAGGCATCGCCTCTGGGGCAACCAGTCGCTCTACGGGAATCTGTTTTATCATTCTCCGTACTACCACGACACCACGCTTCCGGCTCTTGACCGGCGGGAGCTGTCGCTGGACTTCGGCTGGACCCTGCAGACGCAGGGTGGGGGAGAGTGGCGGGTTGGGATGACGGAAGACCTCGAGCCCGGAGGGCCGGGGGTGGATCTGATCTTCAGGCTGGGAAGGACATTCTAGGAATCGACTTTCGGCGCCGCGAAGAGAAACTGTTCCATGTTGTTGAACAGAAACTCCTTCGCCTTCGGCTCCCGCAAGTTCAAGCCGTAGTGGTTGATAAGCTGCTGCTGGGTCTTGAGCCATTCACCCCAGCACACTCCGCAAATCTCCTGGAAGGCACGCCGTCCCAGGTCGTTTTGAAACGGCTGGAAGGCCATCCGTTCCCGGTCCAGCCCGCAACGAGTGCAGTGCAGTGTGCTCATTGGGGCAAGATAGACCTCTCCCGGAATGTGATCCAGTCTATCGAAGGATCTTGAAGCAACCGTTAGACTGGTTCAGGGAGCGAGGCGGCGGTGGTCTCCATTATGATGTCGAAGCATCCGAGAGCCGCTCGCAGTTCCCAGTCCAGTTCCAATGCCGAACACAACTGCCGTGGGAAGCGTTACAAGTGGCAGAAGAACGGCAGGCCAGGCCAGTACGGCCGCCACAGTACCCGCCACGATGGGGGCCACCGGGGAGTGGACAGCGTCCACAAACCGGAGCCGGCGGAAGACGAAATTGCGGGCCAGGATGAAGCCTAGGGCCCCGGCAGCCAACGTGATAATGATTTGCAGCATATAGAGTTCCGGATATGAGGGTTGCGCTCCGTTACAGTACGAAACGTTGAGACGAAAGATTCAGGTTTCCCTGCCAATTCGGGCACCGGACTTTGTGGTATGCGAATCGCGGGCAGAACTACCAATCGTATCCTTGCCTAAGGTCTCTCAGGGAAGGAGCCAAACGATGCCTAGACAACATCCGACGGTGCAGGTGCCAAACATCGGCCCTATGGACCACGCGTGGGATTTGCTCGGCGAGTGGCAGGCTGAGTTCGAGCTGCCCGAGACTGAGTCGCCGGTGCACGGCAAGGTGACGTTCCGGTCATGGACCGATGCCGAGCTGCAGCTTGACCCCATCGAGGCGGCTATCGCGGGGATTCCGTCGAGCGTGCCGCTCGAGCGGGCCAGCGAGATCCATCTCACCGATGCGGGCGGAGGCGCGCTCCAATGGGTGCTGCACGCGCCCTCCACCAACTGGTCGCTTCAAGCGACGCTCTGGCCCGGCTCGCTCCACCTGTTCGTCCATGACGCGGACGACGACGAGGAGCAGCTCTACCGGGCCCGCGCGACCCGGGATCAGGATTACTACCTAAGGAAGTACCCGCTCGACAACCGCTGAGTTTCCTGCGATCGACGCCCGTCGGCATTTCGCCGACGGGCGTTTTGCTTGTGACTGTTATTGTTAGTTGTTACGGTTCTTCCGTTCTGCGCTGTGTTGTTTTTCGGGCTTTCGTGCTTACGGGCTTTCGTGTTATTCAGTCTCCGTCCGCAGTGAATGCCTGCAACCCAATTACCTCCTCGAGCAAGCGTGCATGGAAGTCCGATCATTGGAGCTCCCTCTACGAGCATTCGGTGCCGAAACCACGGCAGTCAAGGTAGAGCTCGATATCCTATCTCCCGCCGACCGTCTCAAACGGGCAGCCCTCATAATCGGAATCAGCCTCGCCGTGGCCATCGTGGCCATCCCGATTCCGCTCGTTCACCTGGTGCTGGTTCCAGGGGCGCTGGTGCTGGGGATGATTTTCTCGCTGGTAAAGCTGAGTCAGCATGAGATTTTCCGTACAGTCCGGGGCCGTTGTCCCTTCTGCGCCACCGAACAGCAGTTCACAGTCATGGGTCGGTTCAAGCTGCCGAAAAGGCTGTATTGCAAGTCCTGTCAGCAGGAGTTGACGCTGGAGGGTCCTACCACCGCACCGCGGCACTCCCCCACATGAAGCCGGACCCGAATGCGGTCATCACCAGAAGGTCTCCCCGCTCCAGCCGGCCGCTCCGCACGCATTCGTCCAGCGCGATGGGAATGGTGGCGGCGGTGGTGTTTCCGTATCGCATGATGTTGTTGTAGATCTGATCGTCACGCAACTTGAGATCTTTCTGCATGGCCTCCGCAATCCGGAGATTGGCCTGGTGGGCCAGCAGGAGATCGAGCTC
Organism: Gemmatimonadales bacterium; assembly: GCA_035557715.1. GTDB lineage: Bacteria > Gemmatimonadota > Gemmatimonadetes > Gemmatimonadales > GWC2-71-9 > CAVVWJ01. The sequence goes on from DATMDQ010000016.1 coordinate 18,013, forward strand.
TTCTACCGTATGCCCCGCTGCCGACAGTACGGCTCGCACCGATTCGGGCATGCGAGCGACTGCGTGGCGGAAGACCTCCCGGCCGTCCATCTGCAGCAGGTGCTGCCCCGCGTCGATCTGCCCGTGAGATACTCTCGGATGGTACATTGATCCCGGGCTATCTACCCATAGCTTCTCCGCGTGCGCGCCCTCCGAGTGGAGATCGAAGGCCAGAATGCCTCCGTTGTCAGCCCCATCAGCACCCAGGAGAACGGCTCCGGCCCCATCGGCGAAGATGACCGCCACGTGCCGACCTGCGCTGGACACGTCCAGCCCGGTTGATTGGATCTCCGACCCAACCACCAGAACGCGCCGATATTGGCCGCTACGGATCCACGCATCGGCCACCGAAAGAGCGTAGATGAACCCGCTGCACTGCGCCCGAATGTCGAGCGCCGGAACGGTGGAGATGCCGAGCTGGCGCTGCAGGTACACCCCGTTACCAGGGGCGAAATGATCGGGGCTGGAGGTGGCGTAGACGATGGCGTCGAGCTCGCCCGGGGGCACACCGGCCATCTCCAGGGCTCGCACGGTCGCGCGCTGGGCCATGTCGGTTCCGGTCTCGCCTTCGGTCACCCAGTGGCGCTCTTCGATCCCGGTGCGGGTGCGAATCCACTCGTCGGTGGTGTCCATGAGCTGCGACAGCTCATCGTTGGTGACGACACGGTCGGGAACGGAGAAACCGGTTCCAAGTATTCGAGAGCGTTGCATCACATCATCCGGTGAGAGGCGGTGAGCACGAGAGTTCTATCTTGAGGTGTGAAGATGAGGACCGCAAGCCGACGACGTCCGTTCAAGGCGGGCGCGCGGGCAATCGCGTCCTACGCCGGGGCTGCATGGCCCAGAGCCAGGTCCAGACCAGCCACGCTCCGGTGAGCGCCCATCCCATGCCGCGCCACGTCTCCCAGACCACGCCCAGCGGGGTGAGCCACATGGGCCACCAGGAGTCGGGACGAAGCCGGTGGCGCTCGATGATTGACACCGCGGGGAAGCCGCTGCGCAGACTTTGAAGAACTGCCTGACAAGTGTCCGAGGGTCTGTTGTCCGCCGAGTGAACCAGATTCCAGACCATGCTGGTCGCTCCCCACCCATGGCTGTCGCTGACCCCCACCACGAAGCGGTTGTGAGCGCGGGCCAGCCGAATGACGGAGTCCCGCTCCGCGCGGGGCAGCTCATTGGCCTTGGGTGATGCGTTAACCACCTCGAAGCCATCCAGCCCCGCAGCGATGAGCCGGTCCAGTCGGTCCCAGTGATTGCGCCGGTATTCCGGAAGCGAGGCTACCGAGAGCGCGCCCAGTCCTGAGTCGCTGGTGGCGAGCAGGGTAAGCAGCTCCTCGAGTGTGCTATTGTAGCGGCTCCGGTCCACCGGCAGGGTATCGCCCAAGAGCACGATATGGGCCCGCCACGCACTCACTTCGATGCCGGGGCATCCAACCGTGGAGGCCGTGCTCGACTGGCGACTCGCGACCGGCGACTGAGGACTCCTCACATTGTGGTCGGTAATGAACGTAGCATCGAAGCCCGCACGCGTGTGCCATCGCAGGTTCGCATCGGTGTCGAAACCGCGCATCCAGGTGTCTTCAACGTCATGCGAGACGTTGGTGTGGCTGTGGAAATCCACCACGATGTCACGAGGGTCGGTCCCTCTCAGCGCCAGCATCGGCCGGTGCCACAGCGCCCCGCCCACCAGGAACGCCACCAGCAGCAGTAGCGAAACGGCGAGAATGCGGGTCTCCTTCAATAGCGACGCACCCTGGTCAGGCTTGAGCCAGATCACGCGGCCAAGCCGGCATGCCAGGTAGAGCACCACAAGGCCGACCAGAAAACCCTTGAGCCGGGCCATGCTCAGCATCGATACCCCGTCCCACAGCGTGAAAAGCGGAGCCAGGACCAGGTAGAGCCGGGGCACCGCGAGGCTGAGCGAAGGCGGAGCCGCTCCGGCCACCGGGTCGGAGAGCGCGGGCACCGATACCAGCCGGGCGCACAGAAGGAGCGCAGTCAGCGCGAGTGGCGCGGCGAGGCGAGCCATGGTCTGGCGTTGGTTCATCGAGAGGGAGCGAGAATGAGCCTAGACGACGGTGATCTGGATGAGGAGTTCCCCCTGGGCGACGGCACCGTCGAGACCGGCGCCACGGTGCACTGTCCTTATTGCGGGGAAATCAACGAGATCGCGCTGGATCCCGGGAGTGGGAGCCACCAGGAATATGTGGAGGATTGCCAGGTTTGCTGTCGACCCTGGCGGGTGACCGTGCATTACCAGCCCGATGGGACTGCCGAAGTCTCCGCCGAGGTGGAAGATCTCGGTTAGACTCCGCCGAACCAGGGGTACCCCTGATCCTCCCAGTACCCGCCTGGCCGGTCTCGGGTAAAGGCCAGGCCACTCAGATATTTGGTCAGCTTGTAACCCAGCTTCACCGGCGAATAGAGGCGCAGGGGCGCGCCGTGGTTCATCCCCAGCGGGCGATCGTTGTATGCGTAGGCCAGGATCGTCTGCGGATGCATGGCGCTGGTGAGGTCCCAGCCGTTGTAGTATCCGCTGTCGAATGAGTCGAACCGCAGATATCGGGCTTCGGGTTTCGGCTGCACCAAGGCGACGACCGTCGACAAAGGAACACCGGTCCAGGTGGCGATCGCGGTCCAGCCTTCAACACAGTGATGCTTCACGGTGTAGGTCAGTCTCGGCAGGGTCTCGAGCGCCTGCAGTGAGAGGCGAACCGGGTTTTTGACCAACCCTCCTATCTCCAGCCTCCAATCGCGAAGATCGCCCAGCACGGGGAACGAACCGGTGCGGTTGTAGGTGATGGAGTACGCCGGGAAGTTCTGCATCGATGTTCTGGCAGCCACCGGATATTCCCGCGCCATCCGGCGCGGTGAGAACAGGACCTTCTCTCCCACCCAGTCGTTGATCCGGCTGAACGCCCTTAGCCTGGGCTCCAGTATCGGGCCCCCATCCCATCCGCAAGCCGCCACGATCGAGGCGGGTCCAGCTACCGCCCCTAACCGGAAGAAGTCACGGCGGGTGAGCGAGGGGATGCGGTCAGTCATGGCTGGGGAACCGCCCCCGATACCAGCCGCTGATCATTCCCCGGAGTGACGCCGGATCCACCAGGAAGACCAGCGCGACATGGAGTAGAGTAAATCCCACGAAGAGCCAGACCGCGAGGAAGTGCCAGTATCGGGTGAGCTCGTAGCCGCCAAACAGGCTCGTGAGCCAGGCCAGCTGCACCGGCTGGTAGATGGCGAACCCGGTGAGGGTGGCCAGGGCGCCGAGCACGACGATGAAGGTGTAGGCCGCCTTCTGGAGCGCGTTATGCTTTCCCTGAGGCGGGTGCTCTTTCCGGAGGCGCAGGTAGTAGAGCTGCATCTGGATCGCTGGCCCGATATCGCGTGGCCGGAACACCAGCGACCTCCATTCGCCCGAGAGCGCGAGGAAGCCGAGATAGATCAATCCGGTGATGACGAACGGCCAGGCCAGTGCGAAGTGCCAGTTGAGTCCGCCGGCCAGCCACCCGCCGAGCCGCGCCCATTGTGGAATGGGATTCCCGTCCAGCGGATTGGGCAGGACAAGCGGGTGGCCCCTCAGGCCGAAGTGAGCATAGGCGTTATAGATCTGCAGCCCACTGGCGATCATGCCCAGGAGAAACACCGCGTTGAGCCAGTGAGCGAGCCGCACGACGCCCGAGTAGCGCTTGACCAGCGGACGCCGGCCCGAAAGGCCCTCAGCCGGCACCCCCGAAGTGGAGCTCATTCGTATCGCAGGGCGACGATGGGATCCAGGCTGGCAGCCCGCCGGGCCGGGTAGATCCCGAAGAAGAGACCGACCGCCGCACTGAAGGCAAAGGCGACGCCAACGGCCATAGGCGAGATGAGGGTGTTCCACTGCATCACCCTGGCCAGGAGCATGGCCGTGCCCACGCCGAGGAGCACGCCGAGCAGGCCGCCCAGGAGACATAGCGTCAGCGCCTCGATCAGGAACTGCATCATGATGTTGAGGCGGGTGGCGCCGAGTGCTTTCCGGATGCCGATCTCGCGGGTGCGCTCCGTCACCGAGACCAGCATGATGTTCATGATGCCGATTCCCCCGACGAGCAGGCTTACTGCTGCGATGCTGGCGAGCAGGCTGGTGAACACCTGGGTAGCCTGCTGCTGGGTGGCGAGCACGTCCTGCTGATTGCGGATAGTGAAGTCGTTCTCCGCCCCCGGGCGGATCTTGTGCTCCCGCCGTAGAACCCGCTCCAGATCGACCATCCCCTGCTCGATCGGCACGTTGTCGGCCACCTGGATCGAGAACGAGCGAATCCGGTTGCTGCCGAAGACCCGGTAGCGCGCGGTCTGAAGCGGAATGAGGATCTGCTCGTCCGGATTGCCGAAGCCGCCGGCAGATCCCTTCTCGCCGAGGACCCCGATGACCTGGAAAGAGATGCCCCGAATCCAGAGGGTCTGATTGATCATCCCCGCAGGATTCCCATTCAGCATCCGGGGCACCGATGCACCCAGTACCGCGTATCGCTGCCGGGCCTCATCCTCTCCCGGGGTGAACATCCGGCCGTAGGGCACCGTGTAGTTGCGCACGTCGGTGTACTCGGACGTGGTTCCTACGACGTTGACGTTGCTGTTTTGATTGCCGTACTTGATCTGGAGGGATTGCTGCATCTCGGGCACGACCGCCTTGAGCAACGGCGCGCTCCGCCGGAGGGCATCGTAGTCGTCGGTGCTCAGGATGGTCCGGTCGGTGATTCTGATGCCGCCCTGGCGCGCCTGACCGGCCATCACGGTGAAGACGTTGGCGCCCAGGGCGGCGATTCTGTCCTGCACCGCCTTCTGGGCGCCGCTGCCCAGGGCGACCATGGTGATCACGGCGCCGACGCCTATGATGATGCCAAGCATGGTCAGCACCGACCGAAGCATGTTGGCCCGGATGGATTGCAGGGCCACGGCCACGGTTTCGCCGAGCAGCATGGCTACGGCCTCGCGCCGCCCGTAGGCTGGGTAGTCTGTTGTTGCATTCCTGGCACCGCCCCACCTCCCGTGATCCGGTTCATGCGCTCCCGCGATTCCTGCTGCGACTGCACCAGGCCCGCGCTCGGCAGCACCAGCACCGAGTCGGACGCGGTCAGCCCCTCGATCACCTCGCTGTAGTCCAGGTCGGTGAGCCCGGTCCGGATCCACACCGGGGTCGGCTTACCACCACGGTTTACAAAGACGATGTAGCGGGCGCCCATCCCTTGCGGTGTCCTGGCGACCCGCCCTCCCGGGCGCCGGCGCTGGGGGTCACCACCGGCCGCCGGGGCTGCAGCACCCAACGACGCCCGACCGGCCGTGTCTCGCCGCCCCGCTGCCCCGCTGTCTCGCTGCCCCGCTGCCCCGCTGTCCCGCTGTCCCGCTGCCAGTTGCTGCTGGACCGCGTCAGGAGACAGCCCCAGCACCTGGGCCGCCGATCCAACATCCCGCTGCGTGCGCAGCGCCGCATTGGGAACGGCCAGCACACTGTCCCGGCGCCCGACATGGACCTCGACCTCAGCATTCATTCCCGGGCGGAGGAGGCCGTCCTTGTTGTCGATCCGGACCAGCACCGGAAACATGGTGACGTTCTGCTCGGTGAGGGCCTGAGGCTCGATCTTGAGCACCGTGCCCTGAAATGGACGGTTAGGAAAAGCATCCACCGTCACGGTGGCGCGTAGCCCCGGCTGGATCTTGCCGATGTCGGTTTCATCCACCAGGGTACGGACCTGGACCAGTCCGAGATCGGCCATCTTGAGCAGCACCGTGCCGCCCCCCACATCGTTGGTGGGCGAAGAAATGACCTGGCCCCGCTCGACTTGTTTCTCGATGATGGTGCCGCTGATCGGAGCTCGAACGTTGGTGTCGTCCAGCTGGTCCTTGGCGTTGTCGAGCGACACCCGGGCCCGAATGACCTCGGCATTGGCGTTGGCATAGTCGAGCAGGGCCTGCTCGTGTTCCTGCTCGGTAATCGACTGTGACTTGAACAGCTCGTCGGCGCGGCGCTTCTGGGAGCCGGCGTTGGTGAGGCGGGCCTGCGCCACCTCGAGGTCGGCCTGGGCCTGCGCCACGGCGTTCTTTGGAATGCGCGGGTCCACCCGGACCATCAGATCGCCCCGCTTGACGGCCTGGCCGGTTTCCACGGCAAGATCGAGGATTTCGCCCGAGGCCTTGGATTTCACTTCGACGGTGGTGTCTGGCTGGATCGAGCCGGAGGCCTGGGCGGACACGACGATGTCGCGGTGTACAACGGGAAGGGACTGATAGGTCGGCGGCAGCGTTTCCTTCTTGCACGCTGCCACAAGCACCAGCCCAATGACTGTCGTCCTCCGCAACGCGAAGGAGCCGGAACGCGGCTTCGGTCCCTTCGTTCCGCTCAAGGTGACACCCCTATTACAGATCACTCGCGCCCGGCCGTCTCGAAGTCCCGCTCTACTTTCCCGTCCTTCAAATGCACCTGCCGCCGCGCGTGCTCCGCAATGTCGTGCTCGTGGGTCACGAGGACGATGGTCTGCCCGCTGACGTGTAGCGCCTTGAACAGGGCCATGATCTCCTCGCCGGTGGCGCTGTCGAGGTTTCCGGTCGGCTCGTCGGCCAGGAGGATGCTGGGCTTGTTGACCAATGCCCTCGCGATAGCCACCCGCTGACGCTGGCCGCCGGAAAGCTCATTGGGTCGATGGCTCATCCGGTCCTGGAGCCCGACGTGCGTCAACGCTTCGCTCGCCAGTTGCCGCCGCTCCTTGGCGCCCACCCCGGCATAGACCAGCGGCAGCTCGACGTTGTGGAGACTGGTGGCCCGGGGAAGGAGGTTGAAGGTCTGAAACACGAAGCCGATCTCCTTGTTCCGGATCCTGGCAAGCTCATCGTCTTCCAGCTCGGACACCCGGTGTCCATTGAGCCAGTACTCTCCCGCCGTCGGGCTGTCGAGACAGCCGATGAGGTTCATCAGCGTTGACTTGCCGGATCCGGAGGGACCCATCACCGCCACGAACTCGTTCTTCCGGATGGTAACGTCCACGCCCCGGAGCGCCCGGACGATTTCGCCTCCCATGTCGTACTCGCGATGGAGGTTCCGGGTGACGATGACCGCGTCCCGGGGGACATCGGCAGGGAGCTTGGCCATCCGCTCTTCGGTGTTCAGCATGGTGCCGGTCAAAGGTTCCGTCCGATCAGCGCTTCGATTTGCGCTTTGGCGCGGAGGTAGTCGAAACGGGCGTTCACCACGTCGACCTCCGCCTGGTTGAGCGCTTCCTGGGAAGTGAGCAGGTCTACGATCGTCGAGACACCGAGGCGGTAGCGTTCCTGCTGCACGCGCAGATCCTCCGTCGCGGCGGCCACACTGGTCTGGGTAATCTCGGTCCTGGTGCGCGCAGCGTCCAACTCGGCGAGACGGGCAGTAAGCTCCGCCTGCACTTCGCGCTGGGCATCCGCTGCGGTGGCCTCGGCCAAGTCGAGGTCCGCATCCGCCTGGACGATGGTCAGCTCCCGGTCGAACCCGTCAAAGAGGTTCCACCGCAGCGACAGGCTGATCTGACGCTCGTTGAAGAGATCGTAGTCGGTGGTGCGGCTTCCGTTCCACCCGGTGCTCCCCGCCAGCGTCAGTGAGGGCCAGTAGGTGGAGCGGGAGGCCCCAAGCGAGGCGCGTGCAGCCACGGCATTGGCCGCGGCGCTTTGGACCCGGGGAGACTTGGACTCGGCCTCGACTCGGATGGCCTGCGTGTCGATGGCGGTGGTTAGGCGGTAGAAGGAGGAGTCGTCGGCGGCGCGCACCCGGCCAGCTTCTCCGATCAGTCTTGCCAGATTGGCCTCAGCCGATGCGAGCTGGGTCTGGGTCGTGATCTGATCGAGGCGAGCGTTCCCCAGCGTAACCAGCGAGCGCAGCGAGTCGGAACGGGTGGCGGAGCCGGCCCGAAGCTTGGCCACCGCGGTCTTGAGCTGTTCCTCGGCCCGGCGAACGCTCGCCTCCCTCACCCGAAGCAGCTGGTCGGCGGCCAGGGCATCGAGGAACTGATTGGTGGTCGTCAGGGCCTGCTCGAAGCGCGCGTCGAGCAAGGAGGCCGCCGCAGCGTCCTCGCCGGCACGAGCCGCCCGCATTTCAGCCCCGCGCCGGAACCCGGTGAACAGGTCCAGGCTGCCTGACAGGGAGGCGCTGATACTCCGGTTTTTCGAGTTCCCGCTGACGAGCCCGCCGGTAATCGGGTCGACCCGTGCTGGTCCCTCGGAGAAGAAATCGCCGGCGGAAGAGTTGGCGGACAGGCGGGGCAGGTACGCCCCCCAGGCGTTTCGGCGCCGTGCCCCGGCCGTGCGCACATCCGCCGTCGCCCGCACCATGGCCGGCTGGACCCGCTCCGCGCGGCGGATGGCTTCGGCAAGCGTGATGGCGGGTGCCTGAGCGGCCACCGCTCCCGCACCCAAAGGAGAGAGCATCAGAACGGCAACGAGGAGAGGACGCTGCACCATGTGTTCGGTCGACGCAATCCGGTTAACGGCGTTAAGTCGAAGAACGAAGGACTTACAATAAAGTTTCAAGACGGAACGTTGTGGCGACGCCTCCCTGGCTAGCGATCCGCGCGCCGGCGAAAGGCTTCCCGGCCGGCTCCGAGCGCGAACCAGGCACACAGCACGGCCAGCGCATATGCCGACGCTTTGGGCAGGGCTACGAACAGCACGCCGAGGACAATGAATATCGCACTGATTGGCCCGAACACGGACCGGCGGGCATTGCTGGCAATGGCTCGGAGAACCAGGGCGGCCCGATGGCGAGCCTCCCGGCCGCTCCGGCGGTAAATCTCCGGCTCCCCCTCAGGTGGGATCTGGTGAGTCAGGATCGCAGGGAGGGCCTGGCTGATTCTGCGGGGGCCCCGAACCGGGCGGCTGGCCACCTCGCGGCTCCTAGCCACGTCGCGGCGAAACTGCGCCTCCATGGCGCCGGCCAGGCCAGGGTCTTCGATGAGCACATCCAGCTCGTAATTCCCCAGAAGACTCGAGGGATTGAGGTTGCTGGATCCGATCCGAACCCATCGATCGTCGCAGATGATGGTCTTGGCGTGCAACATCGGCCCGTCCCATTCATAGATCCGCACCCCGCTCCGCAGCAGATCGCGGTAGCCGATGCGGGTGAGATTCCGGATCAAAGGAAGGTCGCTCGAGCCGGGGACGAGAAGCCGCACGTCCACACCGTCCCGGCCCGCGTCGCGAAGCGCCTGGAAGAGGCGTGGCGGCGCTACCAGGTAGGCGTCCGTGATCCAGAGCCGCTCGACACTGCCGGCTGCGAGCAGCTCTATCACCCGGTACGCTCGCTCCCGGCCCGGCTCTCCGCTGATGATGCGCACATCCGCTCCGCCCACCGGCTCCACCACTCCGGCCCTCTGATCGGGCGCCACCTCCGACCCGGTGAGCTCCCAGGCGCTGGCGAACGTCTGATCCAGTACCGCGGCCGCGGGGCCACGAATGTCCACCGCGGTATCTCTCCATGGCTGGCTGCCGGTGTGGGTCTCACCAGTCCACTCGCACCCGATGCACAATCCGCCGACGACGGCACGGGTGCCGTCTGCGACGACCAGCTTCCGGTGATTGCGAGACACGTTGGCGAGAACATCAACCAGCTGCGGCGGGTGAAAGGCCCGGACTTCTACGCCGGCCTTCCGGAGATAGCGCCAGAAACCGCGACCGGTAGCGATGGATCCAAACCAGTCGTACAGGACTCGTACCTGGACTCCTTCGCGCGCCCGCCCGGCCAGCAGCTCGGCAAACCGCCACCCCGCCGCGTCGCTCCGAATGATGTAATTCTCGAAGTGAACCCAGCGTTGCGCGCCGGCAATGGCGTCGAGCATGGCGCGGTAGGTATTGGGTCCGTCAATGAGAAGAGTGACCTCATTGCCGGGGACCGGTCGCCCACCCGCTGCACGGTTGATGGCACAGGCGATCGAATGCTCCGCCCGGACGGGACGCCCTTCCGTCACGGAGCTCCGAGGCCCAGGGTCCGTTCATGCGGTCTGAGTGCGGCCAGCATGAAGGCGATGTGATCGTCGAGCGGAACGTCCAGCTCTTCAGCACCCCGCACCACATCGTCCCGGCTCACTCCCCGGGCAAACGCCTTGTCCTTGAGCTTCTTCTTGACGCTGGAGACTTCCAGATCCTGGAGGCTCCGGGATGGGCGGACCAGGGCGCAGGCGACCAGAAAGCCGGCCAGCTCGTCCACGGCAAAGAGCGCCTTGGCCATCGGCGTGTCACGGGGAACCCCGCTGTAGTTGGCGTGGCCCAGGATGGCCCGCTGCATCGGCTCGGGAAATCCGCCGGCAGCCAGTGTGCGCACGCCTTCGGCAGGATGGCCTTCTGTGGCGGAGTGTTCGGAGTTGGGAAACCGTTCATAATCGAAGTCGTGCAGCAGGCCGACCAGGCCCCAGCTCTCCGGGTCCTCGCCGGCCCGCTCCGCCATAGCCCGCATCGCGATCTCCACTGCGTACATGTGCTTTCGGAGGGCATCCGATGGGGTGTATTCGTGCATCAAGGCCAGGGCGCGGTCGCGGGTCCAGGTCATGGTTTTCCTTCTTACCTCTTACCTCTCACTTTGAGGCTGCTGTTGTGGATACCCCGCCGTGAGTGCAACCCGGCTGGCAAGCTCGCCATCGAGGCTGATTTCGAAGGCATAAGGTCCGGGCCGGGGCAGTGGGACATCGAAGACGAGAACCGCCCCAGCTTCGACGTCCACTACGCCGGCCGGGGGCTCCCCGAACTGAACGGTGCCCTCGCCGCCCATGAGCTCGGTTCCGGCTTCGTCCACGAACCGAATGCGGATGGTGTGGATCCCGATCTCGGTGCGCCGCCCGCGCACCCGGAGCACCAGATGGGTCCGGGGGTAGACAGCGGGAAAGTTGGAGAGCCAGACGTGCTGAAACATGCCGAGCACGCTGAGCTTGCCCTGCTGGTCGATCAGGGCGTAATCGGCGACGACCGCGAAATCGAGGTGCAGCTCAGCTGACTCGGATGGATGTAATCACGTCGTTCTGCTTGATCTTGTTGACCACATCCATCCCGTCGGTGACCTGACCAAAAACCGTGTGGACCTTGTCCAGGTGAGGCTGGGGCGAGTGGGTGATGAAGAACTGGCTGCCGCCCGTGTCCTTCCCGGCGTGCGCCATCGAGAGGGTTCCGGTGGCGTGCTTATGGGTGTTGAGGTGGGTCTCACACTTGATCTTGTAGCCCGGTCCGCCGGTACCGACCCGCGGATTGGAAGCATCCTTCGAAAGCGGATCGCCTCCCTGGATCATGAAGTTCGGGATGACGCGATGAAAGCGGGTTCCATCGTAGAACTCGCTGTTGGCCAGCTTCTCGAAGTTAGAGACGGTGCCCGGCACCTCGGTGTCGAACAATTCCGCCTTGATGGTGCCCTTGCTGGTCTCGATTGTTGCGTTCTTCTTGGCCACGGATAACCCTCGGGAAAAATGACGTCCTAATCTAACGGGAAGAGACTATGCCGGAACGCTCGGGCGCAAAGACTCCAGCGTCTCGCGCCAGGCGGCAGGCTCGTCCGCGGGCTGGGTGCAACTCGCGCCGACGCAGGCATAGCCCCTTGGGAATCGCCCCGCCGCCAGCATCCCGCTCAGCGCCTCCGGGAGAGGTCGGCTCCCCGCCTCGGCAGGTTTGATATTCTGGACCACTCGGCGCGCCGCGAAGCCCGCCAGCGCGGTCCGGTGCATGGCCTGGGTACTCGGATCGGTGGAGTCCCCCACGACCACGAGGTGAGTGGCGGGATTGAGCTGCCAATCCACTGCCAGCAGATAGGCGGCCGCGTAGAGTCCCAGCTCCTGCGCTCGTCCCGCGAACGCCCGGACGAGCGCTCCACCCCGCTGCTTCCAGCGTGGATCGCCAGTGAGTTCGTGCAGCCGCGCAACGACGATGCCGGCAACGCCGTTGGGCGATGGGGTCGGTGTGTCCTGGACCGGTTTTGCCCTGGCGGGCAGCAAGCCCTCTTCTGCCGACCGGCTTCTGGCCGTATCGAACAGCCCGCCTTCGTTGCCGTCCCAGTAGTCGGACCAGACCCGATCCATGAGCCGCTCACTCCACTCGAGCCACTCACGCTTGCCCGTCGTCTCGTAGGCATCGAGTGCCCCCGCTGCCGTCTGCACCTGATCATCCAGTAGCCCCTGAAGACCACCGGAGGTGTGGGCTACTCTGTCGCCATCCGGGTTTTCCCGTCGGAGGCGCTCCAGCGTCAGCAGGCCATGGCTCCGGCCCCACTCGTCTCCCAGCACCGCTCCCGCCCGGAGCATAGCCGAGGCCATCATGGCGTTCCAGTTGGTATAGCGGGTGCGATCGATGAACGGCGCGGTCCTCTGGGCCCGGGCCGCTCGCAGCTTGTCCTGCGCGGAGCGCAGGACTTTCTCGATGGTCTCCTGACTCTTACCGGTGCGCTGAGCCAGGCCTGGTACGGTCGCGGAGATGAAGAGCACGTTCTTGCCCGGATCATGGTGCATCTCCCCGGCGGTGCCGATGTCGTAGTACGCGGCGGCAACCTCAAGCTCGTCGGGACTCAAGACCGCGGCAGCCTCGTCGCGGGTCCAGGTGAAGTAGTCGCCGTCGTCGTCGAGACCCACATCGGCGTCCTGGCTTGCGGCGTAGCCTCCCTTTGGATCGGCCATCACCTCACGGACCCACCGGACGATCCCTCTGGCCACCTCGGCGTACTCCTCGTTGCCGAAGAGCGCGTGTGCGTCGAGGTAGGCCTTGAGCAGCTCCGAATTGTCGTAGGACATCTTTTCGAAGTGGGGGACGATCCAGCGGGCGTCGACGCTGTAGCGGTGAAAGCCCCCGGCCAACTGATCGTACATCCCTCCCCGCGCCATGCCTTGCAGGGTGCGGTCAATGACGGTGCGGATCTGCTCGGAGGGCTGGTCGTACCACCGGTGCAGCAGCAGCGTGAGGGCTCCCGGATGGGGAAATTTCGGTTGGCTCCCGAATCCGCCGTTTATCGAGTCGAACACCCGAACCATCTGGTCCACGGCCGCGTCCAGCATTGGAGGGCCAACCTCGCCCGGCGCACTCTCATCCAGATGTTCCTCCAGCACCCGGCGGATGGCCTGCGCCTGGGCTTGCACCTGCTCGGGCCGGGCTCGGTACGCGTCGAGGACGCTGGCGAGCACCGACCGGAAGCCCGGCCGCCCATACTGGCCATCAGGCGGGAAATACGTGCCGCCGAAGAAGACCTCTCCCTTGGGGTTGAGAAACGCCGTCAGCGGCCACCCCCCCTGCTGGGTCAGGGTCTGGACGGCGCGCTGGTAACGCGCGTCCACATCAGGACGCTCGTCGCGATCCACCTTGATGCAGACAAAATGCTCGTTCAGGAAGCCGGCGAGCTCGAGGTTCTCGTAGGACTCGCCGTCCATGACATGGCACCAGTGGCACCAGACGGCGCCGATGTCGAGCAGCACCGGCTTGTCGGCCGTCTGGGCCGCGGCGAATGCCTCGGGACCCCAGGGGTACCAATGGATCGGCTGATGGGACGCCGATTGGAGATAGGCCGAAGCTGAATCGGCCAAGCGGTTCATGGTCATGAGTAGAAGGTAAACGGCTGGACGGCCCGGCTGGTGATTTCCGACCGGTGTCTAACCGAGCTACTCTTCCTCCATGTTCGGACTGGACGAGTGGATTGCAGGCCACGGGGGTAACGGCCTGATGGCGCTGGCGGTGGCCCTCCTGCTGGGTCTCCGGCACGCCACCGACCCTGACCACCTCACCGCGGTCTCGACCCTTATCCTGTCGGACCAGCGGGACGGCGCACGTCGGGCTGGATCCCTAGGCCTCGCGTGGGGGCTCGGCCATGCCACCACATTGCTGGTCTTCGGGCTGCCGGTGGTCTTGTTCCGGCGGTATCTGCCCGACGGGCTGATCCGGGGCGCAGAGGTGGCCATCGGCCTGGTGATCATCTTCCTCGCGCTCAGGCTCCTGCTCCGCTGGGCGCAGGGCTACTTCCATATCCATCCGCACAGCCACGATGGGGTGAACCACTCGCATCCACACGTCCACCAGGGTCGCCAGGCCAGCCACTCGCCTACCGGCCACCGTCACTCGCACGCCGAGGCACTGGGCCGGTCGCCTTTGGCGGCGTTCGGGATCGGGATGGTACATGGAATCGGCGGTTCGGCGGGGGTGGGAATTCTGGTGGTTGGTGCAGCGTCGAGCCAGATGACCGGGGTGGCGGCGCTGGTGCTCTTTGCCCTGGCCACCGCGATATCGATGGCCCTGGTCTCATCCTTCTTCGGCTACGCTCTGGCGCGAGGCCCTGTCGCCCGGCGCGCCGCCTCTCTTATCCCTGTGCTGGCGTTGGCCAGCCTGGCCTTCGGGGTCTGGTACGCGTTCGAGGCCGTGGGCGCTCAGTCCCTCTTCTAAGACCCCTTCTGACTCAACGAGTGGACGTACGCCGCACAGGCTTTGACGTCCTCGTCGCTGAGGGTGGAACCGCCCTTGGGCGGCATCGGGATTCCGCTCTTGGACTCTTCCTTCGGGACCCCGTGAAGGATCTGCGCTTCGATCTCCGCGAGTGTCCCCTTGCTATGAATCCACTCTGAATCCGTCAGGTTCGGACCGACCAGGCCCTCCCCCTTGCTGCCATGGCAGGCGTAGCAGTTGCCTGGGCCGTGGAACACCGCGTCTCCCTGGGCGATCAATGCTGAAGAAGAGGCGCCCGGGGGCGCTTCCGAGGTAGCCGGTGGGGTGGCCGGAGTGGTCGAGGTTTCCGAGGTGGCCTGGGCTGCAGCGGGCACCGCCCCAGCCATTATGAGCGAGGCGAGAACCCCGAGACAGGTCCGCGTGTCCATTTCAAGCTCCTGGGGGAGAATACCTTCGCATCAGATATATCCCCCCACGAGAGTTGGTCAAGACGGTGCAACCGGCCGGATCTCGATCCTTCGATTCGCGGCACGCCCCCGCGGCGTTGTATCCGGAGTCCTGGGCATGCTGGACCCGTATCCTCGGGCCACCATCTGCTGGAATGGGACGCCCTTGGCTACGAGGTAGTTTCGAACCGCCTCCGCCCTCAGGTTCGAGAGGTGCATGTTGTCGGCCGGCGTTCCACCCTCGTCGGTGTGGCCCCCGATCTCAACCCGGAGGTTCGGATTGGCAGTGAGGACCTTGGCGATAGAATCCAGCTCGATGTACGCCGCGGTCTGAAGACGAGCACTGCCGGTGCCGAACGTCACGCCCTCCAGCACCATTGCCTGGCTGCCCACCATAGCCGGACCGCTGGGCTGGTTTTGTTGGCGGGGTTGCTGTTGCCGGGCCGCCGAGGTGTCTGCTCGTGACGGCGCTGGTTGCCTGCCTTGCTGTCCTGCGGCACACCCCGCGGCGTTGACGCTGGCCCCGGTCGGTGTCCTGGGGCAGCGGTCCAGACCATCCAGCGCTCCGTCGCCGTCCTCGTCACCCGGGCAACCCAGGGCATCCACGGTGGCGCCTTTGGGCGTATCTGAGCACCGGTCCAGCCCATCCGCGATGCGGTCGCCATCGCTGTCGCGTGGGCAGCCGTTCGAGTCCACCAGGACACCCGCGGGGGTGTCGGCACATTTATCGATCCCATCCGCGATGTTGTCGCCATCGCTGTCCTGGCTACAGCCGGCCGCGTCAACCAGGGCGCCCGTCCCGCTGTTGGGGCAGCGATCGACGCCGTTGGGTACGCCATCCCCATCGCTATCGGACGGGCAACCGCTTCCGTCTACCTGCGCGCCAGCCGGGGTTCCGGCACAGCGGTCCCGGTTATTCAGGATTCCGTCGCCATCGCTGTCCGGAATCGGCTTGCTACCGAGCATCAGGCTGACGCCGACATTCACGCCGAAATTGGAGAACTTGATGGTAGTGTCTCTGGCGGGATTCGATCCGGGCACTGTGGTCGTTCCCCGATTGGGATTGATGACCCCCTCGGCCCGCAGCATGAGCGTCGGGGTCAACCCAATGCGAGCCCCCAGCCCGGCCACGAAGGTGGAGGTGGTGCCACAGAGCTTTCCTTGGAATTCCTGCGCCTGGCAATCCGCGGTTGTGCTGGCGCCATATCGAACGCCGCCATAGCCGAGCTTTGCGTACCCCCAGGTCTTCGATCCGAAGAGCACGTTATACAGAACCGAAGCGGTTGTGGTTCTGACACTCACCGAGGAAGGCTTGGCGATCGACCCCTCCGCCTCGAGTGAGAAATTGAGGGGAAGCCACACCCCAATCCGCGCCAACCCCCCGGCTCCGCTGCCCAGATGGGTAGAGTCCGCGAACGACTGATACGCCCCCGAGGCACCTACCTCGAAGAGGTAACGCCGCTCCTGCGCCTCGGCGTGTGAGATGCACGAGAGTGTCAACACAAGAGCGCCCAGGTGCCTGAGCGCCCGGGCTAATCCCCCACCGGGGAACCGATAGGTTCGCATGGGTCAAATAGATACGCGAGGAGGGTGGGGCTGACAAGGAGCGGCATCACAGCGGGACGCGTCCCCTTGGCATCCCCCCTCGGCGCCGCTACGATTCGCGGCGGTACGTGCCCCTATCTCGTGAAAAGGGTACCCAATAATGCAAGTCACCATTCAGTACTGTGTGGTCTGAAACTACCAGCCCCGAGCCGCCAGTTTGGCGGCTGAGCTGAAGCAAGCCTACCCCGACGCTGAAGTCAGGTTTATCGAATCCTCGGGTGGTGTCTTTGAAGTGGCGGTAGATGGCCGGCCGGTGTTTTCCAAGAAGGCATCCCGGCGACATGCCGAGCCCGGAGAGGTTCTCAAGGCGGTCCAGCAGTTGAGAGGTGGTAAGTGACCCATGCGCATTGCCATCTCCACTGGCGGGGGTGACGCCCCCGGTCTGAACGCGGTGATCCGCGCCGTGGTCCTTTCGGCTCATAACCGCGGATGGCGGTCCTACGGCATCCAGCGTGGCTACGAAGGCCTTCTCAGCTTCAACGGTGTCGTTCCCCTGGGGCCTGCTGAGGTTCGGGGCATCACCCACCTTGGCGGGACCATCCTGGGCACTACCAACCGCGGCAACCCGTTTCGCTATGTGACTCGGGACGCGGAAGGCAACGAGCACGAGACCGATCGCTCCGACGACATGGTGGCCGCGTTTCAGGCCAGCGGGTTCGACGCCCTGGTCTCGATCGGCGGAGACGGCAGCCTGCAGATCTCCTACGAACTCTGGAAGAAGGGTCTTCCAGTCGTCTGCGTCCCCAAGACCATCGACAACGACGTCAGCGGCACTCAGCGCACCTTCGGATTCGACACCGCCGTAAGCACCGCCACGGAAGCGATAGACCGGCTGCATTCCACGGCGGAGAGCCATGACCGGGTCATGGTGGTCGAGCTCATGGGCCGGTATGCGGGCTGGATTGCGCTGTACAGCGGCCTGTCCGGCAGCGCCGACGTCATCCTGTTGCCCGAGATCCCCTTCGACATCGAGAAGGTCTGCGCCAAGATCCGGGCCCGTGAGGCCGCCGGGCGGCATTTCAGTATCGTGGTGGTGGCGGAGGGTGCGCGGTCAAGGGATGGGGCCATCGAGCTGCTCGAACGCCGCGGCGCAGGAACGGTGGATCGCCTGGGCGGAATCGGGAGCAAGGTGGCCCGGGCGATCGAGCATGCCACCGGCAAGGAAACCCGGACCCTGGTGCTGGGGCACCTTCAGCGCGGCGGTTCGCCCACCACCTATGATCGGCTTCTCGCGCTCCGGTTTGGGGCAGCCGCGGTGCGGGCGATCGCGGAGGGTGCGTTCGGGATGATGGTCGGGCTCAAGGGACCCGGCATCGAGCAGGTGCCGCTGGAGGAGGTCGTCGGCAAATCGAAGAATGTGCCCCTCGACTCGGACACGATTGCCACTGCGCGCGAGTTAGGGATCAGTTTAGGGGATTAGTGCCTGAACTGCCTCACCACGAAGGACACGATTGAAGAGCGATGAGAGACAGAGCGCGGGCTTGCTTCGTGTCCTTCGTGCCCTTCGTGGTGAAGTAGTTTGGATGCCTACTTATCCCGATAGTCGTACCACTGACCTGGTCGAAACACTCCACGGCGAAGAAATTGCTGATCCCTACCGTTGGCTAGAGGACGGGGACTCCACCGAGACGAGACACTGGACCGAGCAACAGAACGCGGTCACTGAGGCCTATCTCGCCGCGTTTCCCGGCCGGGAACGGATTCGTCGTCGCCTCGAGGAGCTGCTGGGGATCGGAGTGCTCGGGACGCCAACGCCGAAACGCGGCCGCTATTTCTATCTTCGCCGCGACGGACACGAGAACCACCCAGTTCTCTACTGGCGGGATGGCGTCGAGGGGGCAGACCGCGTTGCCGTCGATCCGAACGCCTTGAATGAGGCGGGTACCACTGCTCTGGACTGGTACTACCCCAGCGAGGATGGCCGCCTGCTGGCCTACGGATTGTCGGAAAACGGGAACGAGGAAAGTGTTCTCCACCTGCTCGAGGTCGGCGTCGGTCGGGACCTGCCCGACCGGATCCCTCGAATGCGGGCCGCCTCAGTCGCCTGGCTCCCCGACAGTACAGGCTTTTACTACACCCGCTATCCCGCGCCTGAGGACGTGCCCGAGGGAGAGGAGCAGTACCATCGTGCGCTCTACTTCCATCGGCTCGGCGCCAACCCGGCCACCGATCCGCTGATCTTCAAGCCCGCCGCAAAAGAGTACTGGCCCGGCGTAAGCCTGTCACCCGACGGGCGCTGGCTCATTCTCAGCGTGGCTCGGACGTTCGACCAGGTCGATCTCTATCTCCAGGACCTCGCATCGGGCGGCGAGCTGGTTCCGGTTGCCCGCGACCTGCCGGCGTCGTTCGAGGGTGAGATTGCCCACGGCCGTCTTTTCATGCGGACCAACCTCGATGCGCCGACCTACCGATTGTATGCAGTGGATCCCGAGCGGCCCGAGCGCAGCTCCTGGCGTGAGATTGTGCCGCTGAGAGCCGACGCCGTATTGGAGAGCGTCGCGGTAGCGGGTGACCGGCTGGCTCTCGGCTATCTCGAGCGAGCATCCTCCCGCCTGCGACTCACCGACCTCGACGGTGGTCTCATTCAGGATGTCGCGCTTCCCGCCTTGGGGAGCCTCTTTGGGTTGGGGGCCGAGTGGGACGGCGGAGAGCTGTTCTACGGTTTCTCATCCTACTCCGTGCCTCCCAGTGTCTATCGGATCGACCTCGCAATCGGGACCTCCTCGCTCTGGCGGCAGGTCGAGACGACCATCGATCCCACCAGATTCGAGGTCGGGCAGATCAGCTATCCATCCAGCGATGGCACTCCGATCTCGATGTTTCTGGTGCACCGCAAGGGACTGGTGTGCAATGGTGACAACCCAACCTATCTCACCGCCTATGGCGGGTTCAACATCAGCATGACTCCCGCCTTCTCCCGCTCGCTGCTGCTGTGGCTGGAACGGGGCGGCGTCGTCGCTGTGCCCAACATCAGGGGCGGCGGAGAGTATGGTGAGGGATGGCATCAGGCTGGGATCCTGGCAAACAAGCAGAACAGCTTCGACGATTTCATCACCGCCGCCGAATGGCTGATCCGCGAGCGGTACACTCGGCCCCAGCGTTTGGCGGTGGCCGGAGGTTCCAACGGTGGGCTTCTCATGGGGGCGGCGCTCACGCAGCGCCCCGAACTGTTCCGCGCGGTGCTGATTCAGGTTCCCCTACTGGATATGCTCCGGTACCACCGGTTTCTGATCGCGCGGCTGTGGATTCCGGAATACGGTTCCGCCGAGGACCCAGAGCAGTTCCGCTGGCTCCGGGCCTACTCGCCCTACCACCACGTTCAACCGGGTGTGGCCTACCCGGCCGTGCTCCTCGCCACGGCGGAGAGTGATACCCGGGTGGACCCGATGCACGCCCGGAAGATGGCTGCCCGTCTCCAGGCCGCCACTTCGGCCGAGCGTCCGGTGCTGCTCCGGCTCGAGGCCAAGGCCGGACATGGAGCCGGCAAGCCGCTCTCAAAGGTCCAGCAGGAGCTGACTGACAGCTGGACGTTTGTCTTTTCGGAGCTAGGGGTCGAGGTTTGAGGGGAGGCTCCATTCGTCGCGGCTCTCACTGCAAGGGTCCACTTCCATGAGGTCAACAGCCCGGCCTGCACCCGTAACGATGTCTCATCCCGCAGAGTGGCTGGCTGTGCTCCGGATCGTGGTGGGGCTCTACTTCGTCAAGTCGCTGGTGACCAAGATGACGCTGGTCATGCTCGGTGGCGTGCTACCTGTGCCGGCGGTCTCGCAGCGGTGGCTCGAGGTCATGCCGAAGATCGTCGCCAAGCAGGCCTCGGAGAATCCGATCGGGTTCTATAAGCACTTTCTTGAAACGACGGTGTTGCCGAACAGCAATCTCTTCGCGCAGCTGACGGCCTGGGGAGAGACGGTCGTCGGCATCGGGCTAACCCTCGGCTTGCTCACCGGGGTGGCGTCCCTGATTGGATTGGTTCTGGTGATCAGCTACGGGCTGGCGACGCAGTGGATGTCACCGGGGCAGCAGGGCTTTCACCTGGTCCTGTCTTTTCTCATGCTGGCGTTCTTCTTTGCCCGGGCGGGACGCACCTGGGGCCTCGACGCCTGGCTTGCCCGGCGGACGCCTGGATCCAGGTTGGCGCGGCGGCCGCTTTCGTAGGCGGACGGGCGGACGGGCGGTCGGACGGTCGGTAAACTGTCCGCCTGTCCGCCCTACCGCCTTCCCGCCTTGCGCCTCATTCCGCCTACCACCCCGTCCGCCTCACAGTGGGCGTCACGGGCGCTGTAAATCAGACAGAACACCCCATCCGATTTCCACCGATCGTACCAGAGACGCATGGCGATCCGGTCCTGGCCCGAAAACCGGGTCGAAGGCAGATCGTCGGTGTAGAGTGTGATGTGGGTATGGACGGTTCCGGACCACCGGGGCGGGCCACACTCCTCGACCGAGCCGGTGGCTGAGATTCCCATCGAGTCCGCGTCCTCCGGCTCGAGCGGCGCGATGGCGGTCACGAAGACGGTGTCGTTGCGGATATGGCTCGCCAGACAGGCGACCCGCTCTTCCCGGGCGGCCAGGCTGTTCTGCCATAGCTCCCGCAGCCTGTGGCTCGCGTCGGGGCTGAACTGGAACGAGGCGCGGGGGCGGGAGGCTTCGGTTTGCGCCGGTAGCAGCCGGAATGGGGCAAGGAGGAGGAGTACTACGAACCCAGACCGCAGCAGGATATGCGTCAGTAGCGTGAGCGAGGAAAGAGTACCGCGCCCCGGGGTCCCTCGATTTCGCAGATGACCTCCTCCGCGCTGTACAGCAGGCAGAAGATTCCGTCCTCTCGCCAACGCTGCCACCAGAGCATCATGATGCCGCGGTCCGCTCCCGAGAACAGGGAGTAGGGGTGGCGTCCGTCACGAAGGGCTACGTGGGTGTGCACCGTGCCGCGCCAGCTCGGGGGGCCGCAGGTTTCGAGGGACGCGCCGGCCGACACGCCGAGCGAATCCGAGGCACCTACCTCGAGCGGAAGCACTCGGGAGATTCGCACGGTGTCGCTATCGATCGAGCCGGCGAGGCAGGCGACGCGTTCCGCCTTGGCGCTGAGGCTTGCGTCCCAGAGCCGATGGAGCTCGGGCCGGGCGCTGGGCTCGAAACGAAAGGCAGTCGGGACCGAGGCGGCCCCTCCGGCCGCAAGCAGCAGGGCAACGATTCCAATGCGGAGCGTGCCGCCTAGGAGCGCCACGGTGCGTCTATGAGCCGGAGCCGCCGGCTGAGCCGATGGCCACTCCCCAGGGGATCTTCCCAGCCGGGATCTTCTTCACCACTTGCAGCTTCTCGGTATCCACCACGGAGACGTCGTTGGAGGGCCCGTTGGCCGTGTAGAGCTTCCTGCCATCGGGCGTGAGTGCAATTCCCCAGGGGCGCTGGCCCACTGGAATCGTGCTGACTACCGCATTGGTTGCGGCATCGATGACCGAGACGGTGCCCCCCCGGCCATTGGCCACATAGACTCGCTTGGCGTCGGGCGACACCACTACACCCATTGGCTTCGAATCCTTCGGCAGATCGATGACCTTGATGCGTTTCTTCGTCGGAACGTCGATCACCCACACAGTCCCGTCAATCTCGGATGTCACATAGGCCCTGCTGCCGTCGGGGGTAAACGCCAGATCGCGGGGCCGTTTCCCGACGTTGATCTGCCCAACGACTTTTCCGGTCTTGGTGTCGATGAGTGTCAAATTGTGATCGGTCTCGCCGGTCACCCAGACCGCCGCCCCATCGGGCTGGAGCCGGACCCCTTCCGGCTCCTTTCCCACGGCTACGGTGGACCGGACCTTTCCACTGGCGACGTCCACGATCGATGCGGTGTGGGCATCCTCGTTGGAGACGAACAGGGTAGACCCGTCCTGGCTGATATCGAACGTCTCCGGGTCGGATCCTCCGGGCAGGATCCGGGTCACCTTTCTGGTGGCCACGTCGACCATGGCAACGCCATCCTTGCTCTTGTCGGAGCCGAGCTTTTCGCATTCCTCGTCCGGCATGGTCGGCGGGCACTTGGGCGACCCACTGAGCGCCACGAACACTGTCCTGCCATCGGGAGCAATGCGTACCCCGCGCGGACGGGTCCCAACCGGAATGGTTGCGACGGTACTATCCGTACGGGTATCGATGACCGTGAGTTCCTGCGAGTCCTCGTTGCTGACGTAGGCCAGCTCGCCGGCCGGCACAGATGCGGTGGCAGCCGTATCGGCCTGCCCGCCTGGCGAGGGCTGCTCTTTGCCACAAGCGGCAGCGAGCAGGAGGGCGGCGACCATTGGGGCAGCGGAGGATCTATTTGGACGCATCGAAAATCGCCTTGTCACGGTTCCGGGCCTGGTCGAGTCCCTTGATCTCGCTCCGCCCCAGAACACCAGTAAAAATCGCTCCGTCGAGATCGGCCTTGTCCAGCCTGGCACCGGTCAGGTCGGCTCCAGTGAGATCAGTCTGGATCAACTCGCCGTTTCTGAGGTCGGTCCCAACCAGCCGGGCCTTGGCCAGCGTGGCGTGGGACAGGTCTGCCTTGAAGAGATTGGCTCCCGACAGGTCGGCGCCCGTCAGATCAGCGCCTACAAAAGTCGCCCGCATGACCCCCATCGACTGGTTGCCCGGGTCGGCGCCCATGTTGGCATTGCGCAGGTTGGTTCCTACCAGTTTGGCGGACCGCAGGTATCCGATGATTCTGGTGCCCGACAGCTGTGCCCCGCTCAGATCAGCAGCCTCGATGATGGTGGCGAAGAGGCTGGCGCCGGTGAGATCGGCTCCCTTGAGATTGGCTCGCCGGAGTACGGTGCCGTCGAGATTGGCCTTCGTCAGGTCGGCATCGGTGAGCGTTGCGTCGGTCAGGTCGGAGGTGAAGAGGTTCGCGCCTGCCAGCTTGGTGCCGATGAGGCGCGCTCCGGTCAAATTGGCCCGCTTGAAGTCTACCCCGTGGAGGTCGAGCCCACTCAGGTCGGTCCTGGAGAGATCGGGCGCCTTCTCTTCGGTGCCGGCCGCGAGGCGAGCCTTGACCTGCTGCAGGGTCAGCCGCACGGCCGGGCTGTCGGCTTCGAACCGGGCGGGCGAAACACCGACGCCCGTCCCCTCCGCCATGGTCGCCGTGAGAGCGGCCAGGGTGAGGAGGGGAGCGAGCGTGAGCAACGGAGTCATGTGCATTTCCGGAATGTACTCGCTTTGCGGATGGGACCGAGGCTAGGTCCCCGGTTTGAGCGCCGGCCGCCCCGGGGAGAGTTTGGCGTCGCTCCTACCCTTCACGTATGCGTAGATCTTGTTGATGGTCGCCGGTTCCATGCCGAGCGCGCACCACGACGGCATTCCCTTGTCCGGCCGGCCGGCACAGACGGTCTGCAGGAAGAGCTCCTTGGTGTTGACCGGACCCTCGGGCTTGAGCGACAGTATCAGGTGTGGGGCAATCGTGGTCCCCTGGACGTCCTCGCCGTGACATCGAGCGCAGTTGAGGTTGAATTGCTTCCAGCCGTCGTAGATCTCCTGTGATACCGTGTCCCGGGGTGCCTGATGGTACTGATCGCGCAGCTCCTGGGCCTGCACGGTGGAGGCCCTCGTGCTCAGGCCAAGAATCAGGGTGGCTCCGAGGAACATCCGGCGGGTCAGTGTCGAGATAGGCGTACGCATGCTCGCAGCGCGATCCTTTCGTGCGGAGAGGGATGCTTTGGAGTAGCCTGGTGAGCCTGCTAGCGGTTGGCGGCCTGTCCCGAGTCCGGGGGCTGAGCAGCGGGGATGGGGAATGTTGGAATAGCGTACTCTTTGAGGATCGCCTGGATCTCCGGCTTCCGTCGATCAAGCACCGTCTGGAGACTGTCGCGCAGCGCCCGGTCGCGCCGCCGCACCGCCATCCCGATGTTGAAGCGAAAGGGGAAGTCGGTCGCCGAGTCGCGTTCCGCCAGGGGCTGCAGCGTCAAGGGAACCGGCGACCGTTTGGCGAAGTAGCCCGCGACCGGGCCCCACACGATACCGACATCGATGTCCTTCTTGGCCACCCCGGTGACGATGTCCTCCGGCCGGATGGTGTCGGTATAGAAGGTGGGGTACCCGGTCAGGTTGCCCACGACGCCGTAGCGGCTCAGCGCCATGGCGGGCGGCGTGTTCTCCGCGTCGGAATTGAGGATGTTGACTCCTATCTTCAGCTTCTTGAGGCGGGGATCAGCCAGCGACTTGATGTTGAGACCGTCGGCCTTTCGCGTCACGAACACGTAGCCCGAGCGAAAATACGGCTTGGTCACCGCGGCCATGTCGAAGTCCGCGGGAGCCTGTATGGCCACATCGCAGTACCGGCCGTTGAGGGCGCGGGCAAAGAACCCGCGACGGACCGGCCACCAGGCGTACTCGATCTTCGCATTCCACTCCTTGGCCACCAGCTCGGCGATCTTCTGCTCGAACCCCTCACCCTTCTGATTCGAGAGCGGCATGTTGTCCGGGTCCGCACAGACCCGAATGACGCCTGGCTTCTCGAGACCGGGGCGCAGTTGCGCGTGAGCCACCTGAGGAATGGCACCGAGGGTGACGAGGAGGAAACAGCCCGTCAAGCCGAGAAACGATTGCTGGTAGGTCATGGCCTTCAAGTCGGTGGGGGGTCGCCAGCCGGTGGACTCCGCCGGAAGACGGGCTCCGTGGAACGAACGACGCCGGAGCGAGCAGCACCCCGGCGCCGTTCTCATTCTGAATCTAGCCCGGGTCGAGCTGGAGGGGAGTCCTCGAGCTCGACCGGGTCCTGCCGAGTTACTTCGCGAGCGGGGAGTTCTTCAGCGCGAAGACGGTCAGAACGCCGCCCTGGTTGCTGAAGTTGCCCGCGTCGCCGAAGGCGCCGAGCGCGCCGAGACCGGCGGTCGGATCTTCAGCGCCGATGCCCGCGGCCACGCCGATGCCGGCCCAGCCACCGATGCCCGAGAGCACGGCCACATACTGTTGGCCATCGGGACCGTTGTAGGTCATCGGGTTACCAATGATGCCCGACGGGGTCTTGTACTGCCACAGGCTCTTGCCGGTCTTCTGGTCAAGCGCCTTGAGCCAGCCTTCCATGGTGCCGTAGAATACGACGCCACCGGCCGTGGTG
Organism: Gemmatimonadales bacterium; assembly: GCA_035557715.1. Taxonomy (GTDB): domain Bacteria; phylum Gemmatimonadota; class Gemmatimonadetes; order Gemmatimonadales; family GWC2-71-9; genus CAVVWJ01. Next base: position 43,579 of record DATMDQ010000016.1, read on the forward strand.
AGCGCCCCGCCGTAGGCGGCGAGGTTTTCCTTGTTGGACCACACGGCCTTGCCCTTCATCGGGTCCCAGGCAATGAAGTTGCCACGGTGTCCGCCGGGGCCGGGGAACATCCGCACGATCGCGCCGACGTACGGCTGACCGGCGGTGTACTTCACTTCGACGCCCTCGTAGTCCATACAGATGTGATTGGCGGGGACGTAGAAGAGACCGGTCATCGGCGAGTAGGCCGCCGGCTGCTGATCCTTGAAGCCGATCGCCGCGGGGCAGATGCCCTCGGTGTTCTTCTTCGAGGTGGTGCCATACTTCGGATCCTTCTCCGGCACGCCGGTGGTCAGGTCGACCCGCTTGGCCCAGTTGACCGGACCGTAGGGCTGGGCAACGAGAACCTTGCCATTGGTGCGGTCGAGGGTATAGCCGAAGCCGTTACGATCGAAGTGCGCCAGCAGCTTCTTCCCGCCGCTCTCGAAGAGGACGTTCTCGTTGACGCCATCATAGTCCCACTCATCGTGCGGCGTCATCTGGTAGGCCCACTTCACCTTACCGTTGTCCGGGTTACGAGCGAAAATGGTCATGGACCACTTGTTGTCGCCCGGCCGCTGGTCAGGATTCCAGCTGCCCGGGTTACCGGTGCTGTAGTAGAAGAGGTTCAGCTCTGGGTCGTAGGAATACCAGCCCCAGGTGGTGCCGCCGCCACGCTTCCACTCATCACCCTGCCAGGTCGAAACGCCGAGATCCTTGCCCTTGTGTGACGGATAGTTCGCGTTGGCATCGCCTTCGATCAGGACTTCGCTGTCCGGACCGGTGCTGTACCCGCGCCAAACTTCCTTACCATCGTTGATGTTGTACGCCGTCACGCGGCCGCGGACACCGAACTCACCGCCCGAGATACCGGCGATGACGATGTCCTTGATCACGATCGGGGCGTTGGTCATCGTGGAGCCCTGCTTGTAGTCGGCGTTCTTCACCTTCCACAGCTCTTTGCCGGTCTTGGCATCGAGCGCGAGCAGCTCACCCTGGAGCAGCTGAATGAAGATCTTGCCGCTGGGGTGATACGTGGTCCCACGGTTTACCAGGTCGCAGCACGCGATTGGAATCGCGTCGGGCGACTGGTTGGGGACGTGCTTCCAGATCAACGGCGCGCCGGCCTTGGAGAGATCCAACGCGTACACGATGTTCGGGAAGGACGTGTGCACGTACATCACGTTGCCGATCACGAGCGGGTTGCCCTCGTGTCCCCGAAGCGTCCCGGTCGAGAACGACCAGACGGGCCGGAGCTCGGCCACGTTCGCCGTCGTGATCTGCTTCAACGGGCTGAACCGCTGGAGGCTGTGATCACGACCGGGCATGTGCCATTCGCCCTCGGGCGCATTCTGGGTCCAAACCCCAGACCGCGCCTGCTGGGCATCGGCTGACAACGCTACGGCTGCTGATAGACCCGCGGCGAGCCCGCCGGACACCACTTTCTGCGCAAAACGGTTCATAACTGACCTCAGGGAAAAGTGTGATTCTCCTGCTCTACAGCTAACTGGTGCGGTGCTGCGGGACTGAAAATCAGAAACACACAGGGGAGGGCTGCGCTCGAATGTTAGGATCATCGAGCGGTGACTGTTCGCAGCCCTCGAAAGCTGGATGTGACTGGGTTGGGAGGAAGAGGACGAGCTGGAAGGATACAGGGACCTGCAATTTGGCATGGACGAGACATGAGCAGGCCAGCGCACTTCGGGCCACCCGTTGCGCGCGGCATGCGCGGCCGTCGGGTTCACCCTCGATGGAATAGCGCGAGCGAACGGGAACAAGCCCATCTCATTCCTCAGCAACGTCGCTGAACTACATTGTGCGTCAGAAATAGAATACGCCCGGGGAGACGGAACTGGATTTCCTGATCATGCCGCCGTCGATATCCCCCAATTTTTCCATCCAGGAAGGGCCGCCCAAGAGGATAGGGCGAAAGCCCTCTAATGCCTGCCAAATCAGCCGGTAAGGTGGGCTAGGGGGGTCAGTATACACCCTGAAAAATGAACTGTCAATTAGGGTGGTACTAGATATTTACCCCTCCAGACCTGGGCCCCGCGCGCCGCAACCCCCCCCTCGAAAACGACCCCGCCAGGGGCCATGGTCCGGCGGACTCGCTCGGCCAATTCCTGGCCCGCCTGCTCGGTGTCTACCAGCCCATACGCTGCCGGACCCCAGGAGCTCTGACCCACCCCTGCGGCACCCCAGGCAGCCATATCCGCCACCAGGCGTTCGGTCGGTCCAGGAGCAAAGACCCCTCCCTGCGACGCCGCGAACCAGGCCCCCGTGATGCGCTGGATCGCCGAGAGAGCCTCTCCGAAGCTGGGGAGGTCCGCCTCGACCAACGCCGGCAGTAGCTGCATGAGAACCAGGTGGGAGACCTGCTCGACCTCCCGATCGGCCGGCGGAGGTAGCTGCTCGAAGGCGCTCGACTCCGCCTCGCCGCTCAGCCCTCGGGGACCGGGCGGAACAGCGACGACAAACCGCCAGCTACCGGGCACCGCGAAACGAGCCAGTAATGGGGCGATCTCCTGGCTCCCAACCCGCCGCCCTCCCTCGACGATGAACCCTCCGAGCGCAAAGGCCCAGGTGCCAATCGCCGAGCGCTTGCCCCGGTCCACCGCCCGGGCCAGCTCGACCGCGTCGCTGGGTAAGCGGTGAAGCTCGGCCAGGGCGCGCGCCACCGCCAACCCCAGCTGGGTTCCGGAGCCCAGACCGGCATGGCTGGGAATCGCCCGGTGAATGATGATTCGGCCGCCTTCGGGCAGCCGGTGGAAGGCCAGGAACCGGCGGGCGAATTCGGTCGCACGATCCGCGTCGGGGCCTTCGGCGGTCAGCGTTGTGGCGGGTGCGACTTCCAGGAGCAGCGAAGGGGAGGGAATTGCGGCCCCGAGCCCACCAAAGTGACGGCCCAGCCTTCCGCCCAGATCGAGTACGCCAAAATGGAGGCGCGCCGGCGCTTCGACCCAGACCCTACCGGGACTGGACATAGTCCGTCAGGAGTGCCATCGCCTCTTGTTCCCTGGGTCCGGCGGTCTTGTCTACAATGACCTGCAGCCGGGTGTACTCATCGCGGATCTGTTCGGCTGGAAGCAGGTGGGTGCGGGTGGCAAGAATCGCCGCTTCCAGTACGGCATGCCTGGCTCGGTTGAAGCCTATGAACTCACGATTGACCCCCCGATGCACCACCCGGGCCTCGATGCGCGACCGGGGCGGGGTGGCATCAATGGCCAGGACCTCGAGCTCCCGCCAGGAGCACGCGGCCTCGAGCACGGCGCCCTTCACGACTGCCGAAGGTACCCAGGGAAACTGTGGGCTTGATATGGCGCCCTGAGCGAAGAGCATGACATCGTCAACGAGATTGACTACCGCCGCCCGGGTGGCGCGCAGGTTGCCAAAGGTGCTGGTCGTCAGAAATGGCTTCAAAACGATGATCTCCTCGTCCCACTCGACCCCCATGGGAGCAAAATTGATGGCCCCAGCGGCGTCCAGCGTCGTGACGATGGTCTCGAGGATCACCGGACCAGATCCACCGGTGGTGGGGAGGTGGCGAGAGTGCTCACCTCTGAGCGTTGCGGGACCAGCACGCCGTCGGCTGCCTGAGGGAGAGCTCGCGGTACGGTGGAGACTCCATGGAGAAAGTGATCGAGCAGGCGATAGCCGTGCTCGGTCAGCACCGACTCGGGATGGAACTGCACTCCGTAGACGGGATGCTCGACGTGCTGCACCGCCATGATCTCGCCATCCTCCGACTTGGCCGTGATAGTGAGGGAGGCCGGCACCGAAGCCGGGGCAATCACCAGCGAGTGATACCTCGTGGCCAGAAACGGGGTGGGCAGGCCGGAAAACAGTCCAGTGCCGACATGATGGATGCGGGAAGTCTTGCCGTGCATTGGGGCGCCGGCCCGCAGGATCTCCCCGCCGTAGGCGGCGCCGATACACTGGTGACCTAGACAGACGCCGAGAACCGGAATCGACGGCCCCAGCTGGCGGACCACCTCGGTCGAGATACCGGCTTCCCTGGGCGAGCACGGCCCGGGGCTGATCACGATGTGGCTGGGCGCCAGGGCGCGAATCCCGTCGATGTCGATCGCATCGTGGCGGCGGACCAGCGGCGTCTCACCCAGCTCCCGGACGTAGCGGGCGAGGTTGTAGACGAATGAGTCGTAGTTGTCGATTAGTAGAATCATCAGAGTCGCCAGTCACCAGCCATGGGTCCCATCACGCAGAGCTCACCTAGACTGGCGACCGGCGACTGGCGACCGCCGACTGATGACTCTCCACCAACGTCTCAATCAGCCCACGCGCCTTGTCCAGCGTCTCCCGGTACTCCAACTCTGGGTCGGAATCGGCCACAATGCCGCCGCCGGCCTGGAAGTATACCTGTCCCCCGAGGGCCAGATACGTCCGGATGACGATGCTGGTATCCATGGCACCGGTGGCGCTCACATAGCCGATCGAGCCGCAATACACCCCTCGCTGGGTCGGCTCCAGCTCCGCGATGATCTCCATCGCCCGTACCTTGGGTGCTCCGGTGATCGACCCGCCGGGGAAGGTGGCGCGGATGAGCTCCACCGCTCCCGATCCCGGCTCGATCTCACCCACGACGGTGGAGACCAGGTGATGCACCGTCGGGTGATGCTCCAGTGCGAAGAGCTCGGGAACTCGAACCGAGCCCGGCCGGCATACCCGCGAGAGATCATTCCGCAACAGGTCTACGATCATCACATTCTCCGCCCGATCCTTCTCACTCTCGGCCAGGGCACGCCCGAGCGCGGCGTCATGCATCGGCCCCAGGCCGCGGGGCCGGGTTCCCTTGATGGGCCGAGTTTCGATGCGCCGGCGGTCCTCATCCAGACGGAGGAAACGCTCGGGGGAGGCACTGAGGACCGCTACCTCGTCGAAGCCGAGATAGGCGGCAAACGGCGCGGGGTTCAGGTGTCGGAGTCTCTGGTAGAGCTCGAAGGGAGGCTCGTCTGACCGGCACTGAAACCGCTGGGAGAGATTGGCCTGAAAGATGTCGCCGGCCAGGATGTACTCCCGCACCCGCGCCACCGCCTCGAGGTAGGCTCGATGGGTAAAGGTCGAGCGAAGGCCAATCTTCTCCGCCCCCCCGATGCCCATGACCGGGTAAGAAGGGACAGCTGGGCTGCGGGGCAGCGGGGCAGTGCGTGAGGCCTGTCGCGCCGATGCTGCCTCGCCGCCCACCCGCCCGTGCGCGGGTACCCGCCCCACCGTCCGTCCCCCCAGCCGCTCCCGCACCAGGTCCATTCGCTCCCGCGCCCGCCGGGCCTGAGCCTCACCGCTCTCGGGAAGGCCAGTCGAGATCAGCCACGCGGTGCCGATCCGATGGTCCCACGCGATCACCCAGTCGTAGAGGCCGAGCACCACATCGGGAACAGCCAGATCGTCGTACCGGGCGCGGGGAAGTCGCTCCAGCACGGCGCCCCAGTCGTACCCGATGTATCCCGCGATGCCTCCCTGAAACGGAGGGAGCCCGGGCACCGGCTGGGTCGGCTGAGCAGGGAGCAGCGCCCGGGCGACACCCAAGGCATCGCCCTCTACGGGAGTCCAGTGACCGCCTGGGAGGCTCCGGATCTCGGTGTCGGGTCCTTTGCTGCGAACCACCTGCAACGGATCGGCCGCAAGGAAGGAGTACTGGGCATCGGCATGCTGAGTGGCCGCACTGTCGAGGAACAACACGTAGGGAAGATCGAGAAAGCGAGCGCAGACTTGGGCGGGGTCGTCCGTACGGCCGAGCGGCTCAACCAGCGGCGGAAAACCTGTGGTCATACCGGCTCGCGGCCGCTGCCTTGCTTACCGGCTCTCCCGCTTCCCCGCTTCCGCGCTTCCCCGCCTCGCGCCTTCTGCGACCGCTGGGTCAGCTTCACGTGCTCCGATTTGACATCATCAGGAGGGGTTAGGTAGCCCCAACTGAGGGCGCCCTCCTGCCGGTAGGTCTTCCCCAGGGTGATGGCAAGCTTGGCCTTCATGAGCTCCCGTCCCAGATAGAAGGCGTGGGTGGCCTCATCGACGCGTAGCTGCGAGAAGATCTCCTGGATGTCCGTCCCCCGGACGAAGATCTCATTGTTGAAGACGGTGATCGTCTGCCGGTCGGTGAAGATCCTGAAATTGGGATCCTTGACCTCCGCCTGAAGGCGCCTGAGCTCGGCCTCGTCGTACTCGAGGATGACGGGATCCTTGACGGTGAGAAGCCGGTCGTCGATGCCCTTGGGAGGAATGCGGTGGGTGAGCGAGTAGTGCATCAGCCGGCGCGCGATGTCGACCTCGCGCACCGCCCCGCGAGCCCAGTTGATGACCTCAGTCGTGAGGACAGCCCGTACCCCGGTCTCTTCGCAGATCGCCAGCAGCAGCGCGTTCACCCCGGTGGTGTCGGCGCTGGTCAGCTCGGTGATATTCCCGATCCCCATCAGCTGGGCTCCCGCCGGGTAGCGCCGGTGGATCTCGGTATACCGCTCCAGGGATGCCATGAACCCGAAGCCGATCGGCTCGATGATGGGGTCGATGAGGTAGCGGACACCCCACCGCTCCAGTGCCTCGATGCTACGGTCGAGTGTGTCCAGTCCCTCGCCGAAGTCGGGGATCACCACCACACCGCAGTCCGTGCCGGCCAGCTCCTGAGCCACCTCGAGGTTGGAAGAGTTCACACTGAGAACCAGCTCGGCACCCGCCTCCACCGCCGCGCGAATCTCTCCTGGGTCAAAAGAGTCCACGCTCACCCGGATCCCGGCCTCTCGCAGCTCACGCACCACCGCGCCCAGGTCGGGGAAGGGCACCCCCGGAGTACAGCCGATATCGATGAGATCCGCCCCGCTGGCGCGGAAATAATCGGCGCCGGCCCGGATCTCGGCCCGGGTCAGTTTCGGCGCGTTGTTGATCTCAGCCAGGATCTCGATGGAATAGGAGCCGTAGTCCGGAGCGGCAGCGGCTTGCCCGAAGTAGCGGGGGATCTCCCGGAGGTCCTTCGGCCCCTTCTCGACCCGCACCCCGAATCGCTCCCGCAATACCATGGTATCCCCTTCGCAGAGGCCGGGAATCAGCACCAGGTCGGTCTCTGCTGGAACCTCCAGGAAGCGGGCGATCCAGGGAGTGGTCATCAAGGCGGCCACGGTGATTTTCATGACCGCCACGTCCGGCTGAAATGGTGGCTGCATTTCTTTCAGCACCCGCCGCAGCGCGGGTTCCGCGAGCTTTCCGGTGACGAACAGGACGCGGCGGACGGGCGGACGGGCGGACGGGCGGTCGGAAGACTCGGAATCAATCGGCATATGATCCGCGCTTAAGTTCGGTCCGCCTGTCCGCCTGTCCGCCCGCTTATTTCGGCTCTCCGGGCCGAACCCATTTGTTCGGGGTGCCCTCGAGCGCGCCGCCCTGCGGCTTCCACAGGATGACCTCCTCGATCTTCCGGGCCAGCTCGAAGTCCTTGTCCGATATGCCACCGGCAGCGTGATTCTGCAGCTTCACGATGACTCGTCCCCAGGTCACGCTCAGATCGGGGTGGTGATATGCCGCCTCGGCCAGGTAGCCGATGGCGTTCACCAACATCAGGGTGGTGGGCCACCCGTCGGTTTTGTACACCCGGCGGATCCAGCCGTCTTCGTAGTACCAGCCGGGCAACGCCTTCAGTCGCTCGGCGATTTCGGTTTCGTTGTAGGTTCGCTCTTTGGTCGCAGGCATGTTGCCTCCTTGATAGCTAATAGCTCCCTTCACATCACTACTCCCCCATTCACCGATATCGTCTGCCCCGTCAGGAAAGCCGCGTCGTCGGATGCCAGAAAGACCGCTGCAGCGGCCACATCGTCCGGCGTACCCCAGCGTCCCAACGGGGTCAGTTCGATGACGGTCTGGCGGAACTTTGGATCCGCACCCTCTCCGAAGGCGGTCTCGATGAAGCCGGGGGCAAGAATATTCACTCGAATATCAGGAGCGACGTCGCGGGCGAGCGATTTGCTGAAGCTGGCGATACCTCCCTTCGCTGCCGAATAGAGCCCCGGATTCTCTCCCTTCATGCCCACCATGACGTGGTCCCAGGCCATGTTGATGATGGCTCCGCCTCCCTGCACCCGCATCAGATCGGCTGCCGCCCAGGAGGCGAGAATCGTCCCGCGAAGGTCCACATCCAGCACCAGGTCGAGCTTCTGGAGCCGGTCGAGTCGCCCGCCCTCGCCGGTGAGGATGTCAGCCCCGGCGTTGTTGATCCAGACATCGACTCTCCTGAAGGCTTGCTTGAGGCGCTGAACCAGCGCGTCGATGTCCTCCCGCCGGCTGATATCGGTCCGGATCACCTCGACCCGGCGTCCGAGCGACCGGATCTCCGCTGCGGTGGCCTCTGCGCCAGCCTGATTCCCCCGGTAAGTAAGTGCGATGTCGGCCCCGGCGCGCGCGCACCGGAGTGCGATTGCCCGACCGATTCCGCTCGACGCTCCGGTAACCAGGACGACCTTGTGGTCCAGCACTCCGCCGCCTCCCCTCCGAACCCAGCCGGTGATAACTTCTTAAATCCTAACATATCAGCGCCTTATCGTCTTACCTAGGGAGTCGCTCGATGCAGTTGCTGGTAAGCGTGAGGTCAGCGGCCGAAGTGGGTTCGGCGCTCAGCGGCGGCGCGGACATCATCGACGCCAAGGAACCGCAGAACGGTTCGCTCGGTCCGGTGTCGTCGGCCACGCTCGCCGAGATACTCGCCCTGGTCCCTTCCGACTGTTCTTTCAGCATCGCGCTGGGCGATCTGGTCAAGCCCGAAGATGCCGTTACCGCGATTGCCTCCATCGCGCTGCCGGTCCGAGCTGCGCCGACGTATCTGAAGCTCGGCTTTGCCGGTGTGCGCTCGCCCGAGAGGGTGACCAGAATTCTTGCGACTGCCGTGGCCGCGCTGGCCGAGAGGGGCTCTCCGGCTCTCGTTGTGGGGGTGGCCTACGCCGACGCGACACGGGCTGGAACCCTGACCCCGGACCTCATCCTCGGGCGCGTTCACTCCGCAGGGGCGGCGGGTGTCCTGCTCGATACTTACACGAAAGACGGGATAGGACTCCTGGAATGGATCACCCCCACGGCCCTTGGTGCCTGGGTAGAGGGTGCCCGTCACGCGGGTCTGCTCACTGCTGTTGCGGGGTCGCTCACGCTGGAAACTCTCGATACCGTCGTGGGGGCCGGGGCGGATGTGGTGGGGGTGCGCGGAGCCGCGTGCCACGGCGGTCGCCAGGGCCAGGTTCAGACCGATCGGGTACGGGCGCTGAGACGACGACTTGACGGTTTCGGCTCCTCCTCCGTGAGGGAGGATCTCAGGCGGCGCGGGGCGGATGGCGAAACGCGGGATGGAGCGCCAAATCTACCCCTCGGGACGGTGGCTAAGTTCCATAAAGCCAACGCTTAGGGGGGCGTCTCGAAGGGCATGACACTTGCTCGGTACGGGAAGGCTGCGGCCGCGTTGCACCGACCAGCCATTCCACGTGAGCAAGATGACTCTTCCGTCGACACCACTGCGTAGCAGGTTTGGTCGCCGGCTTCTTTTTCTGTTCGTGGGCTGCGCCTTTGTCCCCATGTTTCTGCTTGCGCTCCTGTCTTACCGGCACGTCAAACAGCAACTCTACCGCCAGAGTGCGAACCGGCTCCAGCAGGCCAACGTCGCGCTCGGCCAGGCGATCTTCGAACGCCTTCTGCTCCTCGACGCTACGCTGAAGAGCATCCCTCCCCAGGCCCTACTCCAGCTGGATGTCTCCAAGCGGAAGCCCAAACCGGCTCCCGTGGTGAGGCCTCCAGCCAAGCCAAGTCTGGGAAACCAGACCCAGACCGGCAACATGGATGGCCGGCTGGCGATGGGCGGGATCGTGCTGGAACGGACTCCCAAGGGAGTTTCGTCCCGGTCTCCATCGCGTGCGGAGCTGATCGCTGCCAGCCAGGCGCTGATCGCGGGGCTGGACCTGCTCGCACGGCAGCGGTTCGTGGCCGTGGAGTTCGTGGGCGACGATGGCAAGCGCATCGAGGTCTTCGGCCGTCTGGCCCGGCGGCCCAAGCTGACATCGCGAGATAGCTCCGATCTGAGGCTGGGCCTTCCATTGATCGTGACCGAGCACCTTCCCGGCGAGCAGCCGCGGATCTATCTGCTGCGCCGGCTCGTCCGGCGTAATGAAGTGCGGGGCACCTTCGTGGGCGAAGCAAGCCCGGAGTATCTCTGGGGCACGTTGGACCAGAGCATACCTTCACCGACCACGCGCGTGGCGGTGATGGACGACTCCGGACACGTCATCTTCAGCTCGGCCAAAACGCTGCCCCTCTCCGCTGCTGGAAACCGCACCCAGGACCCGGGCGTGGTGGCCGACCTGGCTGACCAGTCCTACCTGTCGGCCTCGTCCGAGATCAGAATGACCGAAGCCTTCGCCTCGCAACCCTGGCGGGTCTTGCTGTCCGAGTCCAAGGACGAGGTGCTGGACCCGATGGTGGATTTCACCAACACCTTCCTCATGGTCGTGGGGCTGTCCAGCCTGATCGTCCTGCTGCTCAGCGTGACCCAGATCCGCCGGAGCGTGTTGCCGCTCGAGGAGTTGCAGAAGGGGACCCGCCGGATTGCGCAGCGCGATTTCACCAGCCAGATCACCGTGAACAGCCGGGACGAATTCGAGCAGCTAGCGGCATCATTCAATACCATGGCCACTCAGCTGGGCCGTCAGTTCAACGCCCTGGCAACAGCGGCCGAGATCGACCGGGCGGTGCTGTCGGCGACCGATGCCACGGCTATCGTGGACACCATTCTGGCTCGCATCCGCGATGTGTTCCCCTGCTGCGTGGTCAGCGTGACTGTCGGCGTCCCCGACAGCGCCAAGTCACTCACCAGCGTGATCCAGGATTACACGACCGGCCTGCGGCATGTCGCCCGCGTCAGCATGCGAGGGCAGGACGTGCAATCCATTCTGACTGGCCCCGAAGTGCTCGAGCTGCGAACCGGCGAGGTCGTGCCGGGTTATCTCGAGCCGCTGGTGGAGCTCGGAGCCACGTCCTTCGTGATCCTTCCGCTCTCCTACCAGCGCCAGCTGTCCGGCATCATCGCGCTGGGTGAGCGCTTCGATCTCGTCCCCACCGAGGAAGACCGGGTGCAGATGCGTCGCCTCGCCGACCAGGCGGCGGTAGCGCTGGCCAACGCGCGAATGCTGGATCAGGTGCGCGAGCTGGCCTACTTCGACAGTCTGACCGGGCTCCCCAATCGACTGTCCTACAAAGAGCGGCTGGCTTACGCCCTGGAGCAGGCGAGCCGGAACCAGAAGCTGGTGGCCGCGTTCTTCATCGACCTCGACCACTTCAGCCGAATCAACGACACGCTGGGTCACGAGGTCGGCGACCAGCTGCTCCGGCACGTCGCGTCACGGCTCCGTTCCTGCTGCCGCGAGCGAGAGGACGAAGTAGGGCCAGCGTTCGCTACTCTGGCTCCGGAGGTGGCGCGCCTGGGTGGTGACGAGTTCACCGTCATCATGCCGGGTCTGAACGACCCTCAGGACGCGGCGAAGCTCGCCCGGCGAATCATCAGCAGCTTTGCTCATCCGATCCGGGTCAGCACCCACGAGATCTTCATCAACGCCAGCATCGGCATCGCCATCTATCCGTTCGATGGCGAGGACCTGGATACGCTGCTGATGCACGCAGACACCGCCATGTACAAGGCCAAGGAGCAGGGGGGGAACAGCTACCAGACCTACTCCAAGTCCATGACCACGACGGCGCTCCAGCGGCTCACCCTGGAGAACGACCTGCGCCGGGCGCTGGACCGAAACGAGTTCGAGGTGCACTTCCAGCCCATTGTCGACGCCTACACCGGTACCGTAGTCGGGGCCGAGGCGCTGCTTCGCTGGCGCCACCCCGAGCTCGGGCTTCTCCTGCCGTCCGAATTCATCCCCATCGCCGAGGAGAACGGTCTGATCGTTCCCATGGGCGAATGGATTCTCCAGGCCGCCTGCCTGCAGAACCGGGCCTGGCAGGACGCCGGGTTGCCACGCATCCGGGTTGGAGTGAACCTGTCCAGCCGGCAGCTCAAGCGGCGACTCACCGAGACGGTCAGCCGCGCGCTCCAGTTGAGTGGGCTCGAGCCTCGTTATCTCAGTCTGGAGCTCACCGAGAGCGTCCTAGTCAATCACCACAAGGAAGGCACCGAGGCCCTGCACGCTCTCCGGGCCATGGGTCTGCACCTCGCGGTGGACGACTTCGGCACCGGCTACTCGTCGTTCAGCTATTTGAAGCATTTTCCCCTGGACACGCTAAAGATCGACCGCTCTTTCATCCGGGAGATCGCCATCCATCCGGACGACGCGGCCATCACCACGGCCATCATCGCCATGGGGCACGCGCTGGGGTTGAGAGTGATCGCTGAGGGAGTTGAGACCGAGGCACATCTGAGCCTGCTGCAGAAACAAGGCTGCGACGAGATCCAGGGTTACCTGGTGGGTCGCCCGGTACCAGCCGATCGTTTCGAAGAGCATCTGGCCCGCAAGCGCGGGACGAATGGGGCCGGCGCCCGCCGGCAGCAGCGCTCGCCTAGCCGTTGAGCCGCGCCGCCAGCTCGTCCATCCGATCGCACCCGACAGTGAAGTAGGGCAACCCGACCGGCAGCGTCGTACCGAAATAGGGGTCTACCGGGTCAGACAGCCCGGTTGCCGGCTTGATCAGGATCAGGCGAGCTGCATCCAGCGCGCCAGCCACGAAAGCCGCGATGCTGTCGCTGGTAACTTCCCAGCTGTGGGGCAAGACATCGGCGGAGCGCATCCAGCGATACGGCGCCAGAACAGCCACACCGCTCGATGGCAGCGCCTGGAGCAGAGCTCCGGGCTCCTCGATCAGCGTGGCGCCAGGGATACGCTCGGCGAGCACATGAGCGTACTGATCCATGGCGAGGATGGCCATCCAGTGTGCGGCGTCAGATGACAAACCCATGGTGCGATCGAATTGCCGTACCGAGTCGGCGAAGGCTCCTCCACCGGGCACCACCAGTATTCGATGATCACACGCGGACGCCGATACCGCCTGGCATATGCGGTCCAGCGCACCGGGTACCGCCGCGAGCCCTCCGCCGATCTTGATCACGCTGAACGGAACCGAGGGTAGGTTCATCCACCCGCTTCCATGGTATACCAGAGAAGCCAGGCCACCGCAGCTGCGGGAGCTGTGCGGGCCGACTGCCCCAGGCGGTCAGCCAGTCGCACGATGTCCAGTCCCACTGTCTCCGCGGCCTCGGCCGCGATGAAATCGCCCAGCCCAGCCACCACGGCGGTGGTAATGACGGGCCAACGCTCCAGAATGCGCTCGAGTGCCGCGGCAACGGCACGGACCTGAGCATCGGCGAGAGCGCGGGCGATGGCGTCGAGCGCCGAGTCGTCCAACATGTCGCGGTCGGCGCACACGGTACGCGCCAGGCGCTCGCCCGCATACTCGCGAGTAGGCGGCCGGCCGTCCGGAGTGCGGCAGGTGTAGTCGCCGGGACTCAGACGCCCGAGCCAGAGGTGGGCGTCACCGATGAGCGCAAACCCGTCGGCGGAGACACCGGCGCTCCCGCCCCACAGGGGAACCCGGGGCGCTACCGCTTCTGCCGGGGTCCGAAGGGCGCCGGTGTAGACCAGCTCTCCGCTGAGCAACCGCGCCGGATCGGTGTGTCCCTGCACGACCACCTGGCCGTTCACGATCGGGATGAGATCCGCCGAAGTGGTCCCCACGTCGAGGAGGATGCAGGTGGAGACCGATCGAGCCACTAAGCGGGCTGTAGCCGCCCAATTGGCCGCCCCAACCGACCAGGGTAGTGTTCGCGCCTGCAAAGGCGTGACGAACCGGCCTTCCACGATATAGACGTGGAGCGTGGCCTCCGGGAATGCGACCTCGAGCGCGTCGAGAACGAATCCGACGCCCTCGCGCTTGGTACGAAAGGCCTGTGAGAGCTCGGCGGTCATGGTGACCGCATGCAGATCGCCGGGAGCGGCACCGACCGCTCGTGCGGCCTCGGTCAGTGTCGGCGCCAGGGCGCCTGGGTCATGCTTCAGCTCGAACGGGAGACACATGCTGCGGATTACAGGACCATCGGCGCCCGCCTCGAGCCGGGTCACCTTGGTGTTGACGCCACCTATGTCCCAGCCAAGAACCGAGGGTGACATGGTCATTCATCTCCTGCCGGGCTAGGATCACGCATGCAGATCATTCCCGTGCTGGACCTGGCCGGCGGCGTAGCCGTACACGCCCAGGCGGGTGACCGCAGCAATTACGCGCCACTGACATCTGACCTGGTGCCGGATCGCACCGGCGACGCGGTTGCATTGCTGCGCGCGTTTCACTCCGTCCTCGGCGTCCATGAGTGCTATGTCGCCGATCTCGATGCCATCCAGGGCGGGGCACTCCAGCGATCGCTGCTTCGTCAGCTGGCCGAGTTCCACACCGGGTTCGCCGGCGCGCTGCTGGTTGACGCCGGCACCAGCATGCCGGGCGGGGCCCTCGAAGTGCTTTCCTGCGGTGCCAGCGAGGTGGTGGTGGGCCTGGAGACGCTTCAGGCCTTTTCGGATCTCGCCGCCATCGTCGAGGTGGTCGGCCCATCGCGGCTGGTATTCAGCCTCGACCTCCGCCTGGGCAACCCTGTGCTTCACGCCGCCATGCAGGACGCGAGTGGCGTGGGTCCGGACGCCTTGAGCCTGGCCGCCCAGGCCACTGCGTCCGGCGTGGCGACCCTGCTGCTCCTGGACCTGGGTCGAATCGGCACGGGATGTGGAGTGGACATCGGTCTGCTGGAGACGCTGCGACGTCGTTTCCCGCGCGTACGGCTCCTGGCGGGAGGTGGCGTCCTTACCCGGCGGGACCTCGAGCGCATGCGGGATGTGGGGTGTGATGGTGCCCTCGTAGCCAGCGCCCTTCACACGGGAAGGATATCCGCAACCGACCTGTCGGAGCTGTCCGCCCCTGCATCCTGGAACGGTCAGTCGGAGACGAGCGCCTCGCGGTAAGTGGCCGACTGGCCGTAATTCTCCTCCACCTCCAGCTCCAGAAGGGTCAGGTGGCGATAGCCACCGGCCGCGAGCTCCTGGCGCACCTGCACCCCGAGATATTGGGCCAGCATCTCCGCCGTGCTGTTTGGAATCGGAAGCAAGGCGCAGTCGCGTCGGGGAAAGACGTAGGCCGGCTCGCCGAAGTAGTCGACCGCCAGGCGCTCGCCCTCCTCGCGGAAAGCGAGCTTGGGATTCAGCGTGGGCAAGAGGACCTTGTGATCAATGGCGTCGACCAGCTTACGGACGATCTGCTTCAGAATGCTGAAATCGAGCACGAAGAGGCATTCGGAGTCGACCGTGCCCTCGACCGCCACGCCGACACGGTAGTTGTGCCCGTGGAGTGTCTCGCACTGGTGCCCGCGGAAGGTGATAAAATGAGCCGAGGCGAAGACTAGATAGTCCTTGCTGACCTGGACCCTGAAATTGCTCTGCACGGCAGTTCTCCTCAGCGATCCCATCCGCCTTCAAGTATAACGACGAACAAAGCAGCGCAGGTCAGGTCGGCGGTCGTGCCCGGATTCCGGCGATTCCGTGGATCTCGCAGCTCGGCATCGAGCGCTGCCAGGGCCTTCAGCCCAGCGGCCGACTGCGTGCCGCCCGCGGCCCGAACCTGTATAGCCCGGCGGGAGACAGCCTCGGCCTCTGCCGTTCCCAGCTTGCGCGCGATGTGAGTGTCGGGGGTCGAAGCCAGCAGCGTGAGGTATGCCTCGACCGCGGCTTCGGTCCACCCGAGCCCCTCCTGCCGGCTCGCCCGAATGGCTGGAACCCCCACCTCGAAAGTGAGGGCAAAGTCGGTAACGTATTCCCGGGCAACAGCGTCTCTGTCGGCCGCGAGGGCCATCGCTTCCCGCAGGGTGACGGTCGGCGTGTCCGACACGTCCTCCGCCGAGCTTGCTCCCAGCCCCCCCGGACCCGCATGCCTGATGGCGGCGTACATCTGGGCCGCGTCCGCCACCGTGGTTCCCGCCAGCACCCGTGTCAGCCGCTCGCGCAGGCTGCCCCCGGATTGCAGCGCGGCCCGCGCCAAGGGCGCGAGCAGGAGTACGATCCCCAGGTTGGTGTTGGACCTGGTCCAGCGCCGGGTGGCCTCCACCGCGGTGCGGATGGTCGTACCCAGAGGGTGCTTCGCGGCGTCCGAGAGCGCTGGTCCGATGGCCACTGCGCTGGCCAGGAAGTCCTCGTACCGCGTGTCGTGAAAGTGATGCTCGGGGGACACATTCCCGGGCTTTGGGGCGCTCACCTCCAGCAGGCACGCGAGCTGGCCTGCGGCCGCTACATCGGCCGGCGTCGTCACCCGGCCTGGTGGGCGAGAAAGTCCAGCAGCCTGCCGGCAACATCGATCCTGGTTGCCTCTTGCAGTCCCTTCCAGCCGGGGATCCCATTCACCTCCAGCACATAGACCTTACCGGCGCCGTCGGCCAAAAGATCTACTCCGGCGTAGTCCGCACCCACGGCAGCGGCAGCCCGCACGGCCAGGGTGCTCCACTCCTCCGACAACACCACGCTGCAAGCGGTGCCTCCCCGCGCCAGGTTGGTCCGCCAACCCGTGGACCGGCGCTCGATCGCGCCCATCACCCGGCCGCCGATGACGAATGCTCGGACGTCGACCCCCCCATGGTTGATGGTCCGTTGCAGGTAGTACACACCACGAATCTGCTCGATGGTGCGAAAGACACGGAATGCCATCTCCTCCTCACTCACCCGGACCATCCCCAGTCCCATCGACCCGAACAGCGGCTTGACGATGACATCGCCGAGAGCCCGGAAGGCGGCCATAGCCTCCTCCGGGTTATCGCACACAACGGTTTCCGGGGTTAGCACACCGCATTGCTCCAGCAGGGTCGAGGTCCAGAACTTGTCGACCGTGCGCTCGATGGCTCGAGGTGAGTTCATCACCCGGACACCGCGGTCCTCCAGGCGGTGCAGAGCATCCACCCGGAAGATGATCTGCTCCAGCGAGCCGGAAGGGATGATACGAGCGAGGACGGCGTCCACCTCGTCGAGCTCGGTGTCGTGGCTGCGAAGGCCAGGGCCCGGCCCAATCCTGGCAACCAGGCCCTCGTACGGAAGCACTACGGCGTGATGCCCCCGTTCGGCCGCCGCCCTCTCCAGCTCCCTGGTATGCCAGCCGGTCCGGGCGGCGAGGACGGCGATTCTCAAGCTATTTGGTCTCCGCCCCGATAAGGGCGTCGAGTCCCCCGCTGGCGAACTTGCCTAGATCGTCGCTGACCTTCTTGAACGCCGGCGTCGCTATGCCTTTCTTGGCCGCGTTCATCGAGGGGAAATACAGCTCCGCCTGGCGGTAGCGGGTGGGCTTGGAGCCGTCGAGGTTGGAGTTGAAGCGGGTGAGCTCGGCCCGGGTGAAGCCAATCTCGGGCTGACTCGCCACGACCAGCGGCACATGGATCTCGGCGTAGTACTTCTCAAATGCGGCAGTATCCTTGGGCGCCTTGTAGATCACGGTCACGATGGCCCCTGGCTCGCCCGAGCCTGCTTCGTGGTCGTTGGTGGTCGTTGCCACCATTCCGATGAGGCCGCCCGATGCGAATTTAGGCAGGTCATCCGCGACCTTCTTGAACCCGGGGGTCGCCACCCCTTTCTGCAGGTCATCCATTGAATCGAAGTAGAGCTCGGCCTGACGGTAGAACGTCGGCTTCTTGCCGTCGAGGTTAGACTCGAACTTGGTCAGGTCGGCCCGCTTGAACCCGATCTCACCCTGGTTGGCCACCACCAGAGGCACATGGGTTTCGGCATAGTACTTCTCGAAGGCCGCCGGATCCTTGGGCGGGTTGTAGATGACCGTCACGATTGCCGCCGGACCCGCGGGGGCCGCGGCGGTGGCCGTGTCCGCTCCTGGCGTGTCCGCTGCTTTGTCACCGCCTTTGTTGCAGGCGAAGCCAACGATGGAGGCGGCCACCAACAGCCAACTCGAGCGACGCATGGAAAGCTCCTGGTTAGGTGTATAGCGAGGCCTCGAGCACCTCGGGATTCAAACGCCCGGCGTGAAATGTCCGGCCGCTTTCGGTGCTGGTAAGCCACACCTCGGCGGGACTAAACAACAACGGATCGATCTTGTAGAAGTCTCCCCCGTACCGCTGGAAGATCTCGTAGAATGGTGTGCCATAGTCCCTTGAGGCGGAAGCGGGCACCTGTTCGGCCAGCTTCTCCAGCTCGGCGTCGGCGGCCTTGATGGTGTACCGGGCCTGACCGCCGTAGAGGATACAGTCATTGGTTCGGCCGATGGCCCGGAGATCGTTCTTGGCCACGGGGGGAAGCGGCGCGGTCCCCATGGCGGTCACGATCCGCGTCACGTCGAATCCAAGGGTCTCTATCTTGTGGAGGCCGGTCTCGACGATCCGGGCCGAGATCTGGACCCCGCCGGCAATGCTTGCCGTCGGTGCAACTACAAAGGTGAGCTGGAGCGGCTGGAGGCGCGCTTTCTCCGCCACCCAGGCTACGACCTCATCGGTCGGAAGTGAGCGAGTCTCGAGAACCAGCACCCCCTCATCCGCCTGCTCCTCATACCCCAGCTTCTCGAACAGCTCGCGCTCTACCCTGGCATGCGCCCGCAATGGGCCCGAGCCCATCGCAAAGAACTTGCCGACCGAGATGGCCCAGCCGGCGTACTGTGAGGCCATGCACGCCACGGCAGGGTGGTCGGTCCAGACGATCAATCCGGCATGTGATCGCCCGCCGATCTGAAGCGGAGTAAAGCTTACGTTGCCGAGCCCGCCCATGCAGATCTCTGCCAGCGCGAGTCCGGCCTCGACTCCGCCATCGACCTCAACTCCGGCATCGATTACCCGTGCCCCGCTCGGGAGTCTGAAGCTCTTCACCCGAAGGAGGTCCGCCTGATCCGCCATGCTATCGGCGATTTCGCCCGCAGCTTCGTTCATCCGGAGTGAGGTCACTTGCTCGTCCATGCGAGGATCTCTCCCTTGCCTAACTCGGCCATGTCGCCGCTGTAGCGGCGATACTGGCCGTTGAGGTGTCGTGGCTGAACCGGCAGTCCATAGCTGGAGCGCAACCGGGTGAGCAGCAGCCGCAGGTACGTCGGTTGAAAGGTGCAGGCGTAGAAGTACGTCGGCGGCGGGCTTACCTGGCCGAAAGCCACTATTGACCCTCGTTTGGACCACAGGCCGGCATCGGCGCCGACGGCGCCGAACACGACGATGGTTCCCGCGATCATCCCCAGCCCCGTCCTGTCACCGGCGGCGCGGAGGATTACGAGGAGGCCTCGCCGCATCCCGCCGCCGGCCTCGGCTCCAGCTGACCCGCGCACGATCAACTCGCCTCCGGTCATTCCGCGCTTGAACCCGGGCGGGGCAGCGCCGGCGCGGGGACCGGCATCGCCATTGATGTCGAGCCTGCCCCCCGCCTGCGCGAGGCCGGCCTCACGACCCACATTGCCCTCGACGATCACCTCACCCTCCGTGAGCACTGCGCCCAGGCGGTCGGCCTGATCGAGCTGCCCCACGAAGCGGATCCTCCCCTCGGGGCTACCGGCCAGCTCGAAGAGATCGCCGAGGCGCGCGCCGCCGTCACGCTCCAGATACACCCGACGTCCGGAGAGCTCTCTCGCCGAGAGGGTAGCCCAGGAGCCGGCCAGCACCTCGGACAGATCCACTCGTTGACTGAGCGGTCCCTTTAGCTTGGCGAGAATACTCACCCGGACGCTCCGCTCATGATCTTCCGAAGGTAGAAGTGATGAGGGCCAAGCTTGCCGCCGTAGTTCCCCGCGCTGATAGCCACCACCCCATCCCGGCAGGCCGCATCGATTCCAGTCTTCATGGCCGAGGCGATCGTATTCGTATCCACTCCGTTGATCACGATCTCGAGCACGGAATTCACACCTTCAGGTAACGCGCTGGCGGTGACCGCCCGAAGGGTTGGGCAGAAAGCGTCGTTGGTGGAGGCGATCATGGACTTGATCCGGCGCGCGCCCACCTTGCTGCCGCTCCGAACCACGCCGCCGGGGAAGGGGAGAATGACTCCTGGCCGCGCCGACATCGAATCGGCCGCCGCTTCGGCTGCCTCGAGCGCGGCATCGGCGCTTCGGGCCAAGATGAGAAAGTTGCCGCCACCTACCCCCTTGAGCATCCCGAACTTCTCCTGGACCAGAAACTCGCCTTCCATGACGGGGATCCGCCAGAAACGCTGTCCAGCGATGACCTTGCTGATCTGGAAGCCGTCGCCGAAAAACCGCAGGGCGGATCCCACGCCCACCCGATCCGGCGCCTCGGGCAGGCCATCGTAGCATGCAGTGGTGGGGCAGGTGAGCACGGTCTGCCCTATGCGTTCGATCAGGCGTTTCCCGAGATCGTCCTTACCCATGGTCATCATCAGAACGCTGACACCCGGTCGTCCGTCGGGAGTCTCCTTTGCGGACAGCTCCCGTTCGATGCCGGCCTCGACCTTGCACCCGATCACTGAAGTGGCGAAGCCGGTCAGCTTGAGCGCCGCGGCACGCACCCAGCGTGCGCTGCGTGCAGTAATGATGATCCGCGCCACCCGCATGGTGAAAGCTTCGGCGAAGGTGTCCTCGATGAAGACCCCGCGGATCTTCATGACATCAGACCGCGATGGGCTCATCTGGAATGCCTTGCACCGGATAGTTCTCGAACGCCACGGTCGAGTACGCGTCGAAGTAGCGCTTGAGATCCGGCAGCAGGGCATTGTCGTACCCGGGCCGGACGTGCAGCCGGCGGCCGACTGGTGCACGCCGCAACTGGCCCTCTTCAACCACGAGGCTGCCCCCTTTGATCACGTACCGTGGAGTGGCGAACATCTGGGCGATGTCCGCGTTCCGGGCGAAGACGGTTACATCGGCATCCGCTCCCGGCCCCAGGTGGCCCTTCTGACGGAGACCCAGCAGCCGGGCTGGACCTGCACGGGTTAT
The DNA here is from genome assembly GCA_035557715.1 of Gemmatimonadales bacterium. Taxonomy (GTDB): domain Bacteria; phylum Gemmatimonadota; class Gemmatimonadetes; order Gemmatimonadales; family GWC2-71-9; genus CAVVWJ01. The sequence continues at coordinate 64,513 of DATMDQ010000016.1, forward strand.
GATCGCGATCTCGTTCAGGGTGTATTCGCGGGTGAGTCCGTCCGCCAGGGCGGACCCCCCGAGCAGCTTGGGATTGACCTGCTTCAGTTTCTCGTCCCTGACGCTCCTGTCCATCAATAGCTGAATCAACGCTGGATAGGAGAGGAACGAGCCGCCGTTGGGATGATCGGTCGAGAGCACCACCCTCCAGGGATCTCGGCTCAGCAGGAAAAGCTCGAGCCCAACTGCCCATTGCAGTGCGTTGACCGCGGCCTTGTCCTTGTAGAGGAAGGGCACGATACCACAGCCAGTCTCCAGCTCGATGTCGATGTTGACCCATTTGCGGCCGCTGCTCTTGTGGAGCAGGTATTCAACCGGTCCATCTGCCGTGATCGTCGTGGCTGATCCGAACATCACCTGGCCTACATCGATGCTCAGCTCCGGATGGGTGTTGACGTACTCGATGATCGGCGCCGCCCCCGAGCTCCAGCCGGGCCCGCCATAGGAGTGGAATTGCACATGGGTGAAATGCGCCCGCCGGCCGGCCAGTGCCTGCATGGTGGCCAGCGTGACCGCCACGTTGCCCGGCTGACCGAGATTGTTGCAATGGATGTGGACCGGATGGGGGAGCCGCAGATGGTTGGCCGCGTCGGTGAGCGTCTCCAGGATGGCGCGTGGAGTGACGCCGTGGGTGGTGAGCACCTCGTCCAGCCCGTTGAGATTCCGCTGGCCTGACTTCCAGGCCTCGATCCCGCCCGGATTCACGATCTTGATGGCGTAGGCACCGGTCGAGCCCAAAAGCCAGGCGGCGTAGTCGCGAGCCCTCTCCCGCTCGCCTGCGGCAATCTGCCGCAACAGGTACTCGTCGTTGCCCATCAACGCGAAGAAACCGCCGTCCACGCAGGGCGTGTCTCCCAACTCGGCATGGCTGTGCCGCGCCATTACCGGAGCCACCGCGGCGTCAAAGACAGTGGTGTAGCCCAGACCGGCGTAACGGTAGCCGGAGGTAAACGTGGTGGGGACGGTGCCACCCGTGCCCGACCGGGGCAGGGCCTCCCGCTCGACCAGAGCAGGAGCGGTTGCCGGGTCGGCCGCGTGCTCCTCCGGCAACAAGCGGCGCGCATGATTGCAGCTGGAGCTGGCCAGATGGGAGTGAATGTCCACCCCGCCCGCCATCACGATCATCCCCCGGGCGTCGAGCGTGGGCGCGCCGTCCGGCAGACTGGCCACGATGTGACCATCCTCGATGCAGATGTCGCGCACCTCTCCATCGATCCCATTGGCCGGGTCATGTACCGTGCCTCCGGTGAGACGCAGCCGGGATGTCATGCCGGGGCTCCTGGGAGCCTGGCCCGCACCGCCGTCATGAGGGCCTCAAGGGTCTGAACCGTCGAGCGTTGACCGGTCAACGGAGGCCGCAGCGAGAGTGGGACCTCGTCCATCCGGTATGCGGTGCCGGCTTCGTGGATACCGGCGGCGCCGGTATCGATCGCCACCCGTGTGGTAAAGGGTGCCTGGCTGGCACCGGGTCCTATCGCTACCGTGTCGATGCCGCCGAGCGCGGCGGCCGTTTCTTCCCCGAGATTGGGCGAGCCCACCACCACCGCCGCGGTAAATGCTCCGCTGACCAGCCGGTCGAGACCGCGATCCCCCGGCATGTATCGGGGATATCCTCTCGAATGGTCCACCGCGAAGGGGTAGCCGGTCTGCCATGTCAGCACCGATTCCGCCCCGGTCCGGTTGCCCCCCGCGCGGAGGCTGCTCAACGCGGCTCGAGTGGGTCCGTTCAGCGCCTGGGTGAGGGCGATCAGCCCCTCTACCCTGAGCGGATTCCGGGGTAGGGCCGTCGGCTCTGCGTCGTGTACGAGAACCGCATAGCGGGCATCGGTGAGCCGGCCAATCAGCCCAACAGCTCTAGCCAGGTTGGGCGACGGGTTACGGGCGGGATGATCCAGGACCGCCGCCCGCATGAGCGAGAGCGCGGTGATCTCTTCCGACGGCTCCAGGCTGATGGTGAGGTCGGCTCCCGGCGGTCCCTTATCGGACCCGATGTTCACCGCGATCACGAACCTGCCCGCGCGGCCGCTCGGGACCTGGGAGCCCGCTGGCTCGAGCGCGTAGCGCGAGAGGAATCGGGGATAGCGTCCGGTCGGATCGGCGCCCCAGAAGAGCAGGACATCTCCGCGGTTCCGGACTTCACCTAACGTTGCCGTAGCGCGCCCGCGTCGCTGAGCAGCAAGGAGACCTCCTGCCGCCGCATCCGAGGTTGCGCTGTCCACCGCCGCGCCCAGCAGGTCGGCCAGGGCCACCGCAGCGCGCTGGGCCTGAGAGGTGACGTCGGGCGCCAGATATACCAGCAGGCGTCCCCGGGCTTTGGTCAGGATGCCGGCTGCCTCGGTCAGTGCGTGTTCAATGACCTCAGGCTTCCCGGCTCGGAGCACCTCCCAGGGTACGGTGCCATCCCCGAACCACGCTCGCCCCACAGGGCATGCGGGAATGGCGTCGACGATCCGTCCGTCCTGCACCGTCACCGTGATGTCGTCACATCCGCAGCCGCAGCCGAGGCAGGTCACGTGTTCCACCTGATGTGCGGCGCTCACGCGGCTCCTCGCGTCGAGTCGGTGGTAACCCGGTAGACCGAGGCGGCCCGTTTCACCAGTAACCGGTGGCAGCTCTCCGCGCTGCTGCCGCGCGCGAATACGGTGCAGATCGGATGGCCTCGGCGGATGCGCTCGCCGGGGTGAGGTATGTCCGCAAAGGCTCCGTGCTCGATCCACGCCCGGGTATCTCCCACAATCACGTCACGCCGGGCAAAGACGATCGCCTTGCCTTCGATTCCCGAACCCAGCCCTGGAGCCGCAGCGAAGGTCCCCGAGCAGGCTTGCAGGTGGGTCTCGAACATGGAAAGCCCGTGTGCTCGTTCGAGTAGCTCCATTGACGCCGAATACCGGGGATTGACCTCGATCGGGTAGGGAACGCCGCCGCGAGCAACGAAATCCATACCGTTCAGGCCCACCAACCCGAATTCAGCCGTGAGTCCGGCTACGACCGCGCTCGCAGCTTTGAGGATCTCCTCTCCCTGGCGGAAGAGCGCGCCCGGGTTGCCGAGCAGGCTGCCACAATACCGGAAGCCCCCGGCTCCCAGACGGCCGTCGCCCACCAGCTGCCGGGTGAGACCGAGCAGGACAGCACGCTTCCCATCGGCGGCGAACACGACCGAGCCAGTGCTGCCGGCGATATGTTCCTGGAGGTAGTGGGTTCTGGGCACCGTCTCGCCCCGGCGCCAGATCCGGGTTCCGTGGCCACCGCCCGAGCGGCGCGGCTTGAGCATCCAGGGGCCTGACGCGTGTCTACCGGTCGGCGCCGTGGCGCGCGCTCGTGGAGTGGCAAAACCTCGCCGGCG